>NZ_JACVTS010000001.1:0-482224 GCF_016624545.1 Erwinia sp. S38 | reverse complement strand
TTATGAACATATCAAAAACAGGCAATTACACAATTTAAATTACAGGCTCCGGTTTAGCTTTAGGTCACTGGCGTCGGCTGGCAGTTCGGCGATCCCGCCTACGGGCTGTCTCCGCTCACCCGGCGGTCCTCGCGCCGCTTCGCGGTGCCATCACTCCGCTCGTCAGCCTCACGGACCGGCACAGACGCGCGTCCTGCGCGGCTGTGCCTTTCGTCCGCGTCCATGCGGCCGAATCCGGGCTTCCTCTCTTCGTTCAGCGCTGCGGATTGCCGGGTGAGCGGAGACAGCCCGTCTGCTTTGCTATGTTCGCGTTGCCTTTAGGAAGTTCTTAATCACAACAGCTGTCATGGCCTGCCCAACATTGCTTTGTCACTGGGATAAAGAAACAGAAGGCTGTAAGGCGGGTAAAACCGATCGCATGATTGGCCTCTGCGGCAAGCCCGCAGCGCTGAGGCACAGGCGTCGGGGCCGTAGAGACCAGCATGGATACTGGGCTCAGGCCTGGCGCGGGCAGGAGTCGAGCCAATACCAGGAATGAAAGCTAGTAATAAGCGAGCACGGTGAATGCGGGGAGAGCGGCCTCTGCGGCGTTAGGGCAACCCACAGCTCAGAGGCGCTGGTCGCGAGGCTGAATTACCAGCATAGATGCTGGGCTCAGGCCTGGCGCGGGCAGGAGTCGGAGCCGATGCCGGGAGTGAAAGCTAGTAATAAGCGAGCACAGTTTATGCGGGGGAGCGGCCTCTGCGGCGGTCGGGCAATCCGCAGCGCTGAGGCGCAGGCGGCGGGGCCGGAGAGACCAGCAGGGATGCTGGGCTCAGGCCTGGCGCGGGCAGGACGCCCGCTCCGGGCCGATCCGCAAGACCCGCAGCCGGAGCCGAAGGCACCACGCAACGCGTGGCGCGAGGACCGCCCGAACACCGCAGAGGCCGCTCCCCAAAAACCAAACCCACCAGCCACATGCATAAAAAAACCGCTATCTAAAAGACAGCGGCTTTATTTTAAACCGGAGAAACATCACCTGAAACGGTAGCCCTTAAATCGGCAACCGCAACCCGGTTATTTCGACGCGGTTTCCATGCCCATCAGGCCAATCTTCAGATAACCCGCCTGACGCAGCTTATCCATCACGCTCATCAGCGTTTCATAACTCACTGACTTATCGGCCTGGAAGAAGATAGTCGTATCTTTCTTGCCTTCGGTCTGCTTAACCAACGCATCCACCAGCGTCTCTTCCGATACCGCATCGTTACCGATAAACAGCTGATTATCAGCCTTAATCGACAGATAAACCGGTTTTTCCGGGCGCGGCTGCGGCGTACTGGTTGAAGCGGGCAGATTGACGCGAACGTCAACGGTGGCAAGCGGCGCGGCGACCATAAAGATAATCAGCAGCACCAACATCACGTCGATAAACGGCGTCACGTTGATTTCGTGCATTTCACCGTTGCTATCGAGATCTTCGTTTAATCGCATTGCCATAACGCTTAACCTACCCGCAGTTTCTGCGCCGACTGAACGCGGTGAGAACCTTCGCTGGCGGCAAGGTCAAGATCGCGGCTTTGCAACAGCAGAACCTGTGCAGCCACATCGCCCAGAGACGCTTTATAGCTGGCAATCATACGGGCAAAGACGTTGTAGATAACAACCGCAGGAATTGCGGCAACCAGGCCAATCGCCGTTGCCAGCAGCGCTTCCGCGATGCCCGGAGCCACAACGGCCAGGTTAGTGGTCTGGGTTTTTGCAATCCCGATGAAGCTGTTCATGATGCCCCATACAGTACCGAACAGACCCACGAATGGCGCAATCGCACCGATAGTGGCGAGGTAGCCGTTGCCGCGACCGGCGTGGCGGCTGAAGGCAGCTACGCGGCGCTCAAGGCGGAAACCGGTACGCTCTTTGATTCCGTTGTTATCGTCGGTGCCAGCGGAAAGCTCCAGCTCGTTTTCAGCTTCTTTAATCAGCAATGCGCTGAGGCTCTGACCGGTGAAACCGGCGCTGGTTTTTGCAGCTTCATCCAGCGAACGTACGGTTGCCAGCTGCTGCTGCTCACGCTTCAGACGTCGGCGAGCGGAACTCAATTCGATTGTTTTGCTAAAGAAGATGGCCCAGGTGACAACGGATGCCAACAACAGTCCAATCATTACGGCTTTAACCACGATGTCTGCATGCTGGTACATGCCCCAGACGGAAAGGTCCATCTGCATCAAATCATTTGTCACGCTGTGTCTCCAACATCTAATTGCTGATAGCGAAAAAATTCAGGCCAGATCATACCAAACCCGTTAGGAATTGATAGTAGTTCTCATTACTATTTACACCCTATAAGACATTTTTTGAACAATTTTTTTCTCATTTAAGGATGTGATGGCGCTCACAGTGAAATTTTATCACTTACCCGCAGGCTGAATACCTCAGGAGAGGTAGCCGTGTTAACGTAAAAAACATAACTGAATAAAGAGATCGTTTTAATGACCAGCAAAAAAATCGAAACGGCCCTGGTGGCCGCCGGACGCAGCAAACGATACACCCAGGGATCGGTGAACAGCGTGATCCAGCGCGCCTCTTCTCTGGTTTTTGACACCGTAGCCGATAAAAAACGTGCCACCGCAGGGCGCGCCAACGGCGAACTGTTTTATGGCCGCCGGGGTACCCTCACCCATTTTTCGCTGCAGGATGCGATGACCGAACTGGAAGGCGGTGCGGGCTGCGTGCTGTATCCGTGCGGTGCCGCCGCCGTCGCTAACGCCATTCTGGCGTTTGTAAACGCTGGTGATAACGTGCTGATGAGCGGCAGCGTTTATGAGCCGACTCAGGATTTTTGCACCAAAATCCTCAGCAAGCTGAATGTCAGCACCACCTGGTTCGATCACTGCATCGGATCTGAAATCGCCGAGTTAGTGCAGCCCAACACCCGCGTGGTGTTCCTTGAATCACCGGCGTCAATCACCATGGAAGTGCAGGATATTCCGTCAATCGTGGCGGCGGTTCGCAGCAAAGCGCCCGATGCCGTTATTATGGTCGATAACACCTGGGGCGCCGGTATCCTGTTCCGTGCGCTGGATTTTGGCGTGGATATCTCCATCCAGGCCGCGACCAAGTATCTGGTTGGCCATTCGGATGCGATGATCGGGACTGCCGTAGCCAATCAACGCTGCTGGGCGCAGCTGCGCGAAAACTCCTATCTGATGGGCCAGATGGTCGATGCCGATACCGCCTATGTCACCAGCCGCGGGCTGCGCACGCTGGCCGTGCGCCTGCGTCAGCATCAGGAGAGCAGCATTCAGGTTGCACAGTGGCTGGCAGAACGTGACGAAGTTGAGCGGGTGAATCATCCGGCGCTGCCGCAGTGCAAGGGCCATGAATTCTGGAAGCGAGATTTCAGCGGCTGCAGCGGTCTTTTCTCCTTTGTGCTGAAAGAACGCCTGAGCAGTGAACGCCTGGCGCATTACCTGGATAACTTCAGCCACTTCAGCATGGCCTACTCCTGGGGCGGCTACGAGTCGCTGATCCTTGCCAATCAGCCTGAAGAGCTGGCGGCTATCCGCCCCGCGGGCGGCGTTGATTTTAGCGGCACGCTGGTTCGGGTACATATCGGCCTGGAACACGTGGACGATCTGATCGAGGATCTTCGCGCGGGCTTCGACAGACTTAGCCAATAATCGCCTGTGCTTCAACAAATTATCAATAAGGCGCGCTGTTCGCGCCTTTGATCAAGATATCCGACACGATTTGCGAGTACTATAGGGATATAGCTATAGATGTAGTTAACGGGATAACGAATGGGTGTTTTACACGAGATTGTTCAGGCGCTCTGGCATCAGGACTTTACCGCGCTGGCCAATCCGGATGTGATTTGGGTTGTTTACGGGATTATGTTTATCACGTTGCTGCTTGAAAATGGTTTGCTTCCGGCTTCATTTCTCCCCGGCGACAGCCTGCTGCTGCTGGCCGGTGCCATGGTGGCCAAAGGCGTCATGGCGTTTGTTCCCACGATGATCATCCTGACCGCCGCCGCCAGCATTGGCTGCTGGCTGAGCTATCTGCAGGGCCGCTGGCTGGGCAATACCCGGCTGGTTAAGGGCTGGCTGCTGCACCTCCCCGCGCAGTATCACCAGCGGGCGTGGAGCCTGTTCAACCGCCACGGGCTGCTGGCGCTGCTGGTTGGGCGCTTCCTCGCCTTTGTGCGAACCATTCTGCCTACAATGGCCGGCATTTCCGGGCTGAAAAATGGCCGTTTCCAGCTGTTTAACTGGCTCAGCGGGCTGCTGTGGGTAACGATTCTGGTGACGATCGGCTATGGCATCAGCCAGGTGCCGTTTATCAAACGTCATGAAGATCAGGTCATGGCGATCCTGATGATCCTGCCGCTGGTGCTGCTTTGCGCCGGACTAACCGGTAGCGTTGTGCTGGTTCTGAGGCGTAAAAAGGCCCGCTAATCCGGGCCGGTTTTACCCCGGCTGCCGCATCCGCGTCATCTCTTCCCCTGGCGTTACGCCAAAGTAGCGTTTGAACTCGCGCGAAAACTGCGAGGCGCTTTCATATCCCACTTTCATCGCCGCCACGCTGGCCTTCATTCCCTCCTGCAGCATCATCATACGCGCCTGATGCAGGCGGTAGCTTTTCAGATACTGCAACGGCGAGGTGCTGGTCACCGCCTTGAAGTTATGATGAAACGCCGAAACGCTCATGTTGGCCTCGGCCGCCAGCAGGTCAACGCTCAGATTGTCGGTAAAATGATGTTCGATACGCCGCAGCGCGCGGGCAATCTGGCTGAACTGCGTCTGCCGACTCACCAGCGCCAGCAGCGCGCCACCGCACGGCCCCTGCAGGACGTAATAGAGGATCTCCCGCACCAGCTGCGGCCCCAGTACGCGGGCATCGCGCGGGTTATCCATCATGTCCAGCAGGCGCTCCGTGGCGCAGAGCATCTCCTCCGTCAGTAGCGCCGAATGAATACCGCAGGTTTTCGGTTCAGGATGGAAGGCATCGTCATCCCCAATATCCATCAGCAGATCCTGTAGCTTCAACGGATCGACCCGCAGCATCATGCCGGCCAGCGGCGCCTCCGGGGTGGCGAACGTCTCACATTCAAACGGCAGCGGTACGGTCAGCATCAGGTATTTATTGGCATCGTAGCTAAACACGCTGTTACCCAGGTAGCCGGTCTTCTGCCCCTGAAACAGGATCACAATCGCCGGCTGATACATCACCGGAGTGCGCGACACATGTTTGTCAGCGTAAATCAGGCTGATGCCGGGAACCGACGATATTCCCTTATTCTGCGTCACCAGGCCGATAACCTGACTGGCCAGCCGTTCACACGTCGCGCTTCTGTTCATTCACTCTTCCCGCTGCTGAAAGTTTTACGTCAGCATCATCGCCTGACGCCCGTCATTTCTCCAGTGGTTTGGAGAATCAGGCAAGATTCCGGCAGAAATGTGCATTGAGCAATGTTCACCTGCTGCGCACAATGATTCATCTGATAAACGTCATACTTCCAGGATTATCGCGATGAACAATTTCGTACTGCATACGCCCACCCGCATCCTGTTTGGCCAGGGACAAATCGCCCAGCTGGCCACCTCCATTCCTGCCAACAGCAAAGTGCTGATCCTGTTCGGCGGCGGCAGCGTCAAGAAAAATGGCGTCATGGATCAGGTCTATAGCGCGTTACAGGGCTTTGATCTGCAGGAATTTGGCGGTATCGAACCTAACCCGGACTTCTCGACGCTGATGAAAGCGGTGGAGATCGTTAAACGGGATAAGATCACCTTCCTGCTGGCGGTGGGTGGCGGCTCGGTACTGGACGGCACCAAGTTTATCGCCGCTGCGGCGCTGTATCCGCAGGACCCGTGGCATATTCTGGAAACCGGCGGCGCTGAAATTGAACAGGCGCTGCCTGTCGGGTCGGTGCTGACACTGCCCGCGACGGGCTCCGAATCAAATCGCAGTGCGGTAATTAACCGCCGCGCCACGCACGATAAGCGGGCGTTTCGCAGCAACCACCTGTTCCCGCTTTTCGCGGTGCTGGACCCGGTTTACACCTACAGCCTGCCGCCGCGCCAGATCGCCAACGGCGTTGTGGATGCCTTTGTGCACACCGTTGAGCAGTACCTTACTTTCCCGGTTGACGCCCGCGTACAGGACCGGTTTGCCGAAGGCCTGCTGCTGACGCTGATTGAAGAAGGCCCACGTGCGCTGGCGGAGCCGGAAAATTATGACGTTCGCGCTAACGTGATGTGGAGCGCCACCATGGCGCTGAACGGCCTGATCGGTGCCGGAGTACCGCAGGACTGGTCAACGCATATGCTCGGACACGAGCTGACCGCGCTACACGGCATTGACCACGCACAGACGCTGGCTATCGTGCTGCCGTCGCTGCTGAATATCAAACGCGATACCAAGCGGGAAAAACTGCTGCAGTATGCGGAGCGCGTCTGGGGAATCACTGACGGCAGCGAGGCGGAACGCATTGATGGCGCGATTACCGCCACACGCGAATTCTTCGAGCGGATGGGTATCGCTACCCGGATGTCCGATTATCAGCTCGACGGGTCATCGATCCCCGCCCTGCTGGAAAAACTGGCAGAAAAAGGACTTACCGCGCTGGGTGAACGGCAGGACATTACGCTGGATATCAGCCGCCAGATCTATCTGGACGCACGCTAGTCCCCACGAATCCTCTGCTTATCAACTAGACTTAATTCCATCAATCGGTGCCACTGCACCGGTTTTTCCGCAGAAAAGGAGCGAACATGGCAGATCAACCAATCATTAAACTGCACGATGGCAACATGATGCCGCAGCTTGGGCTGGGCGTCTGGCAGGCCAGCGTGGATGAAGCGCGAAGCGCGGCAGTGACGGCGCTGGACGTCGGTTATCGTTCGATTGATACCGCGGCAATTTACAAGAATGAAGAGGGTATTGGCCAGGCGCTGCGCGAAACCGACGTGGCGCGGGACGATATCTTCATCACCACCAAACTGTGGAATGACGACCAGCTGAATGCCGAAAAGGCGCTGGAAGCCAGCCTGAAAAAACTGCAGCTGGATACGGTCGACCTCTATCTGATGCACTGGCCGTGCCCGGAAAAAGACACGTTTGTTGCGGCATGGCAGGCCATGATCAAGCTCCAGCAGCAGGGGCTGACCAAAAGTATCGGCGTATGCAACTTTAACGAACCGCATCTTAAGCGATTGCTGGATGAAACCGGCGTCAGCCCGGTCATCAATCAGGTGGAGCTGCATCCGATGCTGCAACAGCGCACTCTACACGCATGGAACGCGATGCATCATATTCAGACGGAATCATGGAGCCCGCTGGCACAGGGCGGTGAAGGCGTTTTCGATCAGGAGATTATCAAACGGCTGGCGCAGAAGTACGGTAAAACCCCGGCTCAGATCGTTATCCGCTGGCATCTGGATAGCGGACTGGTGGTGATTCCAAAATCCGTGACGCCATCGCGTATTAAAGAGAATTTTGAAGTTTTTGATTTCCGCCTGGAGAAAACGGAAGTCAGTGAAATTACGTCGCTCGATCGTAATAATCGCCTGGGCCCGGACCCGGAAAGCTTCAATTAATCCGCCACGAATTGCCCGCCTCAACAGCGGGCAATTCGTCCAGGATCTACAACACAGGGTTGACCAGCATCTGCCCCGCTGTGCCGCGATCGGCCATTTCCAGCATCTGGCTGTAATAAACAAACGGGAAGTGCTCGGAAGATGACTGAGTAAATGACACCAGCAGTTCCACATCGCCGTCTATCCAAACTGTATCCTTCCAGCCGCGATCTTCAGCCATGGTCTGCGCACCATTGACGCTTTTAATCAGAAACATTACGCCCTGAATATGAAACGCCTGCGGTATATCTGAATGAATCATCCAGCGCTCAAAACTGCCCTGCTGCGCCTGAGTGTCAATTCGCTTCATATCCCAGAGCGCACCGTTAATACCCGGCGTGGAGTCACCCAGGCGGAATTCACGGGTGCGGCTGACGGTGCCGGGAATGATTTGGTCCGCCAGAATACGCATTGGTAAGTTATCGGTTACTAACGGTAACAGCCCCGTAGGCCGCAGGGTCAGTATCAGTGTGGAGATCAAAATGCTGGAGGGTTCGAAGATGCCACGCAGCCGATCGACAAAACCTGCTGCTTCACCTGCGGTAATCGAAACTTCATCCCCCTGGGTCATATCAATCAGAACTTCACGGCGCTCACCGGGTGCCAGTGACAGTTGTTCAACCACAACCGGCGCAGGCAAAAACCCCTGATCGCTGGCAATGACATTGAAGGGGCGGGCATCGCTCATACGTAATTGATAGCGGCGAGCATTGGAGGCATTCAGCAAACGCAAACGCACCCAGCCGCGTGAAACTTCAAGGAACGGATTCTGCACGCCGTTAACCAGCAGCGTATCACCAATAAAGCCACCTTCGCCGGGCGGGTCATATTCCGGCGAGCCGAAGTTATCGAGTCGTTTGTCCTGAATAATGAGTGGGAAGTCGTCCACGCCATAGTGTTTGGGAATAGGTAAGGACTTACTAACCTCATCCTCCACCAGCCACATTCCCGCCAGCCCGTTATACACATGCGGGGCCATGCGATTCGGCGTATTGGCATGATACCAGCAGGTTGCAGCAGCCTGACGAATGGGAATGACCGGTGACCAGTCAACGCCCGGTGACATCATGCGGGCAGCTCCCCCCATCAGCGCACCGGGTACCTGAAGTCCGCTGACGGTCATCGCTACCGGTTCATTTAGCCGGTTGCTGTAGATCAGTTTGACGTCGTCACCGCTCCATACGCGTACCGTTGGCCCCAGATAGAGACCGTTAAACCCCCACACCTGCGCCTTGCTGCTGCCGTCAAAAGACCAGTGGCTACGCTGCATCGTCAGAAACAGCGGCTGCCCACGGCGAGACTCAATCAGCGGCGGAACCGGCAGTGGCGTGCCCGGTCCTGCCGCACGCGCGCTGAAGGGTAACGAGGAAGCGCAAAGGGCAATGCCTGAGGCCTTAAAGAACTGACGACGACTAAGGGACATACCCGACTCCGTAAGCCAAAAACGGCCAACAGGGCGGCCGAAATCCATTGTTATCATTGTGCGCGGGCTGTGCTGCCGCATGAACAACTACAGTGAGCGTGACGCCACGCTCACTCCGATAATTTATAGCTTACCTGATGCTTCGCGTGCAGCGACTTCAGCATTTAACTCATCAAGTTTTGCCGACATCAGCTCGCGGCAGTGGGTTGCCAGCTTACGAACAGACTGATTTTCAAATGATTTAGTATCGACGGGCGGCATCATTTCAACGATAGCAAGGCCATTTTTCAACCTGTTGAGTTTGATTTTGTCATGCGTGTTGGAAACCACGACCGGAATAATCGGTACACCGGCAGCAACGGCAGCATGAAACGCACCGGTTTTGAACGGCAGCAACCCACGGCCGCGGCTACGCGTGCCTTCCGGAAACATCCAGAATGAGATTTTCTTCTTCTGAAACTCGTTAACCAGTTCACCAATGGTGCCGTGCGCTTTGGCACGATTATCACGGTCGATCAGCAAATTACCTGTCAGCCAGTAGAGCAGACCGAAGAAAGGAACCCACAGCAGGCTTTTTTTGCCAACGGTAACGGTTGATGGCTCAACGATATTCGCCGCGGTAATCATGTCGTAGTTGTTCTGGTGATTACAGATATAGATCGCGTTGGGGAAATTTTCATGGCCTTCGGGGCGGCGCAATTCAACCTTTAAACCAAACACCGGAGCCAGCCGGCCGAAAAGGCGGCCAAAGGTAGAAACATGCTTCGGGTTTCGCGGACTGAACAGGCAATAAATACAGCCAAAAACACAAACCAGTATCGAATAAATAATAACCACAATGATACGTAAAATAGAGAGCATCACAACCTCGTTATTGCATGCCGACAACGTATGCTGACCGAATGATTTCGGCATCATACGCTGACTAAAAGTGGCTTAACTGTTTTTTATTTGATGATTTCGACAGGCTGAAGACCTTGACGCCCCCAGCCTGCAATCGGCACAGGAGAATTACTCCTCGCTGTCATCTACGACAGGACGTGACGGACCATCAACATCAACACGATCGATACGCTGTAGTCCGCGCGGCAGCTGAGTGCCACGACGCCCACGTTCTGCACGGAACTTCTGTAAATCTTCCGCTTTCAGCGTCAGCTTACGCTTGCCGACGTACAGAGTAATGGCACTTTGCGGCGTCAGCAACAGTAGCCAGGCCAACTTATCTTCACCCGATGCCGCCTGAGCCGCCGGAATAGAGATAATCTTGTTGCCCTTCCCTTTGGAGAGCTGCGGCAGGTCGCCAACCGGGAACATCAGCATACGTCCGGCAGCGGTAATCGCCAGCAGCAGATCGTCATCACCATGAATAGCCAGCGGCGTCATGACTTTGGCATTTTCCGGCAGACTGAGCAGCGCTTTACCGGCACGGTTGCGGGAAACCAGATCGCTGAAGGTGCAGACAAATCCGTAACCTGCGTCCGATGCCATCAGCAACCGCTGCTCATCGGCCTCCATCAGCACCTGTTCAACTATCGCCCCCGGCGGCGGCGTCAGCTTACCGGTGAGCGGCTCGCCCTGCCCGCGCGCCGACGGCAACGTGACAGGATCGAGCGCATAGCTGCGCCCGGTGGAGTCGATAAAGACGACCGGCTGGTTGCTCTTACCGCGTGCCGCCGCACGATAGCTGTCCCCGGCTTTATAGCTGAGGCCCGCCGGATCGATGTCGTGCCCTTTGGCGCTACGCACCCAACCCATTTGCGACAGAACAATGGTCACCGGCTCGGAAGGCACCAGTTCGTGCTCGCTGATGGCTTTCGCCTCTTCACGCTCGCGCAGCGGAGAACGGCGGTCGTCCCCGTAGGTATCGCTATCGGCCTGAAGCTCTTTTTTCAGCAGCGTATTCATTTTACGTTCAGACGCCAGAATACCCTGCAGGTGATCGCGCTCCTTTTCCAGCTCATCCTGCTCACCGCGAATTTTCATCTCTTCCAGCTTGGCGAGATGGCGCAGTTTCAGTTCCAGAATGGCTTCAGCCTGGGTTTCTGAAATGTCGAAACGTGACATCAGTACCGGCTTCGGCTCATCTTCACTGCGAATGATATGGATCACTTCGTCAATATTCAGGAAAGCCACCAGTAAACCGGCAAGGATATGCAGGCGCTTCAGGACTTTCTCAAGACGATAGTTCAGGCGACGACGAACGGTATCACGGCGATAGACCAGCCACTCGCTGAGGATCTCCAGCAGGTTTTTCACCGCCGGGCGGTTATCCAGGCCAATCATATTAAGATTGATACGGTAGCTGCGTTCCAGATCGGTGGTGGCAAACAGATGGTTCATCACCTGTTCCAGATCGACACGATTGGAGCGCGGCACGATCACCAGGCGAGTCGGGTTCTCATGGTCCGACTCATCACGCAGATCCTCCACCATCGGCAGCTTTTTATTACGCATCTGGGCGGCGATCTGCTCCAGCACGCGTGCCCCGGAAACCTGGTGCGGCAGCGCGGTGATCACCACGTCGCCATCCTCTTTTTTCCACACTGCACGCATGCGAACCGAACCACGGCCGCTTTGGTAAATTTTGCGGATCTCACTGCGCGGCGTGATGATTTCGGCTTCGGTAGGATAATCCGGCCCCTGGACGATATCCAACAGCTCATCCAGCGTAGTTTTCGGGCTGTCGATCAGCGCGATCGCCGCCTTGGCCACTTCACGCAGGTTGTGCGGTGGGATATCCGTTGCCATGCCGACTGCAATACCGGTGGTGCCGTTCAGCAGGATATTAGGTAGCCGCGCAGGCAGCATCTTCGGCTCCTGCATGGTGCCGTCAAAGTTCGGAATGTAATCGACCGTTCCCTGCCCCAGCTCGCCCAGCAGCACTTCGGCATACTTTGACAGGCGAGACTCCGTATAGCGCATCGCCGCGAAGGATTTCGGGTCGTCCGGCGCTCCCCAGTTGCCCTGACCATCGACCAGCGGGTAACGATAGGAGAACGGCTGCGCCATCAGCACCATCGCTTCATAGCAGGCGCTGTCGCCGTGAGGATGATATTTACCCAGAACGTCACCCACGGTACGGGCTGACTTTTTAAATTTCGCGCTATTACTCAGTCCCAGCTCAGACATCGCGTAAACAATACGGCGCTGTACCGGCTTGAGGCCGTCGCCAATATAGGGAAGTGCGCGGTCCATGATCACGTACATGGAGTAATTAAGGTACGCATTTTCTGTAAACTTGTGCAGCGCAAGGCGCTCGGCACCATCCTGCATCAGATCGCTCATTGTTCTCTTTTCCTCACATTGCGGTGCTCCGGCCTGACAACATCGAACGGAAACCATCAACAGGTTGATATCTTGCCGTTCTCAGTCAGGCAACTCCGCCCCACATCGCGGTAAGTTTGGCGAGGATAGTACCTTATCCGGTTAGGGCATGTCACAGGGTTCAATAGAGAGTACAGCAAGGGATCGCATTAAAAATTAGCAATTTTGATAATTTAAAACACTGAAAACCTGTTATCGAAAAGAATCTACAGGGGAAATGAGACATGATTCCCGTATTGTTGCCTGTCAGGCAAAAGTGTTGTGATCCATACCACGTTTTACGCCCCAATATGCTGCTGTAGACTTGCATCAAATTCACAGAATCAGGATTAAGTCATGCATATTTTAATTATCGATGCCGGTAAAACCTTCGCGCACTCTAAGGGTGAACTGAACCATACTCTGACCGGTATCGCCGCCAACTGGCTGCGCGATGCGGGACATCATGTTGACGTCACGGTAGTGGATGACGGATACGTCGTTGCCGACGAGATTGAAAAATACCTCGCTGCCGACACTATCATTTACCAGATGCCGGGTTGGTGGATGGGTGAGCCGTGGACGCTGAAAAAATACATTGATGAAGTGTTCACCGAAGGACACGGCAAGCTGTACGCCAGCGACGGCCGTACGCGCTCAGACGCGGCAAAAAAATACGGTTCCGGCGGTCTGCTGCAGGGGAAAAAGTATATGCTGTCTCTGACGTGGAATGCGCCATTGCAGGCCTTTACCGACCCGGAACAGTTCTTTGAAGGCGTTGGCGTGGACGGCGTTTATCTGCACTTCCATAAAGCTAACCAGTTCCTGGGTATGGAAGGATTACCAACCTTTATCTGTAATGATGTGATAAAACAGCCTGATATCGCAGGAGATATCTCCCGTTATCGGACTCATCTGAGTACAATTTTTGCTTAACTTAGTCTGTTAATTCGATTCATCGATCCGAGGAGCGCTATGTTAACTGTTGTGGCTGAAATTTGTATCAAACCGGGCCGTCGTGCCGCCATACTTGAAGCTATCGAGCGGCTGATTCCGCTGGTACTGGAGGAGGAAGGATGCGGCAGCTATCAGGCACTGATCGATCATAAAGCGCAGGTGCCGTGGAAGCAGCACTCACCGGACTCAATTTTTATGGTGGAACACTGGGAGTCGCTGCGTCATCTGGAGCAGCATCAACAGGCGGATCATATGGAAACCCACCGCGCGATCATCAAAGATGATGTGGTCGACGTGAAGATCTTCGTGTTGGAACCCGCGTAAGAAGGTCATTGGCGGGCGGCTTACAGCAAATTTTTGCTGGCAAGCTGTTCGCTGAGGTAGTCCAGAAAACAGCTGATCCGCGCGGCCAGCGTACTGTTGCGATAATAAACCGCATTGATCGGGTGGCGCATTTCGCAGGTTTCTGCCGCCAGTACCGGCACAAGCTGGCCGCTGGCAGTCGCCTCCCGGCAGAGAAAATCGGAAACACGCACGATCCCCTGCCCATGCAGCGCCAGATGCAGCAGCGTTTCACCGCTGGATGCCCCTACGCCAGGTTTAATCTGCAGCAGCTCGCCGTCGGCCTGGCGAACAGGCCAGATATTATGCTGTTCCAGCTGGCTAAACCCCAACAGCCGATGATGCGCCAGGTCGGCCACGCTCTGGGGCGTACCGTGCTTTGCCAGATATGCCGGACTGGCCATAAGCCGCAGTTTGCTGCTGCCCAACATGCGTGCGTGCATGGTCGAATCCCGCAGCTCACCAATACGAATCGCAATGTCGGTTTGCTGTTCGAGCAAATCAATCACCACGTCATCGGTATTCAGCTCCAGCTCAATCAATGGATAGCGCTGAATAAACCCGTCAATAAGCGGCACAATGACGTGCAGCATAAACGGGGAAGCCGCATTCACCCGGAGTCTTCCTGACGGAATTTCCCGACGCTGCGCGATCTGTTCTTCGGCGGCCTCTACGGAGGCGATAATTTGCCGGGCATGCTGCAGGAAAATCTGCCCCTCTTCGGTCAGGGCAATGCGGCGGGTCGTTCGATGCAACAGCGTGGTTTGCAGCTTGCTCTCCAGACGACTCAACGCGCGGCTGATACCGGAAGTGGTTTGATCTAGCTGCTCGGCAGCAGCGGTAATCGAGCCACAGTCAACCACGACCACCCACGCACGCAGTTCTTCAAGGGTAATTTTCAATGGGCCGGCCTTTGGGAGAAGAGGAGAATGAGGTTTCTTTGCAGATTATGGATGAGCAGAAGCGGATCGTAAATGACGATCCGCTCCGGAGTTTTATACTTCGATTTCGGCAGTATCGCCTTTTTCCTGCAGCCAGTTACGACGATCTTCCGAGCGCTTCTTCGCCAGCAGCATATCCATCACCGCCAGCGTCTGATCCACATCGGTTTCATCGACCGTTAGCTGCACCAGGCGGCGGGTATTGGGATCGAGCGTGGTTTCGCGCAGCTGCAGTGGGTTCATTTCACCCAGACCTTTAAAGCGCTGCACGCCCGGTTTGCCTTTCTTACGCTTCAGCTGTTCAAGAATACCGGCCTTCTCTTCCTCATCCAGCGCGTAGTAAACCTCTTTACCCAGATCGATACGATAGAGAGGCGGCATGGCGACGTAAACGTGACCATTTTGCACCAGCGTGCGGAAGTGGCGAACAAACAGCGCACACAGCAGCGTGGCGATATGCAGTCCGTCGGAGTCGGCATCGGCGAGGATACAGATCTTACCGTAGCGCAGCTGGCTAAGATCTTCACTGTCCGGATCGATTCCGATAGCGACAGAAATATCATGCACTTCCTGCGAAGCCAGAACCTCATCCGAGGAGACTTCCCAGGTATTCAGGATCTTACCTTTCAGCGGCATGATCGCCTGATACTCACGATCGCGCGCCTGCTTGGCCGATCCGCCCGCTGAATCCCCTTCCACCAGGAAAAGTTCAGTGCGGTTGAGATCCTGTGCGCTACAGTCAGCCAGTTTACCCGGCAGCGCCGGGCCGCTGGTCAGCTTTTTACGCACCACTTTTTTAGCGGCACGCATGCGGCGCTGAGCGCTGGAAATGGCCAGCTCGGCCAGCAGCTCTGCCGTCTGCACGTTATTGTTAAGCCACAGGCTGAAGGCATCTTTCACTACGCCGGAAACAAAAGCGGCGCACTGGCGCGATGACAGACGCTCTTTTGTCTGGCCGGCGAACTGTGGGTCCTGCATTTTTACCGACAGTACATAGGCGCATCGATCCCAGATATCCTCCGCCGAAAGTTTAACCCCGCGCGGCAGGATATTACGGAATTCACAAAACTCGCGCATTGCGTCCAGCAGCCCCTGCCGCAGACCGTTAACGTGCGTGCCGCCCTGCATGGTCGGGATCAGGTTAACGTAGCTTTCGGTGAGCAGTTCGCCGCCTTCAGGAAGCCACAATAGCGCCCAGTCAACAGCCTCAACGTCACCGGAAAATGCGCCAACAAACGGCTTTTCCGGTAATACAGGCAATCCGTTTACCGCTTCCATCAGATAGTCTGTCAGGCCATCGGCATAGCACCAGGTTTGCTCAGTGTTGTTTACCTTGTCTTTAAAGACGATCTCAACACCAGGGCAGAGCACGGCTTTGGCCTTCAGCAGGTGGCTGAGGCGCGAAACGGAAAAGCGCGGGCTGTCGAAGAAGGATTCATCCGGCCAGAACTGCACGCGGGTGCCGGTATTGCGTTTTCCTACCGTGCCCGTCACCGACAGGTCCTGCACCTTGTCACCGTTTTCAAAAGCCATTTCGTAGACTTCGCCGTTACGGCGCACGGTGACTTCCACGCGTTTTGACAGCGCATTCACCACCGAGATACCCACGCCGTGAAGGCCGCCGGAGAACTGGTAGTTTTTGTTGGAGAATTTACCACCGGCATGCAGGCGGCAGAAAATCAGCTCAACGGCCGGCACGCCCTCTTCGGGATGGATATCCACCGGCATGCCGCGCCCGTCATCGATAACTTCCAGCGACTGATCGGCATGCAGAATCACTTCCACACGCTTAGCGTGGCCGGCCAGCGCTTCATCCACGCTGTTATCGATCACTTCCTGACCTAAATGGTTAGGCCGCGCAGTATCGGTATACATACCCGGGCGACGACGCACGGGTTCAAGGCCGCTGAGAACCTCAATGGAATCAGCGTTATAGCTGGATTGAGTCATGGTAACAATCTGAATTAGTGGCTAAAAATGATTGCCCAAACTCCGTCTGATTTTACTCTTGCCGGGCTAACCCGAGGAAATCAAACATAGCGGAGAAATGGCGTTCGAATCCGATAAAAGCATGATTTCCGCCCTCTTCCACCGTCTGGCGACAGGCACTGTAGTAGTCCAGGGCCTGACGGTAGTCGAGCACTTCATCACCCGTTTGTTGCAGCAGCCAGATCAAATCCGGCGACTCTAACGGGTCAATCTGCATCACTTTTAGATCGTAAATATGGCGCGACTCTAACACATATTGCTGGCCGGTGTAGGGGTTCTGATTTTCACCAAGGAAATCCACCAGCAGCTCAAACGGCCTGACGGCGGGATTTACGACTACCGCAGGCAGCGTAAAACACTGGGAAAGCCAGGTTGCATAATATCCGCCAAGCGATGAACCGATAATGCCCAGCGGCTCCCCTGACGCCTGCAATACGATATTTTCAAGCAGTGCCGCCGCTTCAGCCGGAAAGGCAGGGAGTTGTGGAACCAGCAAATTGATCGACGGATGGTGCTCCCCCAGCCAGCGACCGAACGCGGTCGCTTTAGCCGAACGGGGTGAGCTGTTAAAACCGTGAAGGTAGAGCAGCGTCGCCATCGATCAGTAACCTTCCGAATCCAGGTCAGGGCTGAAAATTCGCGTTGTCAGCCTACAGACTTCAGTTTCTACGCGGCCGTCATCGAACAGATTGAGCCAGCGCCAGCCGGGAGATTCTGCGTCAATGGTAAAGTTGGTGCAGTGCGGCTTGAATTGCACGCAGGTTGAAGGAGAAGCCAGCACGCGCCGGCCCTGCCATTCAAGGTCCAGCTCCTGATGAATATGGCCACAGAGTAGCGTTTTCGCCAGCGGATAACGCTGCAGCACGGCATCCAGCATATGTGGATTTCGCAGGCCGTGCTGATCGAGCCACGTACAGCCAGAAGGCAGGGGATGGTGGTGAAGCAAAACCAGCGTATGCCGATGCGGCTCCCTGGCCAGCGTTTTATCCAGCCATTCAAGCTGATACTCACTCAGCTCGCCGTGAGGCACCCCAAAAACCTGGCTATCCAACAGCACAACCTGCCAAGAGTCGCCGATCAGGACGTGTTTTTCATCGGCTATGCTAGCGCTTGCCAACGTACTGAACATCGTCGGCTGAAAGTCATGGTTGCCAGGCAGCCAGACGCAAGGAGCAGGCAGACGAGCGATACCCTCAGCAAAATGCTGATAGGCTTCGGTAGTGTGATCCTGAGCCAGATCGCCGGTAGCGACGATCAGGTCATAATGCCGACGTTGTGCCGCGATGGCTTCCAACACCGCTTCATAACTGGCCCAGGTATTCACACCCAGCAGCGTTTCATGTTTGCCTGCAAAAAGGTGAGTGTCCGTTATCTGTAAAATCCTGATACTGGACCCACTCGCCACAGGAAGTTTCAACAAGCTATCCAATCAAAGTCCTTAGGGTTACCGCTCTCTTGCTAACGTGTTGCAGCGGGTTCAACAAACCGGAACGGCTACCGCTCCATGTGATAAACAGTAGCGCAGCCATTCCGCCAGAAACTGGTTAATCTGGTGTTTTTCATCACGCTGATGCAGCTTTTTATTAGGATAATCATAGCGTGCTTTAAATCGGTAGATCTGCTGTGTTGAACACACTTCCGCCACCATCGCATCGTGATAGAGCCTGACCGACATAGAAGGCAGACTCCAGTAGCTCACGGCCGGGGCGGTTTGCTTAATCTCCACCAGCGTGGTGTAACGCGTCGATTCCAAAATGGTAATTTGATAGCTGGCACCATTTACCTGGTACGCCACTGACACTCCGGCCTGGTCGTCACGCGGTAGTAAGCGCCGCAGTTGTGCAAAGTTAGTTTCGCACACGCGCATCATTTCGGGAAAGTCAGGAACGTAACGCTTCATCGTTAAGGCTTCCACTCATTACTTAGTTGTTTATAGTGCAACTCGAGCCATTGTAAGGCAATGATCGCAGCTGCATTATCGATTTTCCCCTCTTCCACCCATTGATAAGCCTGACTACGGCTCACCACATGGACGAGAATATCCTCATTCTCTTCCTCCAGTCCGTGGTTTCCCTTCGCCACGCTGGCATCCACTTCACCAACATACACTATCAATCGCTCGGTCGTGCCCCCCGCGCTGGACAGGTAATTGCTGATAGGTTTGGTTCGCCCGGCGATCAGTCCGGCTTCTTCAACGGCTTCACGTCTGGCAACCTCTTCCGGGGTTTCGCCTTCCTCAATCATTCCTGCGACCAGCTCAAGCTTCCACGGGGTTGGGCTGGTATCCCAGGAGGCAATGCGTATTTGCTCGATCAGCACGACCTCGTCGCGCAGCGGATCATAGGGTAGCAGCACTGCTGCGTGGCCGCGCTCGAAAATTTCCCTGCTTACTTCACCACTCATTTCCCCGTTAAACAAGCGGTGGCGAAAGCGATAGCGTTCCACTGAAAAAAATCCGCGGTACAGCGTCTCTCGTGCGATAATTTCTACATCGTCTTTGGTGAACGTTACCGGGAATGTGTTACAGATAGCCATAGGAACCTCTCCTGAAGTGATCGCGATGACGATAAGCGCAATAGTAATACCGCCAGATTTATGGTTTCTGATGAATTTTTTACGTAAATTAAAGCGAGATGGCACTTTCAGCCAACTTACCTTATCGGCACTCTCTGATAGAATCGGCGATAATTTTTTGGCCTACGCCAGCGCTACCATAGCAATTTTGCGGCTCTACAAGGAATGCAAATGAACAAACTGCTCCCTTTACTCATTGGTCTGAGCCTGGGCGGCTTCAGTGTTGCCAGCCAGGCTGAAAACCTGCTTCAGGTCTATCAGCAGGCCCGTTTATCCAACCCTGATCTTCGTAGCTCAGCGGCCGATCGCGATGCCGCATTTGAGAAAATTAACGAAGCCCGTAGCCCACTGTTACCGCAGCTCGGGCTGGGAGCGGACTATACCTATACTAACGGTTATCGCGATGCTCGTGATTCAAACAGCGATACGAAAAGCGCATCGCTGCAGCTGACCCAGACCATTTTTGATATGTCAAAATGGCGTGCGCTGACACTGCAGGAAAAAACCGCCGGTATTCAGGATGTCACCTACCAGACCGCACAGCAGAAGCTGATTCTGGACACGGCGACAGCCTATTTCAACGTGCTGAATGCGATCGATACACTTTCGTATACCGAAGCGCAGAAGCAGTCAATCTACCGCCAGTTAGATCAAACCACCCAGCGTTTTAATGTTGGGCTGGTCGCTATCACTGACGTGCAGAACGCCCGTTCACAATACGACAGCGTGCTGGCTAGCGAAGTGAGCGCACGTAACGACCTCGATAACGCCGTAGAGTCTCTGCGCCAGGTTACCGGGAATTACTATCCAAGCCTCGCGTCGCTTAACGTTGATCGTTTCAAAACGGATAAGCCACAGCCGGTGAAAGATCTGCTGAAAGAAGCCGAAAGTCGTAACCTCAGCCTGCTCTCTGCACGTCTGTCACAGGATCTGGCTCGTGAGCAGATTCGCTCAGCCGAAACGGGTCATATGCCTACCGTCGGCCTGACCGCCTCAACCGGTCTGTCCAACAATCGCTACCATGGCGATCGCTCTACCGGTACTGATAATATCAGCGGCAGCAACCAGGTTGGCTTAAACTTCAGCCTGCCTCTTTACAGCGGTGGCTCGGTCACCTCACAGGTCAAACAGGCTCAGTATGCGTTTGTTTCCTCCAGTGAGCAGTTAGAAAGCGCACACCGCACCGCCGTTCAGACCGTCCGTTCTTCATTTAATAACGTGAACGCGTCTATCAGCAGCATCAACGCCTATAAGCAGGCTGTGGTTTCTTCGCAGAGCTCCCTGGATGCCATGGAAGCCGGCTATCAGGTCGGTACTCGTACCATCGTTGACGTGCTGGACGCGACAACAACGCTGTATAACGCCAAGCAGCAGCTGGCTAATGCGCGTTATAGCTACATGATTAATCAGCTTAATATCAAGTCCGCGCTGGGTACACTCAACGAGGACGACCTGACCGCGCTGAATAATCATCTTGGTAAAGATATCCCGACGACACCGAATGCTGTTGCGCCTGAAACCCCACAGCAGGATGCCGCCGCCGATCGTGATTTAAGTCAGCCTGCCAGAGCCTCCGCTGGGACTAAAACCAGCGGTAACCCGTTCGGGCAATAATTTGTTATGAAGGGCAGCCTGCGCTGCCCTTCTGCTTTTCCAATGCAATTTGTAAGCTGTCCTTCACAATCAAACGTATAGCTACGTAAAGATCCCCGCCCCCTGCGGCCACATCGCTTCATTTTTCACCGCCGTTCCCCTATCCTATGCGCTATCTTTGGGCACAGGACAGAAAGCCATGAAACGGACTAAACAGATCAATCACGCCTCTTTTCGTAAAAGCTGGGGCGCACGTCATTTAACGCCGGTGGCCCTTGCGGTGACCGCAGTCATTATGCTGGCGGGCTGTGAGCAAACGGACGAAAGCGTTTCGATGTATCAGAATGCGGATGACTGCTCCAGCGCCAATCCGGGTAAATCAGAGCAGTGCACCGTCGCATTTAATAAAGCGAAAGAAGAAGCCGTTAAGACCGCGCCGAAGTATGCCAGCCGTGAAGACTGCGTGGCCGAATTCGGTGAAGGTCAGTGTCAGCAGGCTCCGGCGCAGGCGGGTGTAACCACCAATGCGGAAAATCAGTCCAGCGGCAGTTTCTGGATGCCGCTGATGGCCGGTTACATGATGGGTCGAATGATGAGCGGAGGCATGGGCCAGCAGCAGCCGCTGTTTAGCTCAAAAAACCCGGCCAGCCCGGCTAACGGTAAGTTCGTGGATGCCGCCGGTAAGAGCTATGGCCCGGCCGTATCAGGCCGTACGATGAACGTGCCGAAAACAGCGATGGCGCCGAAACCTGCAACCACCAGCACGGTAACGCGCGGTGGCTTTGGTGAAAGCGTTGCTAAACAATCCACTATGCAGCGTAGCAGTGCGTCCGGCAGCAATCGTTCCAGCACCACCAGCCGCAGTTTAGGGGGCTAACGCCGGATGAAACGCATTGCTATTGCTGAGCGTCCTGACTGGCGAGCAAAAGCCACTGAGTATGGTTTTAATTTTCACACCATGTACGGCGAGCCTTACTGGTGTGAAGATGCCTACTATCAGTTTACCCTGCAGCAGATTGAAACGCTGGAAGATGTCACCAGCGAAATTCATCAGATGTGTTTACAGGCGGTGGATTTGGTCACCGGCAGCGAAGAGCTGCTGGAGAAGTTTCGCATTCCTAAGCACACCTGGGATTTCGTGCGTGAATCCTGGAAAAGCGGCCAGCCATCGCTCTACTCCCGTTTAGACCTTGCGTGGGACGGGCACTCTCCTGCCAAGCTGCTGGAGAATAACGCCGATACGCCAACCTCACTTTATGAAGCCGCATTCTTCCAGTGGGTCTGGCTAGAAGAACAGCTTAACGCCGGGAACCTTCCGGCAGGCAGCGATCAGTTCAACAGCCTGCAGGAAAAGCTGATCGAACGTTTTGCCGATCTGCATCAGAAACACGGTTTTGGCCTGCTCCACTTCTCCTGCTGCCGCGATACT
Organism: Erwinia sp. S38; assembly: GCF_016624545.1. Taxonomy (NCBI): domain Bacteria; kingdom Pseudomonadati; phylum Pseudomonadota; class Gammaproteobacteria; order Enterobacterales; family Erwiniaceae; genus Erwinia; species Erwinia sp. S38. The sequence goes on along the minus strand of NZ_JACVTS010000001.1, from coordinate 460,054 downwards.
GAAGAAGATCGCGCCACGGTGCAGTATTTGCAGGACTGCGCGACCGAGGCCGGTTTACCGAGTGAATTCCTGTTTATAGACGAGATTGGTCTGGGGGAAAAAGGCCAGTTCACCGATGTAAATGACCAGGTGATAAGCAACATGTTTAAACTCTATCCCTGGGAGTTTATGCTGCGCGAGATGTTCTCCACTAAGCTTGCCGATGCCGGTGTGCGCTGGCTGGAGCCGGGATGGAAGAGCATCATTTCCAATAAAGCGATGCTGCCGCTGTTATGGAAAATGTTCCCTAATCACCCGAATCTGCTTGCCGCTTACTTTGCCGAAGATAACGTGCCGCATATGGATAAATACGTGGTTAAGCCACTTTTTTCCCGTGAAGGCGCGAATATTCGCATCGTGGAAAATGGTAAAGAGATCGCCCGCGTTGACGGGCCTTACGGCGAAGAGGGAATGATCGTCCAGCAGTTCCATCCGCTGCCGAAGTTTGGCGACAGCTATACGCTGATCGGTTCCTGGCTGATCGACGATCAGCCAGCGGGAATTGGCCTGAGGGAAGATCGCGAACTGATCACCCAGGATCTGTCACGCTTCTATCCGCACGCGTTTATCGAGTAATCTTTTCGGGCGAGGTTCCCCTCGCCCGATATTAAAGCGGCAAGTCATCCTGGCAGTTTAACCCACCTGCACGGACAGCATACTCAACGACCCCATCACAATGCCATCCACCGGCACGGTTACCGCTTCATCCTGTGCTCTGGCGCCCAGCACGTAAAGCAGCGGCAGATAGTGCTCTGGCGTTGGATTCGACAGCGCCGCGCCTTCATGCTGCATAAAGTTAACCAGCGGATGCTGAGCATCGTCACCCTGCCATGCCAGATTATCGCGCACGTACTGATTAAACGACTCGGCCCACGGATAGGCTGGTGCTTCTCCCTGCCAGCGAACCATACGCAGGTTATGCACTACGTTGCCGCTGGCAACGATCATCACGCCCTGCTCGCGCAGTAGCGCCAGTTTGCGTCCCAGCTCAAAGTGATACGCTGCTGGTTTTGTGCCATCAACGCTCAGCTGAACAACCGGAATATCGGCATCCGGGTACATCTTAATTAACACTCCCCAGGAGCCGTGGTCAAAGCCCCACTCCTGATCGAGCTGAACGTCAACCGGCGACAGCACTTCCGCAATCTGGCGGGCCAGCGCCGGGGAACCAGGAGCAGGATAGCGCGTGTCAAACAGGGCCTGTGGGAAACCACCAAAATCATGAATGGTACGTGGTTTCTCCATTGCGGTAACCGCCGTTCCGCGCGTATACCAGTGCGCGGAAACCGCAATAATCGCTTTTGGCTTCGTTAGCGTTTCACCCAGTTTGCGCCAGGTTTCGGTATAGATATTCTCTTCCAGCACATTCATCGGGCTACCGTGGCCAAGGAAGAGCGCGGGCATACGTTGGTGACTCATGGTTTACTCCAGAAGTGTTCGTTCATTGACGCTTACATTACGCCCATATGTATCGTGATAAACCTGGATAACCCTGATGAAGATATTCAGATAATTTGAACAGAGATTGCAGAATGGATGACGGTTGGATGATGTACATCAAGACTGCCGCTGTGGCCTGAAGACAGGAAGCAGGAAGCAGGAAGCAGGAAGCAGGAAGCAGGAAGCAGGAAGCAGGATAAATTAACAGGGCCGGGTAAACCGGCCCAGAGAAGATTAGCTGGCCTGACGCGTTTCGTGGCTACGGCGATAAGCCACCAGATCTTCAATAGTGACGACCGGCATATCATGCTGCTTAGCGAAGACAACGACTTCCGCCGCATGTGCCATTGAACCATCATCGTTAGTCAGCTCACACAGCACACCGGCCGGTTTAAAGCCCGCCAGCGTCACCAGATCGATGGTGGCTTCAGTGTGGCCGCCACGGGTCAGCACTCCACCAGCACGCCCGCGCAGCGGGAAGACGTGGCCAGGACGATTCAGATCGGCAGGCTTGGCATCATCAGCAATAGCGGTACGGATAGTGGTGATGCGGTCTGAAGCGGAAACGCCGGTGGTGACACCCTGCGCAGCTTCGATGGTGACGGTGAAACCGGTGCCGTAGGCGCTGGTGTTATCCTCAACCATCATTGGCAGGTCAAGCTGACCAAGACGTTCTTCGGTCAGACAAAGGCAGACGATACCGCTGCCGTGACGAATGGTTAATGCCATCTGCTCAACGGTCATGGTTTCGGCGGCGAAGATCATATCACCTTCATTTTCACGATCTTCATCATCTAAAACCATTACACCGCGGCCAGCGCGCAGCGCTTCGATAGCTCGGGTTACACGCTGTTCAGGCGTGCCAAATTCAGAAAGTAGCGACTGATTCATGGTAAATAAACCTTAATAAATGTATGGGTTACCAGAATCAGGGCGTGCTTAGGAGTGTCAAGCTGTGACAAAAAAATAACGCGAGGCGAGCGCAGGCCCGACAAGATACGTTACTCTCTCCCATCCGGACTCTAACCGTCGGCCCCGGAATTACACCGGATCTGCTGTCCTTCAGGAATGCCCCTGAAGCGCTCGCGGGCTTTCAGCCGAAGCTGATTTACCGCCGGTGGGGAATTTCGCCCCGCCCTGAGAATAAGCAGACTTACTATAACGCTGATAATGAACGCGGGCAACGAACAAAATTGGCAAATTTATATCCATTTATTCGCTATGCTCATTTCCGGTTTATCCTTTCCCCCGGAGGGATTACACTTAGAGAAAATTTGCTGCTACCAGGAAGCTGACATGATTGATGCTAAAAAAATTGAACAACTGGCCCGCCAGATCCATGAATCTATGCCAAAAGGTATCCGCGAGTTAGGCGATGATGTGGAAAAGAAAATTCGTCAGACCATCCAGGCCCAGCTGACCCGTCTTGATGTCGTGAACCGTGAAGAGTTTGACGTGCAGACTCAGGTTCTGTTGCGCACACGCGAAAAGCTCGCAGTGCTGGAACAACGCCTGGCGGCGCTTGAGAATCAGTCTGCTGCACCAGCGGTGGCGGCAGGAACGGCCACTGCACCGGTCACGACGGCACCCGCTGTGCAGGCAGCATCAGAGCCTGGCGATGCAAAAGATCCTGTCTGATTTACAAAGAAAAAGCTGCCCAACCGGGCAGCTTTTTTTAGCTCTGACGACGGGTATCGGCTCATTCTGACAATCGATACCTGTGTGTTCTTACAATCGATACCGGTTAGTTCTTACGATTGATAATCGTCTTAATAATATTGCTGGTTGAGATACCGTCTTCGAAGTTCAGCACGCGTACGTCACCGCCGTTAGCCCATACTTCTTTACTGCCTGCGATATCCTCTGGCTTATAGTCGCCGCCTTTGACCAGCAGGTCCGGCAACACTTCAGCAATCAGACGCTGCGGCGTGTCCTCTTCAAAGTCCACCACCCAGTCTACGGCTTCCAGCGCCCCCAGAACGATCATACGGTTTTCCAGCGGGTTAACCGGACGTGTTTCGCCCTTCAAACGGCGGGTAGACGCGTCGCTGTTCACCGCCACAATCAGCCGGTCACCCAGCCTGCGAGCATTCGCGAGATAGGAAACGTGCCCGGCATGAAGGATATCAAATACGCCGTTGGTCATCACCACGCGCTCGCCGCGCTGGCGTGCTTTAGCGACTTCAGCCTTCAGCTGAGCTTCATCCATCACGCCAAAACCCGACTCGGGGCGCGCATGAATCGCATTTTCCAGTTCGATCGGGGAAACCGTCGATGTACCCAGTTTACCCACAACCACGCCCGCGGCCGCATTGGCCAGGAAGCAGCTCTCTTCCAGGCTGTTGCCTGCTGCCAGTGCGGCAGCCAGTACGCCGATAACGGTATCGCCAGCACCGGTCACATCAAACACTTCCTGCGCCTGGGTTGGCATATGGAAGGGTTCTTTGCCCGGCTGGAGCAGCGTCATACCGTTTTCAGAACGGGTCACCAGCAGCGCCGACAGGCCGTGCTTCTGCATCAGCGCAGTACCACGATCAACGATGTCTGACTCGCTTTTACATTTACCGACTACGGCTTCAAACTCCGAAAGATTCGGCGTCAGCAGGGTCGCGCCATGATAACGGCCGAAGTCGGTCCCTTTCGGGTCCACCAGCACTGGCACACCGGCTTCACGTGCCAGCTTGATCATGGTTTCTACGCTCGACAACGCGCCTTTGGCGTAGTCAGAAAGCACCAGCGCACCGATTTTAGGCAAGGCCTGCTGAATGCGCTCGTGCATAGGTTCCGGGTTAACCCCTTCGAAACCCTCTTCAAAATCAAGGCGGATTAGCTGCTGATTACGCGAAAGAACGCGTAGCTTAGTGACAGTTGGATGGGTTGGTACAGAAACAAAATCACACTGCACGTTTACCCCTGTCAGCGTCTCGCTCAGTACGCGCGCAGCATCATCAATGCCGGTTAGTCCCACGAGGCGAGATTCAGCGCCAAGAGAAGCGATATTCATCGCCACGTTAGCCGCCCCGCCGGGGCGCTCTTCCACGTGTTCAACCTTGACAACCGGCACCGGAGCTTCGGGAGAAATACGGCTGGTTGGCCCGTGCCAGTAACGATCCAGCATCACATCACCAACAACCAGAACACCCGCACGTTTAAAATCAGGCAGTGTAACTTTCATTCAGACACTCCACTCCAGACAGCATAAAAACCAAAAATTCAGGCGCGCGATAATAGCACAAATGTTGCCGTGCCTGACTATCGCGGCCACGTTGTTCACTTCGTCACAAAGCCACGGATACGCTCTGCGTCCTCAGTCGCCAAACCAGGTTTGCCAGCTTTGATTAACCTGGGCTTTTTCACTCGCATAGGCGCTTTCTTCCACATGCCCCGGCAGCTCCTGCAGTGCCAGGTGGTGCAATGCATCGCGCAGCGTGACGTAAGCATGAGTCAGTGCTTTCGCCTCCGGCTCTGACATTTTGCCCCCGTTAGCCAGCAGTTCGAAAATACGAACATTATCGGACCAGCGGGTCAGCGTCAGATCCTGAGAGGCATAGCGTAGGACCAGATATTGCGTAATGAATTCAATATCCGTGATGCCACCGGCATCGGCTTTAATATCCCAGCGGCCTTTATGTTTCTGTCCAAGATGCGCACGCATTTTTTCACGCATCTCCCGAACCTCAACCTTCAGGGTTTCTGCCTCACGCGGCAGCGCCAGGATACCACGGCGAATTTCTCCAAAGCGCTGGCTGAGCTCCCCATCACCGTAAACGATGCGAGCACGTACCAGCGCCTGATGCTCCCAGGTCCAGGCTTCATTGCGCTGGTAATCGTCAAAGGCTTCAAAGGTACTCACCAGCATACCGGCAGCACCCGAGGGGCGCAGGCGGGCATCGACTTCATAAAGAATACCTGACGAAGTTCGGGTACTGAACAGATGCATCACCCGCTGTGCCAGCCGCAGATAGAACTGCCGCCCATCAATACTTCGCTCACCCAGCGTGACCGCTTCCTGAGGGCAGTTGTGCAGGAACACCAGGTCCAAATCGGAGCTGTAACCCAGCTCCCAGCCACCCAGCTTGCCGTAGCCGACAACGGCAAAGCCACGCTCGCTGTCGCTGGTCAGATGCGATGGCCGCCCGTAGCGCTGTACCATCATATTCCACGCCTGCTGTACTACCGCTTCTATCATCGCTTCGGCAAGCCAGGTCAGATGATCGCTGACCTTCATTACCGGCAGCGTGCCGGCGATATCCGCCGCTGCAATACGCAGATGCTGGGCCTGTTTAAACTGCCTGAGTGCTTCCAGCTGCTGCTCTTCGTCCTCTTCCGGGATACGCAGCAGATACTGACGCAGCTCGTCGCGATAGGCATCGGTTGCCGTTGGCTGGTAAAGCGTCGCCGGGTCAAGCAGCTCATCAAGCAGCAGCGGATAGCGCGCCAGCTGGCTGGCAACCATCGGAGAGGCGGCACACAGGCGAATCAGATGCTGGAGCGCGCCGTGGAATTCCGTGAGCAGCTCCAGATAGGTGGTGCGTGTGACCACGCCGAGCAGCAGCGGCGTCAGGCGGCCAAGCGTGACAACCGCATCATCGCGCGGTACTAACTCGCTGAGCAGACGAGGCATCAGCTGATCGAGCGCCTGGCGGCCACGTGGGCCGATCGTGCGCTTATCCACATCCAGACGAAAATCGGTAATCGCCCGCAGCAGTTGCTGGCATGCTTCACCGTCAAGATGCGGGACGAGCGGCAGCAGTTCAGCTTCCTCTAACTGGTCCTGCCACAGCACACCATATTCCCCGGCTTCACGGTTCTCGCCGCTCTCCGGGGCATCGTCGCCAATCAGCTCGTCGAAGATTGAGCGTACCGCCACCATATGGCCATCCAGCCGATCGTGCAGGCCCTGCCAGTCGGCAAATCCCATCGCCCAGGCCAGACGCGCACGATCCAGCTCACTGGCCGGCAATGTCTGCGTCTGTTCATCATTAATGCTTTGCAGCAGATTTTCTAACCGCCGCAGGAACAGATAGGCGTCGTGCAGCTGCGCGACCTGAGGCTGTGGAAGTAAATTCAGTTCTTTGATTGATTCAAGAGTAGGAAGCAATGAACGCAGCTGCAGCGATCGTTCGCGACCACCACGGATCAGCTGGAAGACCTGAACAATAAACTCTATTTCACGGATACCACCGGCACCGAGCTTGATGTTATCGGTCAGACCGCGCCGCCGCACCTCACGCGCAATCATCGCCTTCATATTGCGCAGGGACTGGATCACGCTGAAATCAATATAGCGACGGAAGACAAACGGCCGCAGCATCTGCCGTAGTTCCTGGCTCCAGCGATCGTCACCGCCGCCCATTAACCGGGCCTTGACCATCGCATAGCGTTCCCAGTCGCGCCCCTGCTCCTGGTAATAATCTTCCAGCGCCGCAAAGCTCAGCACCAGCGGGCCGCTGTCACCAAACGGCCGCAGCCGCATATCTACGCGGTAGACGAAGCCGTCCACGGTTGGCTGATCGAGCACTTTGATCAGCCGCTGCCCCAGACGAGTAAAGAACTGGGCGTTATCCAGCTCACGCCGTCCGCCCTGCGTCACGCCATTTTCCGGCCAGGTGAAGATCAAATCGATATCGGAAGAGAAATTCAGCTCGCCGCCGCCCAGTTTACCCATGCCGAGGATCAGCAGCGGCTGCGGCTCTCCGGCGGCATTAACCGGCGTGCCAAAATCCTTGCAGCAGGCGTGCCACAGCCAGTCACGGGCAGCTACGATCAGGGTTTCTGCCAGTTCGCTCAGCTGCGTTAATGTTTGTTCGGTGCTGCTGGTCGCCAGAGTCTGCATCCAGGCGATGCGCGTCAGCATATGGCGGCGAAACAGCCGCAGTTCGCGCATCAGCGTGTTTTCATCCAGCACCGAGGCCAGCCGCTCTGCCAGCCACGCGGTATAGTGCTGCCACTCGTCGGCAAGCGGCGGCTGAGTTTGCAGCTGCTGCCACCATTCAGGATGTTTCGTCAGGTTATCACTGATGAAGTCACTAAACGCCAGCACGGACTGCTGCTGCGGAGTGGTCCCGTCCGGCAGAGGATCGATAACGGAAATCTGTTCAGCCAGCAAAGATGGCAGCGGCTGCGATAGTAAAGGCACCATAAACACTCCCTGATTAATCACCCCCGAGACTCAGGCTCCAGGGGGCGTTGGCTGCCATCCTGCAACACACGATCAACGGGTTTGGAAAATAAGCGTTTCTAACGGCTCAGGCGTTACCATTTTTCCAGAATGCCGGCTGTTTCAGCGCCTGCCGGCGGTGGCCATCCAGCCATACATCCTGCCGATCGATGATCGCCTGACGCAGTAGCTGCCAGTGACCGAGCCACTCACTTACCGCTGCCTCGTCATAGCTACCGGCCAGCAGATGTACGGCAAGCTGCTGCCGATGGAGGCGTGTCAGCTTATCCTGGTATTCATTCAGCTGATTGACCTGACCAAAGGTCTCCTTCAGGTCTGCGGAAATGCGCCCCAGCATGATATCGCTGAAACGCTTAAAGGAGCCCTGTAGCTTGGCATCGGTTTTCGAGTCGATAAAATCACGCCAGCGCACCGTTGCAATCCAGGTGGTCAGCGCCAGCTGCGTTTCCAGCCACAGCGTACTAAAGCACACGGACAGGGCATCCAGATCGTCCTCCAGCAGTGCCGCTTCCAGCTCAGTCAGGCGCTGACGCAGCTCGCTACTGGCCTTGCGCGGCACCAGCGCACCGTACAGAGAAAATGCCTGACGCAGCGTTTCCAGCGCCTCCTGAATTTCCCCGAGCGCCTCAGCATTGCCGCGCAGCCACAGCTCTTCATGATACTGCCACTGGCTGAGCGCCAGCAGGAAAGCCGCCTGCATCCCCTGCTCTACCGTCGCCTTCGGCTTGACCTTGAGTAGCGGAACCGGACGCAACTTACGAGGTGGGTTGCCTTTCGCCAGCGCATAGCCGCGCGCCGCTTTACTCAGGCTTCCCAGACGCAGGCCACCCATTTTTGCCAGCTCGGCGGCAAATGCCAGAAGATCGTCGCGATTACCGTTTTTCAGCTCCAGCTCGATTTCATGCAGCGGCTCGCTCAGTTCTCCGGCGCTGACCTCTCCCAGATCGAAAGCCACTTCTATTTCGCTTTCACCATAGGTCACCACCCACTTCTCACGGACGAAATGAGTGCTGAACAGCGGGTTTAACTGCTGCTGCAGGGCATCAAGATCGGTACCTTCTGGCCAGACATCCGCAGGAAGTTGTTGAATATCCAGCACCGGTTCATTGAGTGCGACGTTGTACTCCGGTCGTTGGTGAAGACCACCAATCGTCTGCCCGGCAGTTTTCAGCGTCATTTCGAAACTGTCACCAAATCCGCGAATGCGCAGACCCATGTCCCAGCTGCGCAGCTGGCCGTTGGCCGTTTCAAAATAGATGTTGCTCAGCTTCTGCCCGGAGGTGTGTTCATGGGGCCAGAGAGCCAGCTGGCTGGCGAGTTTTGTCGCAGCATCGGCGGTGGTAATGAACTTTAGCTCGATTTCGATGGTCATAATGTCTTATCTAAATGATTACCGGCACGGTAAATGGTGGTAGTGTTTGATAATAACCGCAAATTTCCCGATAGCGCAGAAAGAGCTGATTCAGCCGCTGCAAAAATGCAGGGCAACTTGCGGATCATCGCACCTGAGATACCAAGAAGAGTAATGCACAAGCAGCAGGGATGTCTCTGCTTTATTACGCTTTCGCGCGTTGCCTCCCATGTCGCCTGAGATCAGGACAGTTCTCATTCAGCTTTCTGCGAGGCCGCTCCAGACTGTGCTATTACTTTCGCCCAGTACTTATGCAAAAAGAGTTCGAATGAAAAAAACTCACTTTATTGGCCTGACTTTTCTGGCTTTTAGCGCCGTCGCTAACGTGCATGCTGAAGAAAAACGTTACATTTCCGATGAACTCTCCACCTGGGTTCGCAGCGGTCCCGGCAATGATTATCGCCTGATCGGCACGCTGAACGCCGGGGAAGAAGTCACCCTGCTGCAATCTAATGAGAACAGCAAATACGGGCAGATCCGTGATGCGCAGGGCAGAACAACCTGGATACCGCTGAGTCAGCTCAGTGAACAGCCCAGCCTGCGTTCACGCGTGCCGGAGCTGGAGCAGCAGGTTAAAGACCTGACCGCCAAACTGGCGAATATTGACGGCAGCTGGAATGAACGTACAGCAGAAATGCAGAAAAAAGTGGCCGGCAGTGACGATGCGATCAACAGCCTGAAAGAAGAAAACCAGCAGTTAAAGAACCAACTGGTGGTCGCCAGTAAAAAGGTGGATGCCGCCAACGTTCAGCTGGATGATAAACAGCGCACCATCATTATGCAGTGGTTTATGTACGGTGGCGGCGTTGCCGGCTTCGGCCTGCTGCTCGGTCTGCTGTTGCCGCATATGCTGCCGCGCAGGAAGAAAAACGACCGCTGGATGAACTAAAGGTTTTCAGTTTGGTTGGAGGGCATCCGTGGATGCCCCCTTTGGCGTACCTGCAATTTGGCATCATCCCTGACGGATGTTGTAGTATTACGGCTTACTATAAAAAAATGCTTTCCCTCTGACCTGACGTTTTATTCTGGAGATGTGCAGTGAAAACATACCTTGTCGGTGGCGCGGTCCGTGACGGACTGCTGAATTTGCCGCTGAAAGATAAAGACTGGGTGGTGGTCGGCGCTACCCCCGAGCAGATGCTTGCGCTGGGCTATTCCCAGGTCGGGCGTGATTTCCCGGTTTTTCTGCATCCCGAAAATCATCAGGAATATGCGCTGGCGCGTACCGAACGTAAATCAGGCAATGGCTATACCGGGTTTATCTGCTATTCCGCACCCGACGTGACGCTGGAACAGGATCTGGCGCGCCGCGATCTGACCATCAATGCCATTGCGCGCGATGATAACGGCCAGTATTACGACCCTTACAACGGTCGCGCAGACATTGAGCAACGCATTCTTCGCCATGTTTCCGCCGCGTTTAATGAAGATCCTTTGCGCGTGCTGCGCGTCGCACGGTTTGCTGCGCGCTTCGCCCATCTTAACTTCCGCATCGCCGATGAAACGCTTGAGCTGATGCGTTCAATGGCGCACAGCGGCGAGTTGAATCATCTGACGGCGGAACGCGTGTGGAAAGAGACCGAAAGCGCGCTGCTGACCCGTAATCCGCAGGTGTTTTTCCAGGTGCTGCGCGACTGCGGTGCGCTCGCCGTTTTATTCCCCGAGCTGGACAATCTTTACGGCGTGCCGGCCCCGGCGAAATGGCACCCGGAAATCGACAGTGGCGTTCACTCGCTGATGACGCTGGCGATGGCCGCGCATCTCAGCCCCGAACTGGATGTCCGTTTTGCCACGCTGTTTCACGATGTCGGCAAAGCGCTGACCTCACCGGAGAAATGGCCCAGCCACCACGGCCACGGGCTGGCTGGCGTACCGCTGGTTGCCGCGCTATGCGAACGTCTGCGCGTGCCGAATCACGTGCGCGATCTGGCGCTGCTGGTTACCGAATTTCACGATCTCGTTCACACGATCCAAAATCATTCTGCCGCAACGCTGGTTAACCTGTTCGACAGGCTCGATGCCTGGCGTAAGCCGCACCGCGTTGAGCAGATTGCGCTAACCAGTGAAGCCGATGCGCGTGGGCGTAGCGGGTTCGAAAATAATCCCTATCCGCAGGGAACGTATCTGCGAGAAGCCTTCAGAATTGTGTCAGAAGTGCCTACGCGCGATGTGGTCGCGGCCGGGTTTAAAGGTGCAGCGGTGAGGGAAGAGCTGACGCGCAGGCGCATTGCGGCGCTGGAGGCCTGGCAGGCGCAGTAAGGGCGGATTGGCGATCCGCCCCTGGTATCACTTACAGCACGAACACCGCGTAAACGGCAGCGGCGATAATAAAGCGGTAGATCGCAAACGGGATAAACGAAATCCGTTTGATAATATGCAGGAAGCTCTTAATGGCGATCAGCGCCACGATAAAGGCGGTCACAAAGCCCACCGCAAACATCGGCAGGTCGGCGATGCTCAGGAAGCCCATGCTCTTATAGAGATCCAGCGCGGTGGCACCCATCATCATCGGCACCGCCAGCAGGAAAGAGAATTCCGATGCAGCATAGCGACTTACACCCATCAGCATCCCGCCGGAGATGGTCGCACCCGAACGGGAAAAGCCAGGCCACAGCGCCAGGCACTGGAAGCAGCCAATAATAAACGCCTGGCGGTAGGTAATATCATCCACCCCGACCGCTTTTGGCTGTTTCGGCTTCAGCAGTTCGGCGGCAATCAGCAGGACGCCACCGACCACCAGCGCATACATCACGTTAACCGGGTTAAACAGCGTCTTAATTTTGTCGTGCAGCAGCAGACCGATAACCACCGCCGGCACCATACCCAGCAGGATGTGGATCAGCGTTAAATGCCCGGTGCCGGTGCCTTCATGCTTAACTTCACCAAAGTTGATCCCTATCAGGCCAAATAAACGACGCCAGAACATCACCACTACGGCAAGAATTGAACCTAGCTGGATAACAACTTCGAAGGTTTCCGCCTTCTCTCCCTCAAACCCCAGCAAATGACCCACGATAATCATATGTCCGGTAGATGACACGGGGAGAAACTCCGTTAACCCCTCAACTATCCCTAGTATCGCTGCAACCCATAGCTGATGAATATCTGCCATCAAATTACCTTTCGCCCTATAAAATCAATAAAATGGCGGTCGCCAATGCGCCCGCCAATCAGCCCTGAATCTACTTAACAATCCAGGATCACCCTAAGTCTCAACTTATGACAAAGCTTACTGTGATTTGGTTTCATTGTGATGGCAATCACATTGAATTTATTTCGGAATATTACCTCGTTCAATGATCACACCAACCTGACGCGCCTGCGCAACGGCACCGGGTTTGCTGACCTTGATGCGTACCCAGGGCGAGGCGAACTGGTTCAGCAAGAGTGTGGCTATCTCTTCCGCTACACGCTCAACCAGCGCAAATTTTCCATTCTGTACGTGGGCAATAATCGCTTCTGATACATCGGCATAGCTCAGACAGTCATTCACATCGTCGCTGGCGGCAGCTTTGCGGTTATCCCACGCCATTTCGACATCGAACACCAGCTTCTGCTGAATGGTTTGTTCCCAGTCGTAAACGCCGATGGTGGTGATAACGGACAATTGATCAATAAATACGATATCCATGATACGGCTCTCTGTTTTTGTGGTTGCCGGATACCATCCCCGGCGGTTTATGCGTATTATCCACGGATGTTAACAACAAAACGACCCCAACAAGACGGAACGGTGTTATGAGTGTATTCGCGCTTGGCATGATCCTTTTCGCGTATCTGTGTGGCTCCATCTCCAGCGCGATTTTGGTCTGCCGACTGTTCGGATTGCCGGACCCACGCCAAAATGGATCGGGCAACCCGGGTGCCACCAATGTACTGCGATTAGGCGGGAAAGCTGCGGCGGCGACAGTACTGGTTTTTGATGTTCTCAAAGGTATGCTGCCGGTCTGGCTGGCCTACAGTCAGGGCATTACGCCGCTCTACCTTGGCCTGACCGCGATTGCGGCCTGTCTCGGCCATATCTACCCCGTTTTCTTCCATTTCAAAGGCGGCAAAGGCGTGGCGACGGCATTCGGAGCCATTGCACCCATCGGTTGGGATCTGACCGGCCTGATGACCGGCACCTGGCTGCTGACCGTACTGCTCAGTGGCTATTCGTCATTGGGGGCAATTATCAGCGCACTGATTGCGCCGTTTTATGTCTGGTGGTTCAAACCGCAGTTTACCTTCCCGGTCGCCATGCTCTCCTGCCTGATCCTGCTGCGGCATCATGACAATATCCAGCGCCTGTGGCGCGGCCAGGAAAATAAAATCTGGAAGAAGAAAAAGAAAAACGGCCAGGATAAACCCCAGCCGTAATATTGGATAGCCAGCCTGAAATACAGCGATTTCGGGCGGTCAGGCTTAAATCGCCGGCAGTTCCGCCAGCGGCCAGCGAGGGCGCACGGTCACGTTCAGCCCGGCGTAAGTACCGCCTTTAAGGCGTACCATACCCGCATAGGCGATCATCGCGCCGTTGTCGGTACAAAACTCAGGCCGGGCGTAAAACACTTCGCCGCCGCGTTTTTGCATCATTTCCGCCAGTTTGCTGCGCAACGTACGGTTAGCGCTCACGCCGCCGGCAATCACCAGACGCTTAAACCCGCTTTCATCCAGCGCACGGCGACATTTTATCGCCAGTGTATCCACCACCGCATCCTCAAACGCGCGCGCAATATCGGCACGGGTCTGATCGCTATCGTCATTATCCCGAATGGTGTTGGCCGCGAAGGTTTTCAGGCCGGAGAAGCTGAAGTCCAGCCCCGGGCGATCGGTCATCGGTCGCGGGAAAACAAAACGTTTTTCTACGCCCTGCTGCGCCATTTTCGACAGCATCGGCCCGCCGGGATAATCCAACCCCAGCAGCTTAGCGGTTTTATCAAAAGCTTCACCGGCGGCATCGTCAATCGATTCACCCATCAGCGTATATTCGCCGATGCCGGTGACGCTGATAAGCTGGGTGTGACCACCGGAAACCAGCAGTGCAACAAACGGGAATTCCGGCGGATTATCTTCCAGCATCGGCGCTAACAGGTGCCCTTCCATGTGATGCACGGCGATGGCCGGCACATCCCACGCGAAGGCCAGCGAACGGCCTATGGTTGCTCCCACCAGCAGCGCACCCACCAGTCCCGGACCCGCGGTATAGGCAACGGCGTCGATATCCTGCGCCTGTAGCCCGGCTTCACGCAGCGCGGCCTGGATCAGTGGAACGGTTTTACGCACGTGGTCGCGCGAAGCCAGTTCAGGCACCACGCCGCCGTAGTCAGCGTGCAGTTTGACCTGGCTGTAAAGTTGATTAGCGAGCAAACCCGCCGCATCGTCGTAAATGGCAATGCCGGTTTCATCGCAGGATGTTTCAATTCCGAGAACACGCATGGCTGTCTTTTTTACCTCAATTCTTGCGGCGCGCAGTGTAGCACGAGCGGGCTTTTAACGGCGGCAATTTTAACCTTCCTGCGGTTAACTGTTGTGCAAAAGGTGAATTTTTTCCCACCGCCGATGCCTGTTTGATGTATAATCGGCCCCCTGAAAAAAGCCGGCAGCCGCACAGGCGCATCTGTTGGTTACTTTATGCTATGGTGCTTTACAACGCAGCCTGTGTTGGAGTAAAATTCCGCACCATTTTGAAATGAGCTGGCACTGATGCCAGCGGCAAAACCGAATTTATCCGAGGTGAGAGTTACATGCCGGTAATTAAAGTACGTGAAAACGAGCCATTTGACGTAGCACTGCGTCGCTTCAAACGTTCTTGCGAGAAAGCAGGCGTTCTGGCTGAAGTTCGTCGTCGTGAGTTTTATGAAAAACCTACTACCGAACGTAAGCGCGCTAAAGCGTCTGCAGTAAAACGCCACGCGAAGAAACTGGCTCGCGAAAACGCACGCCGCACTCGTCTGTACTAATTTCCTGAGGGTTCGCCCTCACGTTTCACAGACAAGTTAGTAGTTATCAGGCCGTGCTTTCCGAAAGGAATGCGCGGCTTGTTCTCGTTTATAGCCATAAGTGAATAACGGATTATTCTCAAGGCAGCATTCGAAGGGGATTTATGGCTGGACGCATTCCGCGTGTTTTTATCAATGACTTACTGGCCCGCACGGACATCGTGGATCTTATCGATGCTCGCGTTAAGCTAAAAAAGCAGGGTAAAAACTATCACGCATGCTGTCCTTTTCATAATGAGAAAACCCCCTCCTTCACCGTAAACGGCGAAAAGCAGTTTTATCACTGTTTTGGCTGTGGCGCGCACGGTAACGCCATCGACTTCCTGATGAATTACGACCGTCTGGAATTTGTTGAAAGCATTGAAGAACTGGCGACGGCCTACGGTCTTGAAGTCCCGTACGAAAGCGGTTCCGGCCCCAGCCAGCTTGAGCGCCACCAGCGTCAAAGTCTTTATCAGCTGATGACCGGCCTGCGTGATTTCTATCAGCAGTCGCTGTCTCAAAACCAGGCCGCTGGCGCCCGTGATTATCTGGCACAGCGTGGGTTGAGCGATGATGTTATACAGCACTTTTCTATCGGCTTTGCTCCTGCGGGTTGGGACAACGCCTTAAAGCGTTTTGGCCGTAATCCGGATGATAAGCAAACGCTGATCGATGCCGGAATGTTGGTGACCAACGATCAGGGGCGCAGCTACGACCGTTTTCGCGAACGCGTGATGTTCCCCATCCACGATAAACGCGGGCGGGTGATTGGATTTGGTGGCCGCGTTCTCGGCGACGGGATGCCTAAGTATCTGAACTCGCCGGAAACCGATATTTTCCATAAGGGTCGCCAGCTGTACGGCCTGTATGAAGCGCAGAAGAATCATCCTGAACCGGCCAAACTGCTGGTTGTAGAAGGTTATATGGATGTGGTTGCCCTGGCGCAGTTTGGCGTGGATTACGCCGTTGCGTCACTGGGAACCTCAACCACGGCAGAGCATATACAGTTGTTGTTCCGCACCACCGATACGGTTATCTGCTGCTACGACGGTGACCGGGCGGGGCGTGAAGCCGCCTGGCGCGCGCTGGAAACGGCTCTGCCTTACATGAATGACGGGCGTCAGCTACGCTTTATGTTTCTGCCCGACGGTGAAGACCCGGATACGCTGATTCGTAAAGAGGGCAAAGAGGCGTTTGAGGCCCGGATGGAGCAGGCCATGCCGCTGTCAGGGTTTCTGTTTGATACGCTGATGCCGCAGGTTGATCTACGTTCTCCTGATGGCCGTGCCCAGCTCAGTACCCTTGCGCTGCCGCTGATAAGCCAGGTGCCAGGCGAAACGCTCCGCATCTATCTGCGCCAGGAGCTGGGCAATAAGTTGGGCATTCTTGACGACAGCCAGCTTGAGAAACTGATGCCCGGTAAGGCCGAAAATGCTATACAGCCCGCTCAGCCCCAGCTAAAACGCACGACCATGCGTATACTTATTGGGCTGCTGGTGCAGAATCCGCATCTGGGTGCCATGGTCCCTTCCCTTGAAGGACTGGAGCAGTCAGAGGTCGCAGGATTCCCGCTCTTTGTAGAATTAGTGAGTACTTGCGTTGCTCACCCTGGCCTGACCACCGGACAGCTACTAGAGTTATATCGTGGAACAAAATTTAGCCAGAGCCTTGAAACGCTGGCAACCTGGAACCATATGATTGTTGATGATGAAGTCGACACCATGTTTCAGGATGCGCTGGCCAGCATGTACGATGCCGCGCTTGAGCGTCGGCTTGAAGAGCTCATCGCCCGCGACCGTACTCACGGGCTGAATGCCGAAGAGCGCCGCGAATTATGGGCGCTGAGCCAGGCGCTGAAAAAGCAGTAAAAGCCATATCGGCTACACTACAAATTATTGACAGCGGGTGACATTTTTATTGCTCATCCACTTAAACGACAGAATTCAGAAGCGCGAGCTTCGAAACGAGATCTCAGCGGCTTAGGTGCCGATTATCCGTCAGGTAGACCCTGACAGCCGCCACGATGGGCAGCGGCAATAATCCAAACGCCCTCACTGTTATTGTTGGCATGTTAGCCGACCGACACCAATCTAATTTAACAGAAGTGTGGATACCGTCTTATGGAGCAAAACCCGCAGTCACAGCTGAAACTTCTTGTCACCCGTGGTAAGGAGCAAGGCTATCTGACCTATGCCGAGGTCAATGACCATCTGCCGGAAGATATCGTCGACTCCGATCAGATCGAAGACATCATCCAGATGATCAACGACATGGGCATCCAGGTGGTAGAAGAAGCACCTGATGCCGATGATCTGATGCTGAACGAAAACAGCACCGACACCGATGAAGACGCTGCAGAAGCCGCCGCTCAGGTCTTATCCAGCGTTGAATCTGAAATCGGTCGTACAACCGACCCGGTGCGTATGTACATGCGCGAAATGGGTACCGTTGAGCTGTTAACGCGCGAAGGCGAGATCGATATCGCAAAACGCATTGAAGATGGTATCAACCAGGTTCAGTGCTCCGTCGCGGAATATCCTGAAGCCATTACCTATCTGCTGGAACAGTACGATCGCGTAGAAGCAGGTGAAGCACGTCTGTCCGATCTGATTATCGGCTTTGTCGATCCCAATGCTGAAGAAGATCTGGCCCCAACGGCAACGCACGTCGGTTC
Source organism: Erwinia sp. S38 (assembly GCF_016624545.1). NCBI lineage: Bacteria > Pseudomonadati > Pseudomonadota > Gammaproteobacteria > Enterobacterales > Erwiniaceae > Erwinia > Erwinia sp. S38. The sequence continues at coordinate 442,346 of NZ_JACVTS010000001.1, read as the reverse complement.
TGAACTCTCTGAAGAAGAGCGTGATGACGACGAAGATGAAGACGAAGAGTCTGACGACGACAGTTCGGAAGATGACAACAGCATCGACCCTGAACTGGCCCGTGAGAAGTTTAACGATCTGCGCGTGCAGTATGAAGCCACTCGCACTGTGATTAAAGCGAAGAGCCGCAGCCACGCTGATGCTATCGCTGAAATTCAGAACCTTTCCGACGTGTTCAAGCAGTTCCGCCTGGTACCGAAGCAGTTCGACTACCTGGTGAACAACATGCGTACCATGATGGACCGCGTTCGTACTCAAGAACGTCTGATCATGAAGCTGTGTGTTGAACTGTGTAAGATGCCGAAGAAAAACTTCATCACTCTGTTCACTGGTAATGAAACCAGCGAAACCTGGTTCAAAGCCGCACTGGCGATGAACAAACCGTGGTCAGAGAAGCTGAACGACGTTTCTGAAGATGTCTATCGCAGTCTGCAGAAGCTGCAACAGATTGAAGAAGAAACCGGTCTGACTATCGAGCAGGTAAAAGACATCAACCGTCGTATGTCTATCGGTGAAGCGAAAGCCCGCCGTGCGAAAAAAGAGATGGTTGAGGCTAACCTGCGTCTGGTTATCTCTATCGCGAAGAAATACACCAACCGTGGTCTGCAATTCCTCGACCTGATTCAGGAAGGCAACATCGGCCTGATGAAAGCGGTAGATAAGTTTGAATACCGTCGTGGTTATAAGTTCTCGACTTATGCAACATGGTGGATTCGTCAGGCAATTACCCGTTCTATCGCTGACCAGGCGCGTACCATCCGTATCCCGGTGCATATGATTGAGACAATTAACAAGCTCAACCGTATCTCCCGTCAGATGCTGCAGGAAATGGGGCGCGAGCCGACGCCGGAAGAACTGGCTGAGCGTATGCTGATGCCGGAAGATAAAATCCGCAAGGTGCTGAAAATTGCCAAAGAGCCAATCTCCATGGAGACGCCAATTGGTGATGATGAAGATTCACATCTGGGTGATTTTATCGAAGACACCACGCTGGAGCTGCCGCTGGACTCTGCCACCTCTGAGAGCCTGCGTTCTGCCACCCACGACGTGCTGGCAGGCCTGACGGCCCGTGAAGCGAAAGTTCTGCGTATGCGTTTCGGTATCGATATGAATACCGACCACACGCTGGAAGAAGTGGGCAAGCAGTTTGACGTAACGCGTGAGCGTATCCGTCAGATCGAAGCGAAGGCGCTGCGCAAGCTGCGTCACCCAAGCCGCTCCGAAGTGCTGCGCAGCTTCCTCGATGATTAATCGAAGCATCGCGTAACAGAATGGCCCCTTTACGGGGCCATTTTTTTAGTGGGACTTTTGTCTTTTTAATCGTTCAAACGCCGCGCGCCGTCAGCGCCTGCTCCAGCGCCGCATAGGCCGCGCTCATTTCTTCCTGCGAAGCACGATTCAGCCCGCTGGGATTAGGCAGAACCCAGACCTCCGTATCACCGATTAACTCCGGCTGCCTGCCCCACTCCACTTTGCTACGGCGAAAAGCCTGCTGATAGGCCTGTTTTCCCAAAACGGCCAGCGCCGCCGGTCGATAGCGTTCGATTTTTTCCCTCAGCGCCAGCCCGCCGTCACGCAGTTCGTTGCCTGCAAGCTCGCTGGCCAGTACGGTCGGACGCTCCACCAGCATAGTAATGCCGCAGCCGGTTTCCAGCAGACGCTGTTCCTGTTCCGGTTTGAGCTGGCTCAGGGTAAATCCTGCCTGAAAGATAGTTTTCCAGAATCGGTTACCGGAATGGGCAAAGTGAAAGCCGGTATGAGCTGAAGATTTTCCGGGGTTGATACCACAGAACAACACCCGCAGGCCGGGCTGAATAATATCGGTAATACCGTGCGCTTCCATACAGCAAAGGCTCCTTTCAGACGGGCCTCCTGATTTAAGAGGCCCGGATTGAAATCAGATAGCGGCGATCACCGCTGCGGTGATTTCCGCCGTTGTTAACCCACCGTTCACTTTTGCTTCTGCGGTAACCGCTTCAACGGCATGCAGAATAGCATCAGCCGCCCTGGTTTCACCCAGATGCTCCAGCATCAGCGCCGCTGACCAGATCGCCGCAATCGGATTGGCGATCCCCTGACCGGCAATATCCGGAGCGGAACCGTGTACCGGTTCAAACATCGAGGGTACACCCGGATTCGGATTAAGGTTGGCTGAAGCAGCATAGCCCAGTCCCCCCTGAATCGCCGCACCCAGATCGGTCAGAATATCGCCAAACAGATTGGAAGCAACAATGACATCCAGGGTTTCCGGGTTCATCACCATGCGGGCTGCAATGGCGTCAATATGATAACGGGTTACGCTGACGTCAGGATATTCCTTCGCGATCTCCTCGGTGACTTCATCCCACATCACCATGGTGAACTTCTGTGCGTTGGATTTGGTCACCGATGCCAGACGCTTGCTGCGCTTGCGCGCCGCCTCAAATCCGAAACGCAGGATGCGTTCAACGCCACGCCGGGTGAAAATAGAGGTTTCAACCGCAACCTCATCCGCCGTTCCCTGGTGAATGCGACCACCAGCCCCGCTGTACTCGCCTTCGGTATTTTCACGAATGCAGAGGATATCGAAATCACCTCTACGCAGCGGGCCTTCTACACCGGGCAGCAGGCGGTGGGGGCGGACATTGGCAAACAGATCGAACTGCTTGCGGATGGGCAACAGCAGGCCGTGTAATGACACGCTATCAGGCACTTTTTCCGGCCAGCCTACGGCACCCAGCAATACGGCATCGAACTGGCGCAGCTTATCGATACCGTCTTTCGGCATCATCTCACCGTGCTCAAGATAGTACTCACAGGACCACGGGAAACGCTCACCGCTGAGGGAAAAATCAAACTTAGCCGCGCTGTGTTCCAGTACCTGCCAGGCTGCATCAGTCACATCCACGCCGATACCGTCTCCGGGGATCAACGCCACTTGATAACTTTTCATGACTCTCCTTAGGTTAATTCAGGGCAAAATAGCTCAGCACTTCACAGCCGCGGCCGACCGACGGCGTGGCAATCACCTGCCTGCTGGCCAGATCGATCACGCTCAGCGTACCGTCATCTTCGTTTGCGATGAGCAGCTGGCTGTTGTCCGGGCTGAAGCAGCCATCCATGGGTTTATGGCCGACGGCGATCTGCCCGAGTGGACTCAGGGTGGCATCATACAGGCTGATAACGGGCTCGCTATCGCCAATGACCACCAGCAGGGAACCATCTTCGCTGAAGCGGGTAATTTGTGCTGCTTTATTGTGGCCGTTCAGCGGCAGATGCTGCCGAATACGATGGCTCTGCGCATCAACCACATAGAGCAGCGGTCGCCGCGCATCGGTAGCGACCAAATAAGGATAGAGCGGCGAGGCGGCAATACCGCTGATAGGCCCCGGCATCAGAATATTATCCAGCACTTCACCTCTGCCGTTAGCCAGTCCGACGACGGTAATCGTCGCATCCTCTTCATTATCGGTAAATAATTTACGTCCGGACGGCAAAATGGTCAGTCGGTGGCTGTTGTATGAAGTCAGCGGAATATGGCCGATCATCCGTTCACTTTCCGGATCGAGTATCAAAATCGTCGCGCTATTTTCACAACACATATAGACGTAACCATCGCTACCCACCCGTCCGGTATGCGGTGACTCCAGCGGACTGATATCGATAAATCCCGTCAGCTCACGAGATGCCAGATCGATAACCGCGATTTTATGACCGGGATGGGGGTTATCGCCGTGGATACCATCACCGTAGATCGGCACCCAGGCCTTGCGCTGTTTGGGCAGGATCAGCAACTCATGAGGACGGGGCGGAAAAGCGTTAAGCTCGCGCTCTACGGCAAAGGTCTGCGGATTGAGAAACAGGACATTGCTGCCCTGCTTATCAACGGCAATCAGGCCAAACTGGCGATCGGTTAGCGGCATACAGATACCCCTTAGTTTTATCACACTATAAGGGTAGTTCATCCGGCTACACGATGAGGGTTCAGAGCACCTGCTGGATGGCCCAGACGGCCAGCGCATGATCTTCATGAGAAGGCAAACCGCTGACGGTGACCGTGCCAATCACGCCGCCGTTACCCAACAAGATCGGGAAGCTGCCGCCGCTGTCGGTGTAACGCTCAGGGTCCATGTAGTTCATCTCGGACATCGGCGTGCCCTGTGACTTATTCAGCTCCTGGGTGTAGAGCGAGGAGTGGGCATTGCGCAGGACGGTATGGCGCTTACGTGCAATCCACTCAAGGTTTTCCGCACTCGAACCGCTCAGCGAGGTGCTGAACAACACCTGTCCAAACGCAAACACTTCAATGGCGACCGGCATCTTCTCACTGACGGCACGCTCACGGATCAGCGAGCCAATTTTCCATGCGGTATCAAAATCAAACTGGCTAACGCGAACGGTGGCTTCCTGCTGTAACAGCGTTTCAAGGCTGGGAATGGCTGACATAAAACATCTCCGGCAAGTTTGACGAAATCAGGCTTGCAGGATAAATGAAGTTATTTTTCCAATAAATCACAAAAGGAAATAAATATTTTATTTGAGAAGCAGATCAACTATTTCCTGTAACAAAGGGCAATCATGCCCTGCTTGACAGTGAAGCGCTCACCCGGCAGAAAATGCCTCACGCAGCCAGTGGATAAAGCCACTTACCGCGCGCGGCACCTGGGCCGACCACGGGCGCACAACATAAAGCATATCGGCAAAAGCCCCGACGGTTTGCCACTCTGGCAGCAGTTGAATCAGCTTCCCCTCCTTTAATGCCGCTTGAGCACTGAAATCCGGCAGCAGTGCGATCCCCAATCCTTCCAGTGCCGCATCGCGGATCGATTCGCTGTTATTGGTGGCAAACGGGCCGCTGACGTTAACTGCCAGCCTTTCACCACCGGAAAGAGGCTGAAAGCTCCAGCGGGGAGGTTCCACGCCGCGTGGATAATACAGGCACTGATGCTCGCTCAGTGACGACGGCGTCTCCGGTGTACCGTAGCGTGCCAGATAATCCGGTGATGCCACGACCAGCGCACGGGTCGTACACAGCGGCAGTGCGACGTGGGTTTCCGGCAGGGTGTTACTGTGGCGAATAGCCAGATCAAACCCTTCGCTGGCAAGAGAAACCAGCCGGTCAGAGACCTCCAGCTGTACCCTGACCTGCGGATGCTGGCGGAGAAATGCGGTGATATGCGGCACCAGCTGCTGGCGGGCAAATGCCACCGGTGCAGTGACCCGAACCAGGCCACGCAGCGGTCCGGCAGAATCACGCACGCTGAAAAAACTCTGTTCGATCTGGGCAAACGGCGCTCGCAGATCGTCAACCAGCTTTTCACCCGCGCTGGTCAATCGTACGCTGCGCGTGGTTCGCGTCACCAGCGGCACACCCGCCAGCTGCTCAAGCTCTTTAATCTTCTGCGACATCCCCGCCTTACTGACTTCCAGACGATCGGCCGCGGCGGTAAAACTCCCCTGCTCGGCCAGCACCGTCAGCCAGTGCAGATGCGTCCACAGCGCATCGGTCTTCAGTTCTTTCATCGACATTGTTCACTATAGTAAATAATCAATTCAAGTATAGCGCTTTTTCCCAACGGAGTTTATGGGTAAATTTATCACCAGAGACGAGCAGGAGAGGCTGACAGCTTTCCATAAAAGCACAGCGAACCAGCCCAATAAAACCAGCAATAGAGAGTGTCGAGGTTATTATGCCATTACTGCAATTTGATGTTATTCAGGGCCGTTCCGAGTCAGAGCTGAAAACGCTGCTTGATGCCGCGCACCGTGCAGTGCTGGCAGCATTTAAAGTACCGGAGCGCGATCGCTACCAGATTGTTCACGAAAACAAAGGTTACCAGATGGTATTTGAAGATACCGGTCTGGGTTTACAGCGAACCGATAATCTGGTGATGGTGCGGGTATTTACCAGCCCACGCAGTAGCGAGCAGAAGCAATTCTTTATGGCGGAGCTATGCCGCGAGTTTAAAGAGAGCTGCGGTATCCTGCCTTCAGATGTGATGATTACCTTTATCACTAATGAGAAAGGAGACTGGAGTTTCGGTAACGGCGTGGCACAGTACCTGACCGGCGAACTGTAAGACGTATTCAGATGCAGACGCTCCCCGACAGCCGTCGGGGAGCACAGTTAAATCAGAAGTCGTAGCGCAGGCGCACCAGGTTCATATCACCCAGATTGTCGGTGCTTGAGGTAAAGACGTGTTCGTAGTCAACACGGAAGCCGTAATCCAGCTTGAAGGTAACACCCAGACCGTTGTCGATACGCTTGTAGTTGCGGCCAGTTACGTACTCCAGACGGTCACCCATCACATACGGCATCACTGATTTCAGCCCGTACTGCTGTACCGGAATGGTATAACCTGCCAGATATTCAATACCCCACGCATCACCGGCAAAGTAGTTGTGAACGTTAGCCTGCTTGGTGGTCAGGAAATTATCATACCAGCCACCGCCGGCGGTGAAGGTCCAGTTTTCCGGCGTCCAGCTCAGTGCTGTACCGAAGATATTTTGATCGTAGGATTTATCATCACCGTTGCCAGGATTGCGCATTTCAGCACGTGTATAGTTCCATGCCGTACCCCAGGTCAGATCTTTCGTGATGTGGTAGTCCACACCCAGCGAGCCGCCGCCCTGACGTTTGTAACGCAGGCCGTTACCCGGCAGGTACTCATTGTCGGAGAACAGATAGGAAGCGTAAAAGTCTGTATTTCCTAAAGTATTTTTGTATTTCAGCATCTTACGGCTACGGTAAGAGCCGTCATAATCGCCGTTAATCCCGTTGCCCGATGCCTGGCCCAGCATGTCGTAATCCCAGATATCGGTTTTAGCGCCGACAACATCGTAGTAGACGCTGTTCTGCTGACCAAAGGTCAACTGGCCCCAGGTTGCGCTTTTAAGACCGGTATACAGCATACGACGCGAAGTATTATTTGCACCATCGGCATGATGGTTATCCCAGTCGAAAAGCGCCGGGATATTCACACCAAGCTCGTAATAGCTGATCCAGCTAATATCATCGAACAGATAATAATCTGCCGCGAAACGGAAACGCGTACCGCCATCAAAACCGTTTCTTTTATATGAACCTTTATCACCATCGCCGGTCATATTGTTGAACTGTGGTCGAATGCTGCCGCCCACGGTAAAGTTCAGGCGGCTAAGCGGATCGCCTGCCTGAGGATCTTGTTTCAAAAGGGTAATTTCAGCATTGGCTGCGAAAGAAGCACTGCCCACAATCAGTCCCAGCGCCACTGCCTGAGCAAGCGTACGTGTTTTAATTAACATCTTGTATTCCTGTGTAATATTGGAAAATAAATATTGAACAAAATATTACACTGGAAAAACCAATATAAAACACACCAACCTTATTATTTTGTGCTTTTTTCTCTTAGTAAATAACCAATATTTGTTTTCAATATATTTCAAAACAATCGCAATTAATCATTTTGTGCTTACTTCCTATATACTAGTTAAACAATAGCATTATTTGTTCGCTTAAAAATCATGCTGCATAACGCAGAAATTCACTTGCCGTCGCGCAAAACACCGGAAAGTTATCGCCCTGGCCGTCAGGGTAAAGAAGGAGATGGGGTTCGCCATTACGACCGTCCCCCCTTCCTTCACGTGGGTCTTTTCCCATCATAACAGGCTGATGTGACGCCTACCCGCAAACGAAAGAGAAGTGCCAAACAGCCATTGAGAATGTGAGCCGCATCTGAGTTTTGTAATTATTGCAGAATGAAAAGAAAGATTAGCAATATTTACCCAATCGCTCACCGTATGCATTCTCTCATCAACACTGTGAGAGTACATGGCAGATAACGAAGAAATAAATTAATGATATAAAAGAGTTTTATATCCCTGCCATTGCAAGCTGAGTTAAACCGGCTTTGCTTAACATTAGTTACGTTTACTCCCGGGAAAGTTAAACAAAACCTAAACGGACAGGCTTGAATGGCCTCGACACTCACATTTCGCTGTCACCCCCAATTATTGCCAGAGATAATTCGCTGCGTTAAATTAATTCGTTAACTCGAATCATTTCATCTCGCCGCTACCTGACAGGGATTGCGTCACACACAGGGTAAAATCGATCCAATGGTTTCAGAATGGTTATCTTTAATATTGTTTGTCGCTTCTGCTGCTATCTACACCTGGAAGGGGGGGCAACATAAGCTGTGGTTTTCTGCCGTGCTGGCGCTGCTCGGCATCTATATCATTCTAAATGCCTCTCTTTTTGCCAGTAATTACTTCACCGGCGAAGGAATTAATGATGCGGTTATCTATACAATAACCAGCAGTCTGAGTGGCGCAGGATTACAAAAATATATTATGCCAGCCGTCGGCCTGATCGTCGGTTTATTATTGCTATTCCTGTTTTTATCCTGGGTTTTACGTCTGCGTAAAAACCATAATTACAGCAAATTGTATAGCCTGCTGGCGCTGGTGCTCGCGGCGGCATCCATTAAAACAACGCCGGCGTACCAGCAGGTTAGCGATCTGATCAAATCACAGGTCGCAAAAGGGGATTCCGACTTTTACAGTCACTATAAGGTGCCGGGGAAGAACCTGCGCGGCGATCGCCCAAATCTGGTTTACATCTACGCGGAGAGCCTGGAACGCACCTACTTTGATGATAAAGCGTTTCCCGGCCTGGCTCCGGAGCTGAATCAGATCAAAGCGGACTCACTCGATTTCAGCAACACTGAACAGCTGCCCGGGACCGAATATACGATTGCCGGTATTGTCGCCTCACAGTGCGGCATCCCGCTGTTTGCTCCTTTTGATGGCAACGCGTCCAGCTCGCTTTCCACCTTCTATCCGCAAAACGTCTGCCTGGGTGACATCCTTAAGGCATCCGGCTATCAGAACTATTTCTATCAGGGAGCCAGCCTGAGCTTTGCCGGCAAAGATCTGTTCTTCACTTCCCACGGCTTCGACCATATTTATGGTTTCAATGAATTGAAAAGCATGGTGAAAGATCAGAACTATCGTAACGACTGGGGATGGTACGACGATACCGTGCTTGATATCGTCTTCGATAAATATCTGGAACTGGCGAAGAAAAATCAGCCTTTCTCGCTGTTCGCACTCACCGTAGATACCCATCATCCAGATGGATTCATCTCCCGCAGCTGTCAGAGAAAGTCTTATCCATTTGATGGAAAAGAGAATAAGTCTTTTGCTGCCGTCGCCTGCGGCCAGGAACATATTGCCCGGCTGATTGAAAGAATACGTGCAACACCGTACTTCAAAAATACCATTATCGTTGTCGGTTCCGATCACCTGGCGATGAACAACACCGCCTTTAAGTACCTGAACCAGCACGATCGTCGCGACCTGTTCTTTATGCTGCGCGGCGACAACGTCAGCAGCAAAGTTATCACGGCCAAACGCAGTACGCTGGATAACGGTGCGACCGTACTGGATGCCATGGGTGGCGATAACTTTATCGGTCTGGGGCGCAGTTCGCTTTCATCCACGTCACTTTCTGCCACTTATCTGAATATCAAAGAAAAGATTAACGAGTGGAAGCCCGACGTTATAAAGCTGTGGAACTTCCCGAAAACGATTTCGGATTACAAAATAGACAGCAACAATAATACATTCAGTTTCTCCGGCTCCCACTTTAAGCTGCCGCTGCTTTTATCGGTAATGCCAAACAAGATTGAACCCAAGCTTGATGCCTATCTGGCAACGCCTCTGAAACAGCAGCTGGCGAGATTTGCCCCTGATGAAAAATTTGTCTGGGCCGATCGCTGTTACAAAATCGGCAGCGTATGGGACGAATCCCTGACGCTGAATAATGGGCTATGCGTTGCCAACGGCACGCTGAATGCGAAACCACATATTGAACAGCTCAAACCGGGCAGTACATTGGGGAAAATCACCTTTACCCCAACCAACAGCAGCAGTGACGAACAGTATCAGCGCAGCGTAACCCGCCTGCGAATCGCCGATGCCGATTTAAAATATCGCTCGGACCGCATTCTGTTTAACCTGCCCGGGCTACCGCAGCAGGTACTGAAAATCACCGGTATGTCCTACGTTGAGCCATGGGGCCGCTGGTCTGATGCGAATCTGCTACCGCAAGTGACTATACAGTACCTGGAACCGCTGCCTGAAGCGTTCCAGCTGAAGCTGACGGCGCGCGCCTTTGGCAACAACGCATTACGTCCGGTCATCGTTAAGGTGGGTGACTGGCAGCAGGAGATCTCTCTGGGCGAAAGCGATACTACCCTGACGTTACAGGTTAACAATCCTTCAGGTGCGCGCAGTATCATCCTGGTACCTCCAGAACCGGTCGAGTCAACGCTGGGTACCGTTGATGGTTTTGCTGCCCGTCGGCTGGGCATCGGACTTATCGACCTGGAAGTATCGCCACAGCAGTAAACAACCCGCCCCCTTCATCGGGGGCGCTTGTCATTTTATCGAATGATAAATATAGAATTTCGGCTAACCAAACGCCCGGCTTGTACTATTGGCGGCATTTTTATGCCTTCACGAGGGTTATTTCGAAACCGTTGTTAATTTACTGCGCTTTATTTTCTACCAGAATGAAACACCTGCTCGCTATTGATTCCATTCGATACCTGTCGTGACACTTTTATTCACATGAAGGGCTTGCAGTAAAAAACAGAAAAATTACTATGGCGTAGTAACCATTCACTCACAGGAAAGCCTTCCCGTTGAAATCTTTGCGCTACGCCCTGATATTTTTACCTGTGCTTGCTCTGCCAATGCAAAGCCAGGCGCAGAAAACGCCCGATCCGCTGCTGGCCTCCGAACTGGTTAATCGCTACGCCGATAATATTTTCTATAACACCAAAGCCAGCGGGATGGCGATTGTCGCCATTGATGCCAACCAGCGTATCTTCGCCAGCCGCGGCGTAGTGCGCCCCGGAAGCAAACAGCCACCGGCAAAAGATTCACTGGTTCGTATCGCCTCGCTAAGCAAGCTGATGAGTAGCGAACTGATGGTCAAACTGGCGGAAGAAGGTCGGCTCAAGCTGGACGATCCTCTTAGTAAATACGCCCCTGCCGGTGCCCGTGTACCGGCCTGGAACGGGCAGCCCATCCGCCTGATTAACCTTGCGACACATACCAGCGGCCTGCCTCGTGAGCAACCCGGTGGTAAAGCGATGCGGCCGGTGTTTACCTGGCCTACTAACAGCCAGCGCTGGGCGTGGCTGCGTACCGCGCAGCTAAAGTCAGCTCCCGGTCAGGTTGCTTCTTACTCTAATTTAGCCTTTGATTTATTGGGTGACGCCCTGGCAAAAGCCGGAGGTAAACCCTATCCGACCCTGCTGCAGGAAAAAGTGACCCGCCCTCTGGGGATGAAAGACACCACCTTCACCCCCTCACCGGACCAGTGCGCACGCCTGATTATCCCGGCGAAGAACCCCAGCCCGTGCAATAACTCACTGGCTGCCATTGGCAGCGGTGGGGTTTACTCCACACCGGATGATATGGGTCGCTGGATGCAGCAGTTCCTGTCATCCGATGTACAGGCGCGTAGCGCACATGTTGACCGGCTACAAACGATGATTTACCAACGTAGCCAGCTCACCAAAGTTGAGGGAATGGATGTCCCCGGGCGTGCAGATGCACTCGGTATGGGATGGGTTTACATGGCTCCGCGCGAAGGCAGGCCGGGGATCATTGAAAAAACCGGTGGAGGTGGCGGCTTTATTACCTATATGGCGATGGTACCACAGTACAGCGTAGGTGTATTTATTGTTGTCGCCCGCTCGAATGAAACCCGCTTCACGCCAATGAGTGATGGCGTCAATAACCTGCTTACCGAGATGATTGGTAACTCGTCAGGCAGCGCCCAGCTGGCCGCCAGCATTATGGCAAACTGATTGTGTTATGTTCGGTATGCATTTCATTCTGCGTCCCCCGCTTCTTCAGTTAATGCTGAACCATCCGCCGTAACATCACCCTGTGTGCGGCGGATAAGCTTCTCGCGCGGGAGCAAACGCCCGCGCTTATCATAATAACGACTTGGCCAGATTTCTGATGGGTGCATATCCAGGGCAGCGGCAATAATAAACTCACCTTTTGGCCAGGGTTTCTTCAGTGCATTCGCCAGCGTCCCCGAGCTCAGCCCTACCTCACGCGAAAGTGCCGCCAGTGAATTCTTACGTTTTTTAATCGCAGCAATAATATCTGCACTGTGCATATCCTTTCGTTTCGTCATAGCATCCTCTGCGTGTCGGTGAGTTCCTGTTTCATGCTCAATCTAACACTAAGCATTACTTAGTACAATTTGCATTAGCAACTAAGAGAATCCCGTTAATTGTTTCAATACCGGGATTATTATGCTGGCACATCGTTTAAAAGAGGCTCGCCTGAGAAAAGGGCTATCGCAGCAAAAACTGGGCGTTTTAGCGCAAATTGACGAGGCCACAGCCAGTGCCCGTATGAACCAGTACGAACGGGGTATTCACGTCCCTGATTTTGAACTGGTATGCCGTCTGGCCGTTATCCTGGACGTGCCATCCTGCTATTTTTATACGGTGGAAGATGAACTGGCCAGGCTGGTGCTGGCCTGGTACTCGCAGCATAAATCACACTAAAAGCTAAAACGCATTCCCCGTTACGCCCCTGTCGATTAGACTAAGTTCTACTTAGTACATTTTATTCGAGCGGCTAAGAGAATCCTGTTATCTGTTCAGAAGTCAGGATCGACATGCTGCCACAACGTTTAAAACAAGCGCGAACAAGGATGAAGATATCGCAGCAGAAGCTGGGGATTTTAGCCGGAATTGACGAAGCCACCGCCAGTACCCGAATGAACCAATACGAGCGCGGTATTCATACACCCGATTTTGAACTGGTTTGTCGCCTGGCTGCCATTCTGCGCGTGCCCGCATGCTATTTCTACACGCAGGAAGATGAACTGGCCGACATCATAGAGCACTGGTATGAGCGCCATAACGGCTCAAACTAAAGCACCCGCCTACCACGAAAACCACACCAGATAGCCTCTCACGCGTTTCTTACATCATCCGGTTATAAGTTGTTCTTTTTTATCATATGAGCGAACGGTTGACTCGATCGCGGAATTACGGTTATTTGACAGCCTTCTACCTCTTTGAATTCAGGGAAAATATCGTGTTCAAGCCTGCCATAACTCGCTCAGTTACCACTACGGCACTCCTGCTGGGATTACTACTCACCGGCTGCGATCAGAAAGCCGCTGACAGCCATCATATTAAAGTTGGCGTCATTAACGGTGCGGAGCAGGATGTCGCTGAAGTCGCGAAAACGGTCGCAAAAGAGAAATACGGATTAGATGTTGAACTGGTTGGTTTCAGCGGTTCTCTGCTGCCTAATGAACCCACGGCAGGCGGCGATCTGGATGCCAACGTGTTCCAACACCGACCGTTCCTTGAGCAGGATAATAAAGCCCATGGTTATAAACTGGTTGCGGTTGGCAATACGTTCGTTTTCCCAATGGCTGGTTACTCAAAAAAAATCAAAACAATCAGTGAACTGAAAGATGGCGACACCATCGCCATCCCAAATGATGCCACCAATCTTGGCCGGGCACTGTTGCTGTTACAAAAAGAAAAGCTGATTACGCTCAAGCCAGATACCGGGCTGTTGCCAACCGCCGTGGATATCACCGCTAACCCACTGCATCTGCAAATCATGGAGCTGGAAGGCGCACAGCTGCCCCGCGTGCTGGATGATGCCAAAGTGACGGTGGCAATTATCAGCACCACCTATATTCAACAAACCGGACTGAATCCAGTGCGTGACAGCGTATTTATTGAAGATAAGCAGTCACCTTATGTGAATATCATCGTGACTCGCGAAGAGAACAAAGACGCTGAGAACGTTCGCGATTTTATTAAATCCTATCAGTCGCCGGAAGTGGCGGCCGCTGCGGATAAAATCTTCAATGGCGGTGCCGTGGCAGGCTGGTAATCGCACTCAATCACCGTGCCATAACGATTAACATTGTCAGTTGTTTAGATTACTAAAATCAAATATTTGTGAAAAACCACACAGTATTTGGATAATCTTCAACGACGCCGCACACCGTTGATCGCGATCAAGAAGGATCATACCTGCTCATCGGTATGATCCGACCTGTAAAATAAATTTCCTGACTGGCTACTTTCCTGTTTCGATCTGACCATTTTCAACCACGGAGAACCTCACTGAGACATGGGTAAGCAATCTCATAATGACTTTGCTTAATGACGGGCAACATGGATGAGCTGCCAATGCGATACAACATTAACGCCAGTCTTATTTATGACGCAGCAGACGGAACCATTTCGCTGCCGGGCAGTAATGCTCCGGATACTCAGCTCTCGATTACTGCCAGTGCGCTACTGCTGTTCTTCCTGCAGCATCAGGAGGTTGTTAACCGGGAAGAAGTCCTAAAAAAAGTCTGGGACGATAACGGCTTAACATCATCAAACAGCAATCTGAATCAGTATCTGAGCATGCTGCGCAAAACATTCCGCCACTACGATATAGAAAATATTATTCTGACCATTTCGCGGGGTAATTTGCAGTTTAATCCGGATATTGCAGTCGAGATGCTCGATAGTCTTTCCCCTCAGCCCGTACCAGAACCACATTCTGAGCAGACGACGCCACCGAAGTTGGCGAAAGAACATCATGCCTCTCCAGCGGTCAGAAAAATCAACTGGAATATGGCCAGCGCCGTATTGCTGGTTTTATCACTCTTAATGCTTCCCTTTTCCTTAATTAACCGTCTCAATCCGGTTTTTATCTCCCCCGTTTCTGTTTCAGGCCAGGGCTGTGAATTATCAGGTACAACGGATATGGTCGGATCGGTGGCCAATCACGACTATGAAAAAAATTTTTTAAATGTCTTACATGAACTTAACCTTACCTGCAATCCTGGGCAGCGGTACATTTTTTTCTACAGTGACAAATTACAGACCAAAGGATTAGGTCGCGTTTTCCTCGCTCACTGCGCCATTCATGGCAATATCCCTTTCGGTTACTGTGATAACTACTTTTATTATTCATGGGAGCCAAAATGAAGATGTCTCCCAGATCTTTTTTTGCCGTTTCATTGATGATATTTAGCGCAACAGCGGCATTTACCGGCTGGCGTTTACTACCGCACCAGGATTCAACGCAGATTGACTGTTCGTCGCGAGTCATCATGCGATTTGAAAATATGGATAAGGAAAACGTGAACGGTTCGGTTCACTTCAACTTCGGCCCTGGCGGTAAAGGCTCTATGGTGGTGGAAGGCTATACCGATTCGGATGAAGGCTCCCTCTATCTTCAGCGCTATGTCAAATTTGCCTATAGCGTCAGACACGTCTCAGCGGCGGAAAACCACTATATGATTAATCAGTGGCAGGCGAGCGCCTCTTCGATAGACAGGTCGCCCGATATCATCTTCGACTATTTCATGCGCGAAATGTCAGACAGTCGCGATGGCCTGTTTCTGAATGCACGCCAGCTAAGCAGCAAAACCGTGTTATTCAGCTCAATCAACTCACCTTTATATATCTGCACCCTAAAATCCGGCAGCACTTTCAATTAAATTCAATAACGCCACCGTCCTATCCGCAAGGCTGAAAAACAGCACATTATGTATTTAGCGCTACGCTAAAAAACCCAGTGAAATATGAAGCATGCCACAGTTTTATGAGGGGTTGTCTTTACTCATATTCAAACCATTAGCATCGGGCTAACAAAGTGACACGCCTGCGAATAACCTGGAAATCAGGCATGCTTAATCAACCACAGCCACAGTAAAAATCAGCACAGACAAGTAAATGCAGGACTTACGAATGCTAAATTTCAGATGAAAAAACTAAAAAACTCAACAATCTGAATTTAAATTTTGATTTCCATATTCAAGGATATAGTGAGCTTAAGAGCATTCGTTACGCATTTTAATCACGATGTAGTCGGTGTTCTTATTGCTGTTGTTCAGCACAAGTTCAACCGCGTATCGGCGATAGTGAACTCATCGCCTCAAAGCAACAATTTGATGCGCCTGGTTTTCTTTATTGACCCTGATTAAGGATAACTGATGATGACAATGGATAAGGATTTACTCTCCCGGCAGAACGCGCGGGACCTGGTACGTAATGCTAAGAAAGCACAGGCGGTTCTGGCCACATTTTCACAGCAGCAAATTGATGCCATCGTAAAAAACATTGCCAAAGAAGCAGCTGCCCAGGCCGAACCTCTGGCAAAACTGGCCTGTGAAGAGACCGGCTTTGGCAACTGGCAGGATAAGGTACTTAAAAATACCTTCGCATCAACCTTCCTTTATGAATCAATTAAAGACATGAAAACTGTGGGAATTATCCACGAAGATAACGAAAAAAAAGTGATGGATGTGGGCGTGCCTTTAGGTGTGATATGCGCTCTGGTCCCTTCCACTAACCCCACCTCTACCATCTTCTATAAAAGCATCATCGCGTTGAAATCCGGCAACGCCATCGTTTTCTCCCCGCATCCTGGCGCACGTGAATGCAGCTGGAAAGCTATCGACGTTGTAAGAAAGGCCGCTGAAGCCGCAGGAGCACCGGCGGGTATCGTCAGCGGCATTACCGAACTGACCCTGCAAGCAACGCAGGAACTGATGCACAGTAAAGACGTCTCCCTTATTTTGGCTACGGGCGGTGAAGGCATGGTACGAGCTGCCTATGCATCCGGCACGCCAACGATTAGCGGCGGTCCGGGTAACGGCCCCGCATTTATCGAACGCACAGCAGACGTCCACCAGGCGGTGAAAGACATCATCACCAGTAAAACCTTCGATAACGGGGTTATCTGTGCTTCCGAACAGTCGATTATCGTTGAACGCTGCATCTGGGAAGAGGCTCAACGCGAGCTGAAAACGCAGGGTGCATACTTCATGAATGAAGAGGAGAGCGCGAAAATTTCCGCCCTGCTGATGCGCGCCAACAATACCATCAACCCGGAAACGGTGGGAAAAACCGCATTGACCGTCAGCCAGATGGCCGGCTTTAGCGTTCCAACCAATAATCGCGTACTTGTCTCTGTACAATCCATTGTTTCAAAACAAAATCCTTTCTCGCGCGAAAAACTGTGCCCGGTGCTGGGACTGTACGTCGAAGATGACTGGAAATCGGCCTGCGATCGAGTCGTGGAGTTGTTAAACAACGAAGGGCTCGGCCACACACTGGTGCTCCATACCCGGAATCAGGAAGTTATCCGCCAGTTCAGTCTGGAAAAACCCGTCCACCGCATTTTGATCAATACCCCGGCAGCGCTGGGGGCCATTGGCGCCACTACTAACCTCACGCCGGCTCTGACGCTGGGATGTGGTGCCATTGGCGGCGGCTCTACCTCCGATAACGTCGGGCCGATGAACCTGATCAACATTCGCAAAGTCGGATTTGGCGTTCGATCGATTGAAGACCTGCGCCAGTAGCCGTTTCTCTGGCCATGAGTATGGCTCGGTAACAACGGTGCTCCATCAATAACCACACGCTGGGCCATGGCCACCTCTTCCACAGGTGGCCGTCACCGCGAGCACAGCTCGTACCCGTATTAAGAACGACTGGAATAGATTCAGGAGAGTAATATGGAACATGATACTTTAGCGACTCCCGTACATAACACTGTGCCGAAGAAAAGCTTCAGCGCCACAGATATTCCTGCCACTCAGCCCCAGCACAGCGTGACTGAGGGGCTATCACCGCGGCTGCAATATCTTCGTCAGCACTACCTTGAAGCACGACCAAGCGTTTCAATTTATCGTGCTTTAGCATTTACCGAGGTGGTAAAAAACAACCCCGGCCTGCCTGTTATCCTGCTGCGAGCAAAAGCCTTCCGCCACGCCTGTGAAACGGCACCAATCCTGATTCAGGACCAGGAACTGATCGTGGGCCATCCTTGCGGCAAGCCCCGGGCTGGAGCGTTCTCACCGGATATTGCCTGGCGCTGGGTGCGGGACGAACTGGACACGATGGGCACTCGTCCACAGGATCCTTTCGTCATCAGCGAAGAAGATAAAAAAACTATCCGTGAAGAAATCGTTCCTTTCTGGGAAGGCCGTTCGCTGGATGAGATCTGTGAAGCACAGTATCGCGAAGCCGGCGTATGGGCTTTCAGTGGTGAAACCTTCGTCAGCGATCTCTCGTATCACCAGATTAACGGCGGCGGCGATACCTGCCCTGGCTACGACGTACTGCTGTTTACCAAAGGGATGAACGGAATTAAAGCCGATGCCGAAGCCCATCTGGCGGCACTGAGTATGGAAAACCCGGGAGATATAGACCGGATTTACTTCTACAAAGCGGCAATTGAAACCTGCACCGGCGTGGTTAACTACGCTAAGCGTATAGCAGCACACGCCCGCGAACTGGCGGCGGCGGAGAAAGAGCCGCAGCGTAAAGCCGAACTGCTGAACATTGCACAGGTTAACGAAAACGTACCGGCTAATCCGCCAAAAACGCTGCAGGAAGCGCTGCAAAGTATCTGGACCGTCGAATCGCTGTTTGAAGTTGAAGAAAACCAGACCGGTCTGTCTCTGGGCCGCGTCGATCAATATTGTTACCCGATGTATGAAGCCGATATCCGTGAAGGCCGCCTCACCGAGGAGAGCGCACTGGAAATGATGGAGGCCTTCATCATCAAATGTGCCGAGCTGATGTGGATGTCCAGCGAATCAGGCGCGAAGTACTTTGCTGGCTATCAGCCCTTTATCAACCTCACGGTCGGTGGCCAGAAACGCACGGGTGGCGATGCCTGTAATGATCTGACCTACCTGATTATGGATGCGGTCCGCTTCGTGAAAGTGTACCAGCCATCGCTGGCATGCCGTATTCACAACCAGTCACCGCAGAAATACATGGAGAAAATTGTCGACGTAGTGAAAGCGGGAATGGGCTTCCCGGCCTGTCACTTCGATGACTCGCATATTCGCATGATGCTGCGCAAAGGTTTTGATTTCGACGATGCGCGTGATTACTGCCTGATGGGCTGCGTGGAACCGCAGAAATCGGGTCGTATCTATCAGTGGACCTCCACCGGCTATACCCAGTGGCCAATGGCCATTGAATTTGTGCTGAACCGTGGGCGTATGGTGCTGTTTGACAGTCATCAAGGCCTGGATACCGGCGATCTGCGTGAATTGCGTACCTTCGAACAGTTTGACGCTGCGGTCAAACAGCAGGTTGAGCATATTGTTCGCCTGTCGGCTATCGGAACCGTTATCAGCCAGCGCGTACACCGTGACGTCGCACCAAAACCGCTGATGTCTCTACTGGTCGAGGGCTGTATGGAAAGCGGTAAAGATGTTGCCGCAGGCGGCGCAATGATTAACCACGGCCCTGGCCTGATCTTCTCCGGGCTGGCGACCTACGTTGACTCAATGGCCGCCATTCGCAAGCTGGTTTACGAAGATAAGAAATACACGCTGGAACAGCTGCGTGATGCGCTGCTGGCCAACTTCGAAGGCTACGAGGCAATGCGCCGCGACTGTCTGAACGCGCCGAAATACGGCAATGACGATAACTACGTTGACCAGTATGCCGCCGACATTACCGAATGGACCGAGAAAGAGTGCCGTAAATACGACATGCTCTACTCCACCCTCAGCCACGGCACGTTGTCGATTTCTAACAACACGCCAATTGGTGAGCTAACCAACGCCACACCTAACGGCCGCCTTGCCTGGATGCCGTTGTCAGATGGTATCAGCCCAACCCAGGGCGCTGACAAACAGGGGCCAACGGCAATCATCAAGTCGGTCAGCAAAATGAACGTGGAAACCATGAACATCGGCATGGTGCACAACTTCAAGTTCCTGAAAGGGCTGCTCGACACGCCTGAAGGCCGTACAGGTCTGATCACGCTGCTGCGCACCGCCTCAATTATGGGCAATGGCCAGATGCAGTTCAGCTATGTCGACAACGAAGTATTGAAAAAAGCCCAGCAGGAGCCCGAAAAATATCGCGACTTGATTGTGCGCGTGGCGGGATACAGTGCCTACTTCGTTGAGCTGTGCAAAGAGGTTCAGGATGAAATTATCAGCCGTACGGTAATTGACGGATTCTGAGGGTAATCCACAGGGAAGAACGATGAACAAGGACGTTCACACAGATTCATGAGGTAGAAATGATGACCACTAAGGAACTAACGGGGCGGATTTTCAATATCCAAAAATACTCAATTTATGATGGAGATGGCATTCGCACGCTGATTTTCTTTAAAGGTTGCAATATCAGCTGTCCCTGGTGCTCAAACCCGGAAGGCCTGAACGGCAACTTTCAGGTGATGTACTCCCACGATAAATGCATTGACTGCGGCGCCTGCGTCAGCGTTTGTCCTTCGGGGACCCACTACCGGGCTAATATCAACGGCAGCTTGAAACATTTCATCAACCGGGAAGCGGGCTGTAGCGGCTGCCGAAAATGCGAAGAAATCTGCACTCAGGATGCCATCAGCATCGTCGGCAAAGATTACACCGTCAGCGAACTGATGGAGGTCATTATGCAGGACTACTTTTTCTATACCTCTTCTGGCGGTGGCGTCACTATCGGCGGTGGTGAGATGAGCCTGCAAACGGACTTTGCGGTTGCGCTGTTTAGCGAATGCAAAAAAGTCATGATCAATACGGCAGTAGAAACGCAGGGAACAACGCCGCTGGAAAATTATAAAAAACTGGCAGCCGTTACTGACACGTTTTTATTCGACCTGAAAGAAATGGACAGCGCGAACCATAAGACACTGTTCGGTATGGGCAACGAACGCGTTAAACGAAACCTGGAATGGCTGGTTGATTCAGGAGCCAATGTCGTTGTCCGCATTCCACTGGTGCGGGGTTACAATGACTCGGAAGAATCCGTGCTCACCGCAATTGATTATATCAAAAAACTTTCACGGCGCGGAAATATTCGCCGCATTGATATTCTTCCCTATCACCAGCTAGGCAAAAGTAAATATCAAAAACTTGATATGAACTACCCGGTATTAAACGATCCTTCATATACACCAGAAGAATTAAATTACATGGAGTCACGATTTAAAACCTTTGATTTTGACATCCGTTTAGTTCGCCATTAATTCATTTTTTTAAAATATCACTCAGGAGTTCACCCATGTCTTCGAAAAAGAAATGCTGGCTATGGCTGCTGCTGGTTATCGTCTCCGAAACGTCAGCAACCTCAACATTAAAAATGTTTGATAACAGTGAAGGTCTGACTAAAACCCTGCTGCTGGGGCTTATCGTTGTGCTCTACTGTATCTGCTACTACTCCCTGTCGCGGGCGGTGAAAGATATCCCGGTTGGCCTGGCCTACGCCACCTGGTCAGGTACCGGCATCTTAACCGTTTCAACGCTGGGTATGCTGTTTTACGGCCAGCATCCCGATACCGCAGCGATTATCGGCATGCTGGTTATCGCCAGCGGCATTATTATTATGAATTTATTTTCCCACATGGGCAGTGAAGATGCAGAAGAAACAACACCTCTACCCTCTGAACTCACTGAAAAAAGTTCACCAACACACTAAGGGGAATTATCATGGCTAACGTGGGATTTTTATGGCTGGCATTATCGATCTGTTCCGAAATAACCGGCACTTCAATGATAAAAAAAACCTCCGGATTCAGTAAACTGGCACCTTCTATTTTAGTTATTATTGCCTATGCCGTTTGTTATTTTGCACTGACCAGGGCAATGAGCACAATCCCGGTAGGAGTGGCTTATTCACTCTGGTGTGGCTTTGGTATTGTGGGCGTAACGCTTTGCTCAATGATTTTATACAAACAAAAACCCGACTTACCCGCGATATTTGCCATGCTGCTGATTATTTCTGGTGGTGTCATTATGAATGCCTTCTCAACCATATAAGCCAGAAATAAATTGACTATTCAGTCACCCGGGACGTTAAACACGTTTAATAAACTAACTGCGTAACAGGATTTGTCGTACCTGTTGCGCAGTGAGTAACGTATTTTTCTTAAAATTAGTGCAGTGGCTGCTTCACATACAGGCTGATGGCCGCAGGACGAATGGCCTCAACGCTGATTTCATACTCTTCAACGGTAAGCGTTTCCAGCCGCTCAAAGTTCTCTTCACGCCCGTGTAAAGCGATGACCAGCAGAGAAGGTTCCTGCGATGGCGGCAAAGAAGACCAGTCTCCCAGATCAACGCCTTTCATATAGCCAAAGCACCATTCCTCTACCACCGTGTAATCTTCACCGTTAACGGTGTTAATACCAAACAGCGGCTCGAACTGGTCAGGATAACCGCTCAGGCGATCGACAATATCATTCATATGCTGGGAAAGCAGATCGTGGAAACGACGGAATTCCTCTTCAGATTCCCAGTCAGGCATTTCCGCCTCGCCACCCCAGATAGCCGGCAGCCATTCGGCAGGTGGGACCGCTACCGGAGCAGACACGATGGCCGTCAACATGCCGTCCAGTTCGGAGGCATCGACCAGCGAAGTGTCGGTAGAATATTTCATGAGAATATCATCCAGCCATTCCAGCTGTTCTTCCGTCAGGGGACCCTGTTGCATAGCGTTACCTCTCTCCACATAACATTTTCACCAGCCGCGCCGGTGAGTATGGGGGTATTCTCGTTGCCAGTGCAGAAAAAAGCTATCCTGCTGCCGATTTAAAGCATCAGATAACCTGTAAATTGATTATCGTCACCGGTGCGCTAAAAGCCAGTCCGGCAAGTTAATGTAAAACCCGACGAGACCAACAACTCAAACTTTGCGTGCGAAACAACACCGCCTCTTGTGAGAGTCGTCACGCAGATACCGGGCTGTAAGCCCCTTTTAAATGATAATGATTATCGGCAAGTTCCAACTCTGATAGAATTTGTACGCTTTTACCCACTGCCTTTCATTAAGATTCCGGAGAGAACCATGACTGATGCTGATGTGCATCCGGCTATCCAGCCAGCAACGCAAACGATTGCGGCATACCGTAAAATCACCTGGCGACTTATTCCTTTTTTGTGCCTGTGCTATCTGGCAGCCTATCTGGACCGCATCAATATCGGCCTGGCCAAGCTGCAAATGGCCAACGATCTCCAACTTAGTGAAACCGCGTTTGGTCTGGGAGCGGGATTATTTTTCGTCGGTTACATTCTGTTTGAAGTGCCGAGCAACCTGATCCTGCAGCGCGTTGGGGCCAGCGTATGGATTGCCCGCATCATGATCAGCTGGGGGCTTCTCTCAGCGGCCACATTGATGGTACAGACACCATCCCAGTTCTACGCACTGCGTTTTTTCCTGGGGGTCGCGGAGGCCGGATTCCTGCCGGGCGTGCTGTTTTATCTGACCCGCTGGTATCCATCGTGGCGACGCGGCCGCATCATTGCGCTATTTATGATTGGCCTGCCGCTATCCAGCCTGATTGGCGGACCGCTGTCGGGCTGGATTATGACCCACTTTGACCAGCTTCATGGCCTGAGAGGCTGGCAGTGGATGTTCCTGCTCGAGGGGCTACCCAGCGTGTTACTGGGTGTGATGACATTGTGGGTGCTGCCCAACAGCGTGGCGCAGGCTAACTGGTTGAGTCAGGAGGAGAAGGCATGCGTTCAGCGGGATCTGGAAATCGATGAGCGGGAGGGGCGCGAGAGTAAACATCGGCTGCGCGACGGGCTGTTAAATATCCGCGTACTGATGCTTGGCGGCATCGATTTTTCGATTCTGCTAAGCGCCTACGCCATGGGTTTCTGGTTGCCTACGCTGATTAAACAGGCCGGAGTGACCAGTATCAGTACTATCGGCTATCTGACGGCCGTTCCGAGCCTGGCCGCCCTGGTGGGGATGCTGCTGATTGGCTACAGTTCGGATCGTATGCGTGAGCGCCGCTGGCACATTATTGTGCCATTTATCATTGGTGCGGGCGCGATGGCGGCCAGCACGTTTGCCGGGCACAGCGTGCTGGCAACGGTTCTGCTGTTTTCACTAGCGCAGGCGATGATTATTGGCGCCGTGCCGGTGTTTTTTAGCCTGCCAGCGACCTTTTTAACGGGTACGGCGGCGGCAGCAGGATTTGCGCTGGCCTGTTCGGTGGCCAATATTGCCGGGCTGGTGAGTAATTCAATTATGGGTCTGGCGTTGGATTTGACCGGCAGCAGCAGCGGTGCGATGTGGTTCTTTGCGGTTTGTTTGTTGCTGAGTTCGCTGCTGGTGGTGGCTTTGCCGGCGAGGCTGGTGAATCGTTAGGGTTAGCGTAGCGGCGTTGTCGATGGCTGCGGTGTACAGCTGTCTGGTTGTGCCGCCGGGCGGGCGGTCCTCGCGCCGCTTTGCGGTGCACTCACTTCGTTCGTCAGCCTGACGGATCGGTTTAGACGGTCGTTTGCAAAGTCAGAAGTTTGCGCTGGCTGGTTGTGCCCCCGGTCGGGCGGGTCCTCGCGCTGCTTTGCGGTACCTTCACTTCGCTCGTCAGCCAGACGGACCGGCACAGACGCGCGTCCTGCGCGGCTGTGCCTTTCGGCCGCGTCCATGCGGCCGAATCCTGGCTTCCTCTCTCCGTTCAGCGCTGCGGATTACCCGCCCGGGGGCACAACCAGCCTGCTTTCTGACTTTCATGTTGTCTAAAGAACGAATCCCAGCTTCCTCTCTGCGTTCAACGCTGCGAAATGCTCGCCCGGCGAATAACCAGCCCGTTTCATACAGCAGTGCTGTCTGCCAGTTAAAAATCACTCCAGAACAACTCAATACGACCGCATAAATATCGTTTTGAAATGTGATACGACCTGTACCGGTGCTGCTTCAGAAAAGACACCTCTGTTTCTGTATTAGTCCATATTTCTGAAATGGGTTCCCGACGTTAAAGAACCCACAAATATGCGACGCCTAAAACCATAGTTACAGCAGCTCAGCAATTCAGCCATCGGGCAGTCAGGTAGTCAGGTAGTCAGGTAGTCAGGTAGTCAGACAGTTAAGCAGTTAAGCAGTTAAGCAGTTAAGCAGTTAAGCAGTAAAAAGCGAGCACTGAACAATAAAAGGAGGCCAGCCTCTGCGGCTACCGGACAATCCGCAGCGCTGAGGTGGAGGCTACGAGCCAGGAGACGCCAACAGGACGTTGGCGTCAGGCATGGCGCGGGCAGGACGCCCGCTCCAGGCCGGTCCGAAAGGCACGAAGCCGTAACCGAAGGCATCGCGCGCAGCGCGACGTGAGGACCGTCCGGTAGCCGCAGAGGCTGGCCTCCGGGCCACCGTTCACCAGCGAAAAGCAGTACCAACCGGGCTGAAGACATCAAACAGCATAACGCGAGGACCGTCCGGCAGCCGCAGAGGCTGGCCTCCGGTCCACCGTTCTCCGTCCACCAGCGAAAACACCACAAAAAAACCGCCGTCGAAAAAGACAGCGGTTCAATCAGTGTGAATCAGAAGAAACTCACGCTTAACCCGTCAGAAACGGAACTCCCCACCGAACACCCACGTACGACCACGCGCAGTCGTATTCACCGACACACCC
Organism: Erwinia sp. S38; assembly: GCF_016624545.1. Classification (NCBI taxonomy): domain Bacteria; kingdom Pseudomonadati; phylum Pseudomonadota; class Gammaproteobacteria; order Enterobacterales; family Erwiniaceae; genus Erwinia; species Erwinia sp. S38. The sequence continues at coordinate 416,884 of NZ_JACVTS010000001.1, read as the reverse complement.
TCGGCCGACGTGCTCAAATCCTGGTTCATGCGGTTCAGCGCTTCGGCATAATCCCTGTTCTGCACGTTCTGCACCGTCAGGCGCAGCTGCAAATTATCCGTCACCTGATAGCTGCTGTAGAGATCGATAATCGTCGGGATCTTCGGCATGCTGTGCTTCCTCGCGATGGAAACATCATCGTGATCCCAGAAGTAAGGATCGAGGCGCTTCGACCTGCCGGTATATTTAATCAGGCTACCGATAGTCAGCTTCTCATCCAGCAGGCGCACTCCAAGATCGGCGGTAATATAGCGGCGCGGCAGATCGGCCAGATCGTCGTAAGCAAACAGATTTGACGTACTGGCAATCGAAGTCGGCTGGTTGGTGTACTGCTCGCTGTAGGACAGATTCAGATAGGCGAGGCCCGCATCATAGTTCGCTTCCACCTCATAGCCCCGCGACTGCACCGGAGAAAGCGAGTTAACGTAAACGCTGGCGTTAAAACCGGCATCTGAATTATCAGCATCCTTGCACAGCGAACCGTCGTAGCACAGGAAGAATGTTTCGCTGCTGATGTAGTCTTTGGTGCGGGTCTGATAAACCAACGCTTTCAGCATCAGCTTATCTTTCTCCACCACCAGCCCTTCCAGATTCACGTTGGCCCCGGCCTGCCAGGTTTCTGCTTTTTCCGGCTTGAGGAACGGATTCATCGACGCGCCGCCCTCGTTAGCAAAGAACACCTCCTGCACGTTTGGCGCACGGGATGAGTGGCTGTAGCTGACGAACGGCTGCAGCCACGGCGTCACCTGCGCAGACAGCATCACCGACGGATTGAAGGCTTTATCGTCAAGATCCAGTTCCGCCTCACCCTGCGGGAAGCATTTTTCCTTATCGGAGCAGGCCGGCTTGTGACCATTCACCTTGCTGCGGGTGTAATTCAGGTTCAGATCGAGCTGATAAATATCTTTATTGATCGTCAGACCGGTATAGAGCGACTCGATCTTCTGCTTACCGGCCGGGGCAAACGCATTACGATCGGTGGCGCTACCCTGCGTATACTGGCGAGTGTAATCGGTTTTCATCACCTTGCTGCCCAGCAGGAAAGTGAAGTCGTAATCATCCAGCGAGAAGCGACTGGTGTTACTTAGATCCACCGCGTTGGACTTATTGGTGCTGGAGGAGCTGGGGAAATTCCAGAACGCTTCCGGCACGTAATTCTGATTGGAGCGGCTGCTGCTGAGTAACAGGTTGACGCCCACCAGCTCGGAGAGCGGGTTAAACTTATAGCGCAGCGAGTAGTCATCGCTGGTGATATCACGGCGGGTGAAAGTATTGCTGTAATTACGACCGTTAAATTCAAACTTGTTGTAGCGGTCCGGGCTGAAATCCAGCTTATATAGCTGCGACTGCGGGTTCTGCTTCATGTAGTCGGTGTCGCTGCCGATAAAGTCTTTGCTGCTCTCGCCCGCGCCGTTTTTATAGGTAGCATAGGTGGTGGTTCCGCTCATCCCCACCAGCGCACCGAGCTGGCCGCCGTTACCGAACTCTTCCGTTTTACCGGCTACCGACACCATGCCGCTGCGGCCCATGCCGTTATCCCCAACGGAGAAGCGGCTCAGCACGCCGACCTGACGGCCTTCCTGCACCACATCGTCCACGCCGATAGTGCGAATGCCAGCGCTGCCCATCAGGGCGTTAACCCCCTGTGAACCGGCGCTGTTGCCGCGCGTGATATCGATTCCGGCGATAAAGTTAGGATCGATCAGCACGGAAGCAGCGCTGTTGCTGCCGCCGTGATAGTTGGTCGGTGCCATGCCGTAAAAGGTCTGCGTCACGCCATCAACCATGGTGTTAACGCGCCCCAGCCCGCTCATCCCACGAATGTTAACGCTCACCCCGCTCTGCAAGGGATCGAGCTGGGTAAAAGTGCCGGGGATCCCGCGCAGGGTATTGTCCAGGCTTTGCAGCTTTTTGTCGGCCGAACGCGAACTGACCGCACCCGGGGTGGAGAAGGTTTCGGCCGATGACCCCACATCATCAGCCTGTTTTTTATGAGTGCTGTCCGACACGCTGAGCGTGGAGAAGACGGTACTGCCCTTTTCCCCCTCGGCGCTGGCAACGGCAGGTATAACAAGGCAACTGGCTAACGCGAGGTTAGCAAAAGAGTAATATTTCAACGCGGTGCTCCTGGTGTCTGGCTATTTTTGTTATCAAGGTGAATCAAGAAACTGAATGCCTGCGCGGAGTCTTCAAGGCGGGAGTAGCGCCCCGAGCGGCCGCCGTGGCCGGCCTGCATATTGGTGGTCAGCAGGATTTGCGATGAGGGATTGCGGTTGACCGTGCGCAGGCGTGCGACGTATTTGGCGGCTTCCCAGTAGGGAACGCGTGAGTCATACAGCCCGCTGGTCACCAGCATCGTCGGATAGGCGCGGGGGGTAAGATTGTCGTAAGGGCTCCAGGCCTTAATCTGTCGGTAAGCAACCGGATCGTTAGGATTGCCCCACTCCTCGTACTCCTGCTGGGTCAGCGGCAAGGTCTTGTCCAGCATGCTGTTCAGCACGTCGACAAACGGCACCTGCAGCACCACCGCCTTAAACAATTCCGGTGCCTGATTCACCGCCGCAGCGAGCAGCAGGCCACCGGCGCTGCCGCCCATACCGTAGAGCCGAGCGGGGCTGCCATAGCCCTGTTCAACCAGCCCACGGGAGGCGTCGATAAAGTCGTTGAAGCTGTTCGGCTTGTGCTCTTTTTTGCCGTTGAGATACCAGTTAACCCCTTTCTCGCCACCGCCGCGTACGTGAACCAGCGCGAAGACAAAACCGCGATCCAGCAGGCTGACGCGCGGGGCGCTAAAGGCCGCATCCAGGCTGATGCCGTAAGCGCCGTAACCGTAGGTCAGCAGCGGATTTTCCCCTTTACGGAACAGATCCTTGCGATACACCAGCGACACCGGAATCGATTCGCCATCGCGCGCGGGCAGGTTGATAAACTCGCTGCGGTACAGGCTTAAATCCACGCCCGGCACCTGCTTCTGATGAACCAGCCGCGACTGGCCGTCGTTCAGATCCCACTGGTAGTAACCCAGCGGTTTATCCAGCGAAGAGTAGAGGTAGTTGAAGGTATTCGCTGCCGCATCGCCGTTGCTGCCGGGGCGCGCCATATAGCTGTTATCCGGGAAGGTCAGATCCTGCCATTTGCCGTCAGCGAGGGTCAGTCTGGCAAAATGGGTCTGCCCGTCGCTGCGCCGGGCAATTACCAGCCAGCGGTCAAAGAGGAAGAAGTTTTCCAGCTCGCGATCCGGCTGCGGCGCGACAACGGTATGCCATTTCTCTTCCGGGTAACCGAAGGCGTACAGGCCGAAGTTCTTATCCCAGATGTTACTGCGCGCGTAAAACTGGCCGTTGTTGTGGTCGACGTAGTACTCCTGACCTTTCACTCTGGCGCGGATGATTTTCGGCTCGGCCTGCGGAACGCTAAGCGACAGCACCCGGGCTTCCGACGTGTCGTTGCCGCTCAGGGTGATAATCAGATATTCGCCGGAAGACGAACGCGAAATTCCGGTGTAAAGGCTGTCATCGTCCTCCTGGTAAACCTGGCGATCGGCAGCGCTGGAACCGAGCACGTGCTGCATCACCCGATACGGCGTTAAGGTCTGCGGGTGGTTCAGCACGTAGAAAATCCTGCTGCCGTCGCGGCTGAACACCATATCGCCCGAGGTCTGCACCAAGGTATCCGGCAGCCAGCGCTGCTGCTGCATATCCAGAATGGCGATCTGGTTCTGCCCCTCACCGCGCGTGTCCTCGGCGATAGCGAGATAGCGGTTATCTTCGCTGACGGCATAGCGAGAGATAGCGTAGTAGGCATGTCCTTTGCTGCGCGGGTTCGCGTCCATCACCGGCTGCCACTCGCCGTCGCCCTGCTTACGCATCAGCAGCGGATAATCGGCCCCCTCGGGGAAGCGGCTCTGATAGGTAAAACCGTGATTCTGCCAGGGCTGGGAGTAATTATCCTGTGCCTGCCGCGCGCTCATCTCTTTGTAGAGCTGGCGGCTCAGTGGCTGCCACGCTTTACCAACCGCAGCGGCGTACTGGTTTTCCGCGTTGAGGTGATCCAGCACCGCTTTATTTTTTCGCGTGTCGTCGCGCAGCCAGTGGTAGTTATCTTCCCGGCTGTCGCCGTGCGTCACGGCGGTAAACGGCTGGCTTTGTGCCACCGGCGGAACCGGCTGATTTTCGGCAATAGCTACGTGCGCGATCGACAGGATGCCGATCGCCAGACCCCAAAGGCGATTCATTTTTTAAAGGACTCTCAGTCAGTTTTTATTTTTTAAGGAAAAACTTATCGGCATCGTCACCGTATACCGTCCGGCCACCAGCAGTTCGGCGGGCGGCGGCGGCAGAGGGCTGGCCCGCTCCAGCATCGCCAGCGCCTCGCGATCAAGGGCAATGGTGCCGGAAGATCGATCCAGTCGGCTGCCGCTTATTTCGCCACCGGCACTGACGGTAAAGGTCACCGTTGCCACCCCTTCCCGCTCGCGGCGGCGCGCCTCGGTCGGGAACTGCTTCACCCGGTTAAGCTGCCCCATCGCCAGCCCTTCCCAGCTCAGCCGCACCCGATCCATCTGCTCGGCATTACTTTCCACCGGCGCGGCGGTTTTGGCCGCCTGCTTCTGGGAAGGCAGCGGCGCAGCACGACTGTTCAGCGTGGCGTTACCTTCTACCGCCTGCTGGTTCAGCCGATTCTCTTTATGCACATTCTGCTTTTTCACCGGCTTCGGTACCGGCGTTTTCGGTTTTTTCAGCGCCAGTTCACTGTCATCGGCGGTTACCGCGCGATGCGTTTCGGTTTTCTCCGGGGTCACCTGCGCGCGTGAGGCCTCAACCCGTCGCTGCTGGTTAACGCCAATCGGCATATCCAGCGGTACCTTTTCGGTTTGGACTTCCGGCGCAAACTCCAGCATCACCGCCGGGGGAGAGTTAACGGTGACGTGCTGCTTTTCAAAGGTGACGATCGCCAGCAGGGCAATAATGCCGTGTGCCGCCATGCTGAGCAGCGTTCCCCGCCCCCACGGCTGCGGAACCTGCTGTGCTTCGTTGTGTAGCAGTGTGCTCATTACTGACCCGACGCCGGAATATACCAGACATAGTCAGCCTGATCGGGGGTGACCTCGGTACCGCTGGCCGCCAGAATCAGCACCCGCGGGCGCGGCGCGTTGAGATCCTGCAAATGCAGCGGCACGCCGAGGCTTTTCGCCGCGTGATAACCACCGGCAATCAGCAGCGCCGGGCGCGGCGCGTTCATCAGCTGCCGGGCCATAAAGCGGTCGCGATTCTGCTGCACAGACAGCATGGACTTCAGCTGCTCCGGCGCCATTTTTCCGCCGTGCATGGCAGTAATCACCGAGGAAAGCGTGTCGCGGACTTCCGGCCGGGACGCATGCTGACCGGCAGGGAACTGCGGTTCGGCATACAGTGCTTCAATCTGCGGACGACTAAGATTGGCGGCGAGCAGCGGAGCCTTGCCGTGCAGCGCGGACATCACCACGCCGCGATACAGCGGCCACGGCCAGCCGGTGCGCCACTGCAGCAGCTCCTGGATACGCTGCTCGCGAATATACGGATCGGATTTCAATCCCTTCTGCAGTTCGCTGACGGCGGCCTGCTGATCGTTATTGATCATCTCCATCAGCACGCTGCCCTGCGGCCGCTTCTGCGCCAGCTGTTCAATCAGCCACTGCTCGGCCTGGTGATGCCGTGAGTCGCTGTGCTCTTCACCAACGATCACCATGCCAGCCGGGCTGAGTTCATCCAGCAGCGCCTGCGGCGTCAGGGTTCGCGAGGAATCCAGCGCCTTAATCGTTGAGGCTGATGCAAAATCAGAAATGGATGCCGCCTGCGGTGCGAGCGTTTTTGGCTGCTGGCAGGCGGTGAGTAATGAGGCGAGAGAGAGCAGCAGCGCGGTAGCGGCTAATTTTGTTTTCATCATCATTGATATAACTTCATGCCAGTCTTCTTCTCGAAGACTCCCCAGAAAAGCCACGGCGCGGCGAAAATGAGACATTATTCTTTTTGATAATGAATATCAATATTACTATCATTCTTATTATTAATTTTTAACGATTGACCACAAAAAATTAGCATCAGTGCTAGCAATAAATATCAGGGTTGATAATCCGGAATGGACAGCGCGGTTGAAGCAAATATCAGATATCTGGCGCACTATTAAGTCAGACCGGAAGAGCAGCGAGAAAGGCTCAGTCTTTGAGACATTGCCTGGAATGAGTAGCCTGAACGTGAATAACTCAGACAGCAGGCTCAGATCCCGAAATTGATGGCTGCAATGTAGCCGTGGTTTGAATACAGATACAGCCTTCCTGATGCCGTCGGGGTTCAGACGATGGTGTTTTTCCGGTTGCTCACCCGCCAGCAGCGCTGAGGCTGCTGCAAAAGCTGCTGATGGTGATACTGCAAATCAGCCAGCGACAGATGCTCCACCGCCTCTGCCGTCAGTGCGGGTGCCGGGTCCTGCTGCTGCAACCACTCTTCGCGGCTGGCCGTCAGCGGATCGTCGTGATGGGGATTGAGTGAGTCCAGCAGAACCCGACGATACTCAGCCAGCCGGTCCGCAGAGATGGCTGAAAGCGACGCTGCCATCCGCTGTAAGAATGCGTCTATCGCCTGCCACAGATCGTCATGCGTCAGTGTCGGCGATTGCAGGCAGAACAGAATCCCCGACCGCCCCGCCACCTGCCACCAGCGGCAGCTGACCACGTAACCGATATTCTGCTCCACTCTCAGCTGCTGGAAAAATGCGGGCTGGAAGATCAGCGCCAGGCATCGCCAGGCGGCCACGGCCTGCGGGGTTGACCCGTTTAGCGGGCAGAACAGCACGACGGCGGCATCATTGCTGTCGGTAACCACGGAGTACTCCCGCTGCGGCACGGGCAGCGGGCGCGGTGCCTCAACCGGCGAATTCACCCTCCCCGGAAAATGCGACAGCTGCCGCGCGATTTGCTGATGCAGTTCACGGCTGCCGCCGTAAAGGCTCGCCTGCCAGGGCATTGCGGGCAGCGGCGACACAGAGGAGGCATGGCTGGCGTTCTGCCACAGCGGCGGCAGCGCATTGATTAGCGCACGCACCGCAATATCGGCCTGCTGCGCGCGCTGCTGTCGCTGATATTCCCGCTCACCTTGCTCGATGGCCACGGCGGGCAAGGCAGCCAGCCGCACCGTCAGCGAGGAAAGTGTGGCCATCATCAGCTCGGGAGGGCCGCTCAGCTGGATTAGCCACAGCCCCTGATAACACTCCAGCTTTAGCTCACCGCCGCCGTGGATGCAGCTGCCGGCCAGCGCACGCAGCGCGGCCTGCATAATCTGTCCCCAAGGCAGCGGCATAACCGCAGCCGGGCTGAGCAGCAGCACTGCCTGCCCGCCACCGGGATTGTAATGCGGCAGCGGTAGCGCAGCGGAAACGCTTTCAGCGGTGAATGTCGGCTGCGGGCGCGGGAAGAAATCCAGCGCGGGTATCACAGCGGGCAGCGCAGCCTTATCCAGGTGCCGCGCCGCCAGAGGCAGGCTGAATCCCTGCACCAGCCGGTATCTGGTTATCCGTTTATCGCCTGGACCTCGTGGCTCAGTTTGCAACCCGCCAGCGGGCCGGGGCTGCTCAATGGCACCCTCGCGACTGAGAGGCGTTTGCCCGGTTTCCTGCCTGCCGCTTCGCAGCCGGGTCAGATTCTCCGCTACCAGCTGCGCCAGCAGCGGCTGCCAGCGCAGCGGCCAGGCTTCCGGCGGCGCAAAGCCAAACGCCCGCTCGCGCAGCCTGTCCATCACCGGCAGCCGGTTGAACTCCCTTACCGCCAGCGCCGCATAGTGCTGAAGCTGCTCATCGCTCAGCCCCGCCAGCCGCCGCAGCCAGTGGTGCAGCAGACCTTCCGCCACTGCCGCGTGGTGCGGAGCCACCAGCGTCAGCTCGATGCTCAGCACCTGCTGCTCCACGCTAACGTAGGGCCGCAGCACGCGCAGTTCGTCGCACAGCCCTTCGGCCCGCAGCGCGGCCATCAGGCTGCCTTCGCCCTCATCACGCAGCAGCTGGCGCAGCAGAGTCAGCTCTTCGCGGAAATGCCCGTTCAGCAGGAAGGAGAGACGCAGCCGCTCACCGTCCGGGCGCTGCAAGACATAATCCCGCTGCGCTGATAGTTCCAGCAGCGGAATGCGAACGTTTGAAATTTGCGCGGGTAAAGCGGTCGCCGATGGCACCGTCTGGCTCAGAGACAAAGCGGTCTGAACGGCTTCTGAAGATATCTCTGGCAGCGGAGCAGGTCGTGATGCTGTATGCGGCAGTGGAGCCGGAGGTGGCGATGATGTCGCAGTCTGTAACGATGATATCTCCGCCGGGGTTTGATCCGCAAAACGCAGATCGGCGCGTTCAGCCAGCTGCCACAGTTCATCAGCGGACTGCGGCCCCTGTAGCCACAGCGTGGTATTCGCAGCGTAGTAAGCCTGCTGATGGAACCGCATCAGCGCCCTGCGCAGCGCGGCCGTATCGGTGCCAAAATGCGCGCCGTCGCCGACCTGAAAACGCTGCCAGGGGTGCGTGGCAAATGCCGCGCTCAGCGCCGCGTCGGCCAGCGTGTCCTGATGGCCGCACAGCAGGCGATACTCCGCATCAATCGCCACCGTTTCCTTGCGGATGGCGCTTTCCGCCAGCAGCGGAGCCACCAGCATATCGGTAAGCCGCGCCAGCCCGTCCGCCAGCAGCGCAGGGGAACACTCAAAAAAGAAGGCCGTACCGTTGCCGAGGGTGGTCGCGTTCAGCCGCCCGCCCTGCGCCTGCGCCCACATCATCAGGCGCTCGTCATCCTGAAAACCGGCGCTTCCGGCAAACAGCACGTGCTCCAGCAGATGCGCCAGCCCCGGCCAGGCATCCGGCTCGTGCAGGCTGCCGACGCCCACCTGCACCAGCGCCGAGGCGCAGCGGGCCTGCGGGTCCGTAATAATGCGGACCTGAAGACCATTGCTGAGCTGGCGCTGTTGTACCGGCATCGGTCAAACTTTGAAAATCAGCTGGGAATTAACCCGCTCGGAGTTGGCGCGGTTGCGAAATTGCAGCTGGTCAACGCGCATGGTGGTGCAGTTGGCCTGCTCGCGGGCGGCGAGGATTTTGTGGTGATGTTCGGACTTGCTGCACACCGGGTCCGCATTGTCCGCGTTGCCGGTCAGCATAAAGGCCTGGCAGCGGCAGCCGCCGAAGTCCTTCTCTTTCTCCGAGCAGGATCGGCAGGGTTCCGGCATCCAGTCAAAGCCGCGATAGCGGTTAAAACCGAAGGAGTTAAACCAGATATCCTGCAGGCTCTGCTCCAGCACCGACGGGAACTGTACCGGCAGCTGGCGCGCGCTGTGGCACGGCAGCGCGGTGCCTTCCGGCGTTACGCTGAGGAAAATCGCCCCCCAGCCGCCCATGCAGCCTTTCGGGCGCTCTTCGTAATAATCCGGGGTCACGAACAGCAGGTTGGTCAGGTTATCGCTGGCGGACATCTTCTCACGGTAGCGAGCAACCACCGCTTCGGCGCGTTCGATCTGATCGCGGGTCGGCAGCAGCCCTTCGCGGTTCAGCTGCGCCCAGCCGTAGAACTGACAGGTCGCCAGCTCCACGTCATCCGCTTCCAGCTCGATGCACAGTTCGATAATGCGGTCGATCTGGTCGATATTGTGGCGGTGCAGCACAAAGTTCAGCACCATCGGGTAGCCGTGGGCTTTCACCGCGCGCGCCATCTCCAGTTTCTGCTGGAAGGCCTTCTTCGATCCGGCCAGCGCGGCGTTCAGCGTCTCGTCGCTGGCCTGGAAGCTGATCTGAATATGATCGAGGCCCGCTTCGGCAAACGAATCGATCTTTTTCTGCGTCAGGCCGATCCCCGAGGTGATCAGGTTGGTGTAGAACCCCAAATCACGCGCCGCGCGGATCAGCTCCGGCAGATCTTTGCGCACCAGCGGCTCGCCGCCGGAGAAACCGATCTGCACGGCACCCATCGCGCGGGCCTGCTTAAAGACTTCGATCCACTGCTCGGTGGTCAGCTCTTTTTCCTGCTGGGCAAAGTCCAGCGGGTTCGAGCAGTACGGGCACTGCAGCGGGCAGCGGTAGGTCAGTTCAGCCAGCAGCCACAGCGGCGGGTTGACCTTATTATCAGGCTGGGTCACGTAATATTATCCACTTCTGTTCCCTCGCCTGGGCGAAGAAATCCTGTACATCGTCATCCACGCCGCCCGCTTCCGGGAAGCGATCGTTCAGCGTCTGAATGATGTCGGCCAGCGTGCGCTTACCGTCCACCAGTTCGAGGATCGCCGTAGCGCTGTCGTTCAGCTTGGCCATGCCTTCCGGGTAGAGGATCACATGGCAGTTCTGCACTTCTTCCCACTGCAGGCGGTAGCCGCGGCGGAACATCGGAATAGTTTGTGGGTTGCTCACAGCAGTTTTCCTTTATGCCAGACGGGCTGGTCGGTGACAGTATGATACGGCGGGCGATCCAGGGCGTAGGCCATGGTCATGGCGTCCAGCATAGTCCACAGAATGTCCAGTTTGAACTGCAGGATCTCCAGCATGCGCTGCTGTTTCTCCACGGTGTTGCAGTATTCCAGCGCCAGCTCAAGACCGTGCTCAACGTCACGACGCGCCTGGCTCAGACGTCCACGGAAGTAGCCGTAGCCCTCTTCTTCAATCCAGGTATAGTGCTGCGGCCAGCTGTCGAGGCGCGACTGGTGGATCTGCGGCGCAAACAGTTCGGTCAGCGAGCTACAGGCGGCTTCCTGCCACACCGCACGGCGGGCAAAGTTCACATAGGCATCCACGGCAAAGCGTACGCCCGGCAGCACCATCTGCTCGGAGAGCAGCACATCACGATCCAGCCCGACCGCTTCCCCCAGCCGCAGCCAGGCTTCGATGCCGCCGTCGCTGTCGCCGTAACCGTCGTGATCCAGAATGCGCTGTACCCATTTGCGACGGGTCTGCGCGTCCGGGCAGTTGGCCATAATCGCCGCGTCTTTCAGCGGGATATTGGTCTGGTAGTAGAAGCGGTTCGCCACCCAGCCCTGGATCTGCTCGCGCGTCGCCTCGCCGTTGTGCATGGCGATATGGTAGGGGTGATGAATGTGGTAATAGGCACCGCGCGCGCGCAGGGCCTGTTCGAACTGCTCGGGGGTCATCAGTGCTGGCTGGCTCATAGGTCGATACTCATTCCGTCGAAGCTGACCTCAATGCCACGCTGCGTCAGCGCCTGGCGCTCCGCCGAGGACTCATCGAGGATCGGATTGGTGTTGTTAATATGGATCAGGATTTTGCGGCGGGCCGGGAGATTACTGAGCAACGCCATCAGCCCCTGCTCTTCACCCAGCGCCAGATGGCCCATATCGCGCCCGGTATTGCGCCCCACGCCGGTATTGGCCAGTTCGTTGTCCTGCCACAGCGTGCCGTCGATCAGCAGGCAGTCGGCCTGCTTCATCAGCTCCAGCAGTTCAGCATCCGGCTCGCCCAGCCCCGGCGCGTACAGCAGCTTGCTGCCGGTGGTGGTGTTCTCAATCATCAGCGCGATGTTATGGCCGGGCAGCGGCCGCCCGCGATACGGCGAGTACGGCGGTGCATTGCTGAGGATCGGGATCGCGGTAAAGCGCAGCGCCGGGCAGACCGCGACCGAAAACGGCTCTGCGGGCTGGATGGCGTGATGCACCAGGCCACCGTTCCAGTGGGACAGCATGGTAAAGATCGGGAAGCCGCTGGTCAGATCGTCGTGAACTTCCGGCGTGCACCACACCTGATGCGGGCAGCCTTCACGCAGGTTCAGTAAACCGGTGCAGTGATCGATCTGGCTGTCGGTCAGGATGATTGAGCCGATCGCCGTGCCGCGCAGCACGCCGTGCTTATTCAGTTCGGGATTAGCGGCAATCTGATGGCAGATATCCGGCGAGGCGTTGCACAGCACCCAGTCGGTGCCGTTATCGCTGACCGCGATTGAAGATTGGGTACGCCGCGTGGCAGGGATGCTGCCGTCGCGCACGCCCTGGCAGTTGCGGCAGTTGCAGTTCCACTGCGGGAATCCACCGCCCGCCGCAGAGCCAAGAACTTTGATTTTCATGGATAAACCGGGAAAAAGGAAAAAAATGCCCGCGGAACACAGCAGGCATCAGCTGTGCCTGAAAAAATCAGGCCACAGATTTATTAACGGTTAGAAATGTACAGAGTCACTTCTAAGCCCAGACGCATATCGATGAAAGTAGGTTTAGACCACATATTCATATCCTCTAAATATCGCTAAAAAACACCCCACCGGACGCGCCAGGTGAAAGGCATGTTGTCAAATTACAAGAACTTGGCGGCGCAAATGTTGCGCCTATGCTAAATCGATATCAACCCTTAATTCTTTGTGGGTTACCAAATTTTGTACTATTTGGTTCAAAAACCACGATTTATTTTTGCCAGGTTTTCCGTAAAACCCGCAGCCAGTTCGCGTGGCCGAGCTTGTGAATCAGTTCGTCACCATAGCCCGCGTCCTTCAGCGCACTCACCAGTCTCGGCAGGCCGGTGACGTCGCCAATCTCATCCGGTACGTTAATCCCGTCAAAGTCCGATCCGAACGCCACGCGGTCTTCCCCCAACTTTTCCAACAGGTAATCAAGGTGTTGCACCATCACGCTGAGCGGCGTATTGCCGTCACGTTTACCGTCGCTGCGCAGGAACGAGGTGCCGAAGTTCAGCCCGACCAGCCCGTCGCTTTCTTTAATCGCCGCCAGTTGGCTATCCGTCAGGTTGCGCGGCTGCGGGCACAGCGCATGGACGTTAGAATGGCTGGCCACCAGCGGTGCGTCACTAAGCTCGGCGGTCTGCCAGAAGGTTTTCTCATTCATATGCGACAGGTCGATCATCAGCCTGTGCTGGTTACAGGCACGGATCAGCCGCTTACCGGCCTCGGTCATCCCTTCCCCGGTATCCGGTGAACCGGGAAACGTACCGTTAATGCCGAAACCGAAACGGTTGGGGATATTCCAGAACGGCCCGATGCTGCGCAGCCCGGCGGCGGCCCAGCCTTCCAGCTGGCTCAGATCCTCATCCAGCCCTTCGGCACCTTCAATGTGCAGCACCATCGCCAGCACGCCCTGCGCCATGCACTGCTCAATATCGCTGACGCTGCGGCAGATGCGCGCCTGTCCTGCCGACTGCTGCGCAATCTGCTGGAAGATGGCGATCTGCTGCTCGGTGATCGCCAGCGGATCGTGCCGCAGCGCCTCCTGCTCGGCATCGCGCTTGAAGAATTTAGCCACGTGCTCCGCAGGCGGCACAAACACGGCAAACAGCCCCCCGGCAAAGCCACCCTGCCGCATGCGGTTCAGGTCGAGATGGCCGCCAAGGCACTGCTGAAGAAAGGCCTCGGCCGGGCGTTCAGGATGATGCAGCCACAGGTGCAGCAGCACATCGTTGTGGCCGTCAAAAACCGGTTGCGGGATATCGCTCATTTGCAGTGCCTTTATTACGCGGGAAAATCAAAGCATAACGCAGTTTTCGCCGTTGTCAGAACCGGCGATCACATGGTTTCGCCCATAAAGATTTGATAGCTGAGGTCCACAGAGTCGGCGGTAAAGCTGTCATCACTGATTTTTTTCAGCAACAGTTCGGCGGCGGTGTAGCCGATCGCATAGCGCGGGGTGATCACGCTCGCCATCGTCGGGTACATTTCCCGGCTGATATCCAGCCCGTGAAAACCGGCAATCGCAATGCGGCCCGGCACCGCAATCCCCTGCCGCTGGCAGTAGAGCAGCGCACCGAGCGCCAGGTCATCATTGGTGCAGAATACCGCATCCAGATCGGGGTACTGCTCCAGCGCAGTGGTGAGCATCGCCGCGCCCAGCTTCTGCGAGGAGATGGCTTTCGGGTTAATCCTCCGCCCTTCTCCGCCCCGCTCGCTCATCGCCTGGCAATAGCCGCGATAGCGAAACTCATCGCGACGGTCATCCTGTGAGCCAAAATAGATAATGCTTTTCCGCCCCTGATCGAGCAGCGTGCGCGTCATATCGTAGCCCGCGCTGTAGTTGTTAAAGCCGACCTGCATATCCAGACACGCGCCCTGGGTATCCATCACCTCCACAATCGGGATCTTCGCCGAACGCAGATACTTCACCGCCCGCAGGGTGTGGTCCTTTTCGCTAAGCAGGATGCCGTCGATGTTGTAGGACAGCAGATTGATGATCTGTTCCTCTTCCACCTGCTTATCGTAGTTGTAGTTAGCGATCAGCGTCTGATAGCGCCCCTCTTTGGTCGCCGCTTCAATACCGCTGAGCAGGTCGGCGAATATCTGGTTTTTAAACGAGGGGATCAGCACGCCCAGCGTGTAGCTCTTCGCGTTGAGCAGCATCTCCGGCGCGCGGTTGGGAATGTAGTTAATCTCTTCAATGATCTGGGCAATTTTCGCCCGGGTTTCCGGCGCAACGCGTTCTGGCGTCCGCAGATAGCGGCTTACCGTCATCCGGGTTACGCCAGCCAGCGTGGCGATGTCCTGTAACGATATGCGGTGCGATCTCATAGGCTTCCATGGAATCAGATAAAAGTAAAAAGGGCCAGGCAAGCCTGGCCCTTACGGGGCGACGACGGAAGTCACCGGCCGTCTGACAGATTAGTGAATAATGGCGTTCAGAATCAAGACGCCCGCCAGGCCGAGGAAGGAAATCAGCGTTTCCATCACCGTCCAGGTCTTCAGCGTTTCAATCACGCTGAGGTTGAAGTAGCCCTTGAACAGCCAGAAGCCAGGGTCGTTAACGTGTGACGCTATCACACTACCGGAACCCACTGCCAGCACCATCAGCGCCGGGTCAGCGTGGGTGATAGCAATAATTGGCGTAACGATACCAGCGGTGGTGATTGCCGCAACGGTCGCAGAACCCAGCGCGATACGCAGCATGGCTGCCACGGTCCAGCACATCAGCAGCGGAGACAGCGATGAGCCTTTCATCATATTCGCGATGTAGTCACCCACGCCGCTGTCCACCAGCACCTGCTTAAAGGCACCGCCACCGGCGATAATGAACACGATCATCGCAATCGCGCCGATGGAGGAGCTGCACATCTCCATCACCTCGTCCATCTTACGGCCGTTGCGCAGGCCCAGGGTGAACACCGCAATCACTACCGAGATAAACAGCGCCACCGCCGGGTTACCGACAAATTCAAAGAACTGACGCAGCACATTTTCTTTCGGCGTGGTCAGCTCAAATACCGCCGCCACCGCCATCAGGATCACCGGGATAACCGCCGCGAAAATACTGGTCCAGAAGCCCGGCATTTCATGGTCTTCAAACACTTTCGGGTTATAGAGCCCTTCCGGCGGTGATTTTTCGAAGTTTTTCAGGAATTTCGAGAACACCGGCCCGGCAATAATGACCGTCGGGATAGTGATGATCATGCCGTACAGCAGCGTAGTTCCGAGGTTAGCACCAAAGATAATGGCGATAGCGGTCGGGCCCGGGTGCGGCGGCAGGAAGCAGTGGGTCACCGACAGCGCGGCCACCATCGGCACGCCGACGTACAGCAGCGGCAGGCGAGCGGCGGCCACTACAGTAAACACCAGCGGCAGCAGCAGCACGAAGCCGATTTCATAGAACATCGCCAGGCCAACAACCAGACCGGTGACCATCAGCGCCCACTGCACACGCTGTTTACCGAAGGCGGCAATCAGCGTGGTGGCTACGCGCTGCGCGGCCCCGGTGTCGGACACCAGCTTGCCGAGCATGGCACCGAAGCCGAGGATTAGCGCCAGCCCACCGAGCGTGCCGCCAACCCCTTTCTGGATCGAAGCGATAACCGCCAGCGGCGTCATCCCTTCGGCCACGCCGACCACGGCAGAGACAAAAATCAGAGCGATGAAGCCGTTGACCTTAAATACGATCATCAGCACCAGAAGCAGAATGACCCCAAAGGCTATTATTGTAATGGGCATAGAAATTCCTGTGTTTTAAAAGGTCCGGTGTCTTAAGGTGTAGCCGCTTACACTGCTACGCGCATCCCGCCGTCGACAAAAAGCAGGTGCCCGTTCACAAAATCAGAGGCTTTTGAAGCAAGGAACACCGCAGCACCGATCAGCTCTTCCGGGTTGCCCCAGCGCGCGGCCGGTGTGCGTTTACACAACCATGAGGTGAAGGCTTCATCATCCGCCAGCGCCTGGGTCATTTCGGTTTTAAAGTAGCCCGGCGCAATGCCGTTTACCTGAATGTTGTAGCGCGCCAGCTCAACGCACATGCCGCGCGTCAGCATGGTCACCGCGCCTTTTGACGCAGCGTATGGGGTGATGGTGTCGCGGCCCAGCTCGCTCTGCATCGAGCCGATATTGATGATTTTACCCTGCTTGCGGGTCACCATCTGGCGTGCCACCGCCTGAGAAACCAGGAATACCGCAGTCTGGTTAACGGCGATAACGTCGTTCCAGTCCTGCTCCGGGAACTCCAGGAACGGGCGACGGCGTTGAATACCGGCGTTGTTCACCAGCACGTCGATCGGCCCGATCTCGCTCTCAATTTTTTCCACTGCCGCATTCACTGCCGCTGACTGAGTAACGTCAAACGCTACCGCGTGTGCCTTAAAGCCCTGCTGCTGCAGCGCAGCGGCGGCTTTATCCGCACCTTCCTGCGTGGTGGCGTTGATGATCACTTCGGCACCGGCCTCGGCCAGCCCTTTCGCCATCAGAAAACCAATACCGCGGCCGGAACCGGTGATCAGTACACGTTTGTTAGCGAGTGAGAAAAGCGTTGTCATGATTTGTCCTTAAAAAGTCAGCTGCACTTTGGCGGCTTTTTGTTTATCACCGGCAAACACCAGTGCAGCATCGATATTCTGATAGTCGTATTCACCGCTGAACAGCGGCAGCGGGTTCACCGTACCGTTACCCAGCCACTCCACCGCCGTATTGAACTCGGTGGTAAAGCGGAAGGAACCGACCAGTTTTATTTCTTTGGCGATCAGCATCATGATCGGGAAGCCCGGCACGTCGCCGCCCATACCTACCTGCACCAGCGTGCCTTTTGCACGGGTCACTTCCAGGCAGCGGGTCAGAGAAGAAGGATGACCGGAGGCTTCAAACGACACGTCGAAGTAGCCTTTCTCCGCCAGATAAGGGGTGAAGTCGCCGTTGGCCGCGTGAATGGTGTCGGTTGCACCCATCGCCACTGCCATCGCCAGCGAGCGCTCGCTGATATCGGCACAGACCACTTCCGCCGCGCCCTTGGCTTTAGCCGCCGCCGCGATCAGGCAGCCGATAGGACCCACGCCGGAGATAAAGACTTTTTTGCCCTGAAGATCGCCGCCCTGATTGGCCGCGTGGATGCACACCGCCAGCGGTTCGGCAAATACCATCACCTTCTCATCGGCCTGGTTGTCGAAAGGAATACACTGGCTGCTGTCGACCACTTTGTACTGAGTGAAGCCGCCGTCAACGTGTGGGAAGTACATCGCGCTGCCGAAGAAACGCATGCCGGTACACTGGTTCTCTTCCTGCGCTTCGCAGTACTTGCAGTGGCCGCAGGGCTTGGACGGGTTCACCGCCACTTTTTGATTCTCTTTCAGCGCCGGGTTATCACTTTTCACCACGTAGCCAATCACTTCATGACCGAGGATCATCGGCATTTTCACCGCAAAGTTGCCGACTTTGCCGTGCTGATAGTAGTGCAGATCGGAACCGCAAATGCCGCCGCGCGTGATGCGCACCAGCGTGCCTTCGCCCTGGTAATCCACCTGCTGGCTGACAACCTCGACCTGCTCTTTACCGTTGATCATGCAGGACTGCGTGGTAGTACTCATGAGAAACCTCTAATACGTATTCATTGAGGCGCCTATGAGAACGATTTTACAGATGCAAAACTGTGAACAAGATCACTAAAAATCATGTTACTAAACTCATGTTACGCATAACGTGACGCTGCTACCCTTTCGGAGAAACCTTAATCAGTGGCATACATCACAAAGCCAATAACTGTACTTTCGTCGCGGTCATATGATCGCTACAGTTAACTCATCCGACCACTTCCGGGATTTACGATGAGCGTGTCACTGTTCTCTCCGCTGGACCTGGGTTTTACCCAGCTCAAAAACCGTTTTCTGATGGGTTCCATGCATACCGGGCTGGAAGAGCATCCGCAGGGTGCCGAACGGCTGGCGGCGTTTTACGCCGAGCGCGCGCGGGCCGGAGTGGCGCTGATTGTCACCGGCGGCATCGCCCCCACGCCGGAGGGCGTGGTCAGCCCCGGTGCTTCGGTGCTGAACGATGAGTCGCAGCTGGCACACCACCGCCGGGTCACCGACGCCGTGCATCAGGCAGGCGGCAAAATTGCCATGCAGATCCTGCACACCGGCCGCTATAGCTATCAGCCCGGCCTGGTTGCCCCTTCGGCGATTCAGGCTCCCATCAATCCCTTTACCCCACGTGCGCTCAGCCACGAAGAGATCCTGGCGCTGATCGCCGCCTATGCCCGCTGCGCGCGTCTGGCACAGCAGGCCGGTTACGACGGCGTAGAGATCATGGCGTCCGAAGGCTATCTGATTAACCAGTTTCTGGTGACCCACGCCAATCAGCGCGACGATGAATGGGGTGGCGATGACGTGCGCCGCCGCCGCTTTGCGCTGGATATTCTGCGCGCGGTACGGGCGGCGGTAGGCGACGAATTCATTATTATTTTCCGCCTGTCGATGCTGGACCTGGTGGACCAGGGCGGCACGCTGGAGCAAACCATCACTCTGGCGAAAGAGGTGGAACAGGCCGGTGCCACGCTGATCAATACCGGTATTGGCTGGCACGAGGCGCGTATTCCGACCATTGCCACCGCCGTGCCGCGTGCCGCTTTCGCCTGGGTGACGCAGGCGCTGAAGCAGCATCTGCGCATCCCACTGATCGCCACCAATCGCATCAATCACCCGGATGTGGCGCAGGCGGTGCTGGATGACGGCTGTGCCGATATGGTGTCGATGGCGCGGCCGTTCCTGGCCGATGCCGAATTTGTGCTGAAGGCGCAGCAGGGGCGCAGCGATGAGATCAACACCTGCATCGGCTGCAATCAGGCCTGTCTGGATCAGATTTTTGTCGGCAAGCTCACCTCCTGCCTGGTCAATCCCCGCGCCTGCCACGAAACCACTCTGCCGCTGATCCCCGCAGCCGTGCGGAAAAACCTCGCGGTGGTCGGTGCCGGGCCAGCCGGTCTGGCGTTCGCGGTGAATGCCGCCGCGCGCGGGCATCAGGTGACGCTGTTTGACGCGCTGCCCGAAGTGGGCGGGCAGTTCAATATCGCCCGGCAGATCCCGGGGAAGGCGGAGTTCAGCGAAACCCTGCGCTATTTCCGCCGCCAGCTGGATATCCACGGCGTGACCCTGCGGCTCAATCAGTACGTCAGCGCCGCTCAACTGGCCGACTTTGATGAAGTGGTACTGGCTACCGGCATTGAGCCACGAACACCGGCCATCCCGGGTATCGATCATCCTTCGGTTCTCAGCTATCTGGACGTGATCCGCGATAAAAAACCGGTCGGCCTGCGGGTGGCGATTATCGGCGCGGGCGGCATCGGTTTTGATACCGCAGAATATCTGGTGCAGCCTGAAACCGCCGCGCCGCAGGATATCGCCGACTTCTGCGAAGAATGGGGCATCGACCGCACGCTGACCCGGCCCGGAGGCCTGACGCGCCCGGTCGCGCCTCACAGCGCCCGCCAGGTCTGGCTGCTTCAGCGCAAACCCGGTAAGCCCGGTGCAGGGCTGGCGAAAACCACCGGCTGGATACATCGTGCCAGCCTGCAAATGCACGGCGTGCAGATGTGGGGCAGCGTTGAATATCAGCGAATTGATGATGACGGGCTGCATATTCTGCGCGATGGTGAAGCGCAGCTGCTGGCGGTGGATAATATTATTATCTGCGCCGGACAGGAGCCAAGGCGGGAACTGGAAACGCAGCTCCTCGCCCAGGGCAAGCCGCTGCATATTATCGGTGGCGCAGATATAGCCCAGGAGCTGGATGCCCGCCGGGCTATTGCGCAGGGAACTAAACTGGGGCTGGGGATTTAGCCTCAGCGCCCGGCGGAGGTGGCAAGGCGCTCTTCGGCATCCCGGGCGCGGGTTATGCGGTTACGCAGATCGCGGCGGAATATTTCAATCGTCCACATCCAGAGGATATGGCCGAAGATTTCGGACAGGATTTCATCGCCGGGAAGATCTCCGCCAGCAGTGCGGCAGAATAACGGCGATACGATTTATTGGTCATGCGGTAAAGCTCTCCATGCAAAAAAATCCTTTAAATTCCCGGAAATACCGTTCCGGTGATGCAGCATAACCTTTTTTGTACCCGGAAGAGTGTTATTGCAGGCGGCAAGGTAAACCCGCAGCATCAATCCAGGCACGGCCAGCGAAAATATTTTGGCAAAATGTCGTAAAACGTTAGCCTCGAAGGCGTATAAAAAATCTGTCGCCCGTCCCTTAAGGAGCATTTTGATGTCGTATTCCTGGCGTTCCTCGCTACTTTCCCGCTTCGACTGGCTCGATCACGCCTTTTTACCCGCCGGAGAACGGCCCCCGGTAGAGACGATTTACAACCAGCAGCGGCACAGCGCCCGCGTGGTGCCGAGCGCAACGGCGCTACCGGTAAAAAGCGTGGAGGCCGACGGGCTAATCGCCAGCGATAACCGCCCCGTTGCGGTCTACACCGCGGACTGTCTGCCGATCCTGCTGGTAGACGCTAAACAACACCAGGCGGCGGCGGTACACGGTGGGCTGAAGGGTATTCTCGGTGGCGTGCTGGCTAATGCCATCCGCCAGCTGTGCCAGAACGGCAGCGCGCCGGCGGATCTGTTTATCGCCATCGGCCCGTCGATTGGCCCCTGCTGCTACGAGCTGGGAAAGGACTTAATTGCTCGCGCGGAGCAGGACGACCCGCACCACCTGGCACCGTTAATGGCATGGTCTGAGCAGCCGTCGATAAATCCGGCGGCAGTCCGCCCGCAGGCGCAGGGAACGACCGATGGCGTATGGTTTGATTTGCCGCTGTTGGCAAAACGCATCGCGCTGAGGGAGGGGGTTCCGGAGGGGCAAATTGAGCTCAGCGGGATCTGCACCTACTGCATGGCGGAAGAGCAGGCCAGCTACCGGCGCAACACGCACCGCCAGCACGGCTACCAGCAGCGTTTTTCGTGGATCCGCGTAAAAAATTAACGCGCGTCGGTAAGCCTCGCAGCACATCCATCCCAGCCGCGGAGTGGTATGCACGCGGTGTGCGGCATGGCTGCCGCACCGCTGGCGATCAGCGCATTTTCACCGAGCGCAGGATCACAAACTTCTGATTGGTGGCGACGGTGGTGCAGTTGCCAAACAGCTTCTTCATTTTGTGGTAGTAATCCAGGTGGCGGTTGCCGACGATGCGCAGTTCGCCGCCGTACTGCAGGCAGCGGCGGGCATCGCGAAACATCTGCCAGGCGATATGATCGGTGACCGCGTTCTGCTGATGGAACGGCGGATTGCACAGTACCGCGTGCAGACGGTCGGACGGATAGCCCGCCAGCACGTTATTCACGCGAAACTCGCAGCGCGCTAAGTCGTCCGGGCAGTTTGACTCCACGTTCAGGCGGCTGGATGCCACTGCCATATAGGACTCATCCACAAAGTGAACCTGCGCCAGCGGGTTCTGGCGCAGCGCCGTCAGGCCAATCACGCCGTTGCCGCAGCCCAGGTCAACGATCTCACCGTCAATATCTTCCGGCAGGTGCTGCATAAAGAAGCGTGCGCCGATATCCAGCCCGCCACGGGCGAATACGTTGGCATGGTTGTGAATCAGGTAATCGGTGCCGTCCAGCGGCCACGTGGCGATCACATCGCTGTCCGCCAGCTTCGGAGCGCTGAACGTGGTGTAAATCAACCGTGCCTTTTTCCATGCCAGCGAGGTGGTGGTTGGACCAAGAATTTTCTCAAACAGCTGTAGCGTGGAAGTATGGATATCCTTCGCCTTGCCGGCGGCGATAATCTGCGTCTGCGGCGTGACGACTTTACGCAGCGCACGCAGCTGCTGCTCTAATAGCGCCAGGGTTTTCGGCACCTTGATCAGCACCCGCGTTGGAGCCGCAGGAAGCGGTGCCAGGCTGTCCAGCAGCTGTACATCACACTCGTCCAGCTCGTTCAGCGCCAGGTTCTGCCGGGTCGCCTGCTGGTTAAGCCAGGAATCGCTGATGCTGTAGACGCACTCGCCCGCGACCGCGCAGGCCAGTGCCCCAAAGGTGTCATTGAAAATCAGCGTGGGTCCGCCGGTCACTTCATCGCCGATGTGTTTCAGCAGATATTCATCGGCCGAATCCCAGGCCTGCAACGGGCTTTCTTCGCGCATTTGGGGAAAACGATGCAGCGTCAGCATACGGTTGCTTAGTTCAAGTTGGCTCATGGGAACACCTTAGTGGTAAAATTTCCGCGTTTTATCCCCTAAAATGAGCGAACAGTAAACGTTTTTCTTAAAATTACCCGTAATGGATATCGCGTATCGGGTAATACAGCGAAAATTAATCAGAGAGTTATGACAACATTACGCTATCTCAATGGCTATCCTACTGAACTGATTGCCCGCGTGCAGCAGCTGTCCGATCGCGGCCAGCTGGCAACATGGGTAGAGAAGAAGTATCCCGGCCAGCACAGTATTCAGGACGATAAATCGCTTTATCAGTACGTCGGCGGGCTGAAGCAGCGCTATCTGAAGAACGCCCCAGCGCTATCGAAAGTGATGTTTGATAATAAGCAGAATCCCGTGAAGGGCACGCTGGGCACAAACACCTTTGTTTCCCGCGTGCAGGGCGGCAAGCTGAAAAGTAATAACGAGATCCGCATCGCCACGCTGTTTCGCGACGGGCCGGAAGAGTTTCTCAAAATGATCGTCGTGCACGAGCTGGCGCATCTGAAAGAGAAGGATCACAACAAAGCGTTCTACCAGCTGTGCTGCCATATGGAACCGGACTATCACCAGCTGGAGTTTGATATGCGCATCTGGCTGAACTTCCGCGACCTGAAATAGCCCTGAAGCCCAAACATTGGCTAACCTTTGACCAAAATAGTTAGTTGACGTGATATTTTCACTGATTTATTAAGCGAAATATTGCGAAGCAGATCAAATAAAAATTCCATAAAGCTCCATATCGGAAAATAAATTCTATAAGTTGCATTGACGACTTTACCGATAACATGATCTCTGGAGCTGGCTATGCCTGTATTCATTGTCGCGATAGGAATCGCAATATTACTGATACTCATCATGGCGTTAAAATGGAATACCTTTGTTTCGCTGGTCATCGTCTCGTTTCTGGTGGCGCTATTTCTGGGAATGGACCCGACGCAGATTGCGCTAACGATTGAGAAAGGGATTGGCGCACAGCTGGGCCACCTGGCGCTGGTGTTTGGTTTTGGTGCCATGCTGGGCCGCCTGGTGGCCGATGCCGGAGGCGGCTACCGCATTGCCGCCACGCTGATCGCCGTCTTTGGCAAAAAGAACACTCAGGTGGCCGTGGTGATTGCCTCGTTTACCGTGGGTATCGCGCTGTTCTTCGAAGTGGGTCTGATCCTGCTGCTGCCCATTATTTACGCCATCGCCCGCGAGCTGAAGCTGCCGTTTCTGTATCTTGGCATTCCGATGGCCGCCGCGCTGAACGTCACCCACGGTTTCCTGCCGCCTCATCCGGCCCCCACGGCGATCTCGCTGGCCTACAGCGCCGATATCGGTCACGTGCTGCTGCTCGGTATTGCGGTCGGCATCCCTACCACCATTGTTTGTGGACCGCTGTTTAATAAGGTGCTTTATCGTCTGGCTCCGGCGGTGTACCAGGGGCAGAGCGACCTCAGCGCCTTCGGCGAACAGAAAAGCTATCGTCTGGAAGAGACGCCGGGGTTCCTCTCCAGCGTGCTGACCTCGCTGGCACCGGTGCTGTTTATGGCGCTGGCGACGGTGGTCGATCTGCTGTTCCCCGGCAGTGAATCCGCAGCGGTGAAAGCGGTGAAGTTTGTCGGCACGCCGGCGATGGCAATGCTGATTTCGCTGATTATCGCCTTCTGGACCATGGGCTTTGCTCGCGGCCGCAGCGCGGAAGAGATTGGCAAAACGCTAACCAGCGCCATTGCGCAAATCTCTATGATGCTGCTGATTATCGGCGGCGGCGGTGCCTTTAAGCAGGTGATCGTTGACGGCGGCGTGGGCGACTATGTCGCCGGGCTATTTGCCGCCTCCACCCTGTCACCGCTGATTATCGCCTGGTCGATTGCCGCGATGCTGCGCGTCTGTTTAGGTTCGGCCACCGTTGCAGCATTAACGACCTCCGGCATTGTAGCGCCGATGCTGCCGATGTTTCACATCGATCCAGCGCTGATTGTGCTGGCGACGGGCGCAGGCAGCGTGATTGCCTGCCACGTTAACGATGCCGGATTCTGGATGGTGAAAGAGAGCTTCGGCCTGACCATGAAGCAAACCTTCTGTACCTGGACGGTGCTGACTACCGTGCTGTCGGTTTCCGGGCTGATCTTTATTCTGATTGCGGAAAGGCTGTTCTACTGAGGCAGCCGTTCGTCTGAGGAACATGCTGAGGGGATTGTGCTGCAGGCCAACCGGCCTGCAGCGGGTGCTGAACATCACGGCAGCGCGTAAGCCACCGGGGTGATCGCATTACGGTCGAGGTTTTTACTCAATGCTTTCACGGCGGAACGCATCGGGCACAGCGTACCCACGTCGGTTACCCGGCAGTCCGGCTGACGCCACTCCTCACGCAACAGCGGATGTTTGCCATCCACCTGCTGTAAATTGCGCAGGTCGTCCAGGCTCTGCCCCTGGAAGTAGACATGCAGGAAACGCTCTCCGGTTTTGCTGTCACGCCAGCGCTCCAGCACCAGGCTGCTGCCCGGCGGGATATTGCCGCGCGTGTAGCCGGGCAGCGTCCAGCTGAAATCCATCAGCGTGCGTACCATCGCGATGTTGGTGTCATGCGCCACCAGCAGCAGCCAGCGCGTATCCGGCATGTTATCCGTCGGCTTATTTACGCCCTGCTCAACGCCCTGCAGCATGGCGTTAAGCAGAATGGAACCGCGCTTCTGCGCGGTATAAAGCACGTCGTTGCTGAGATAGTAATTAGCCGTTAACAGCGGTAAAACGGCGGTGATCTGCGCCGATGAGGTGATATTGCCCGATGCAAGTTGGGCAACCGGCAGGTTTTCATTCCAGCCAAGGCGCAGCGTTTCCACCATATTGGCCAGCACGCTCAGGCCATCAACGTAGGCTTTACCGCTTTTACTCTGTTTAATCTGCCAGGGCTTTTCAAAGAAGGTGCAGGAGGCATCGTCCCGGCACACCGCTTTTTTCAGCGCCTGAACCGCAGGCTGTAACGCCTGCTGACGGGCCGCCAGATCGCCCGCCGTCTCTTTGACCTTCACCAGTTGCGTTGCCGGATCGGTGTTGGTCGCCGGGAACGCCTCGGTCTGGAACAGCGGATCGTGGTCACCCTCAACCCGATGAACGGCTACGCCACAGCCGGGAAATGCACCGTCCACCAGCGCAGCGGCGGTTGCCCGGGTGCGCTGTAGCGGGCTGGCCCGCACATAGACGTCCTGCGGCTGCGGGCAGCCCGCAGTGAGCAGCCCCAGCTGCCGATAATGTTCGCCCTGCCAGCGCCCTTTGTTCACCACCGCCGCATAGCCGTGGCCGGTCAGCTCGCCGTCGGCGGTATTCCACTGCGTCCAGGGACGGTTGGTTGCGGCCTCAATATCCGTGCGGTTGCCAGGCGTCGGCGGCCGGATGCCGTGGCGGCTAAGCTCCACCACTTTTTCCAGCTCATAGGTGGCCTCCGCATGTGCCTGAGCGGCGCTGAACCACAGCGTTCCGGCGATAAACAGGCGTGCAGCAGCCTGATGTCTTTTTGCCATCATTGTGTCTTCCTTCTGTTGAGGTAATTAAGATGAAAACAGGGTGCGGCGCTCGCTGGCGTTGCGTCTTGCCACCATCACGGCGGTAACAAAGCACAACAGCGCAGAGATAAGACCGGCTGCCACCCAGAACTGGGACAACGTGTGGAAATCGTAGAGTTTGATGCCATTTTCCATCACCGACGTTTTATCGATGATGATACCCGTCAGGAATTCACCGAATCCGGCCCCGGCGTAGCTGACAATGCCGATGGTCCCGAGCGCCGCCCCGGCCGCTTTCCGCGAGGAGATATCCACCGCCAGCAGGCCACCGAGGAAACAGGTCAGTGCGCCGATAGTCGCGCCGAAGATAACCATCGACAGAATATCGGTGTAGTAATTGCGCGGCAGCCACAGCATCAGCGCGAATCCGGCAGTATTCAGCAGGCTGATAAATCCGGCCATAATGCTGCGATTGCGCGAGAAGAAGCGGTCGGAGAGCATGCCCGCCACGATGGTGCCAACAATCCCGGCAACGGCATTCACGCCGATAATCGCCGAGGCTTCAACCGTGCTGTAGCCCTTCCCCTGCTGCAAAAAGAAGATGCCCCACGAATTTACGCCATAGCGGTCGATGTACATAAACGCCGAGGCCAGCGCCAGCGTCCACAGCGCCGGGTTGCGCAGCGCCATCAGCTGATTGCTAAACACCGATCCTTTGGCCTCTTCTTCTTCCTGCGGTTCGTTGCTGATGTCATGAATCGACGGGAAGCCGCTGCTTTGCGGTGAGTCACGCATAAACAGCAGCATCAGCACCACGCCCGCCGCGCCCAGCGCTGCGGTAGAGAGGTAGCCCATATGCCAGCCGTAGCCCGCAATCACCGCCGCGATCACGATGTAGGTCAGCGCCTCGCCGATGTTATGCGCCGTCGACCAGATGGAGTAGAAAGTGCCGCGCTCTTTGGTGCCGTACCAGCGCGCGAGGGAAACGGCACAAGGCCCTACTCCCATCGACTGCGCCCAGCCGTTGATGCCCCAGAAAATGGCCAGCATCATCGCGTTGGTGGTCATCCCCATCATCAGGTTCATCCCCGCGCTGAGCAGCAGCCCGAGGCTCATAAAGCGCACCACGTTGGCGTGATCGGCCAAAAACCCGTTAACCAGTTTGCCGATGGCGTAGCTGAAAAACAGCGCCGAGCCGATCATCCCCAGCTCAGAGGGAGAAATACCCAGCTCCACCAGCGCGGTTTTCGCCACGGTGAACGAGAGCCGACAGACGTAAAACGTTACGTAGGCCAGCGTCATCGCCAGAAACGTTTGCCAGCGCACGCTGCGGAAGCGCTGTTCATTGAATACGGCGGTAGTTTTCGCCGGGCTGGCCCGGAAAAAACGGATTAATCCAGACATCATCTTGTCTCCGTAGGGCGGAGGCGGTGCTGATTGATTTTGTCTTCGTCCCTGAAGGCTGTTTCCGTGTTATGTAGAGTACGCAATCAGATGCCAGACCCGTGCAGGTTAGTTTAAGGGTTGAACAACCCATTGTTTTAATTGTGGATAGAGCGTTTTACTGGCCAGCAGCACCGGATTGCCTTGCGCAATGCCGTCCGCCGCCAGGTAATCGTTGGTGGCCCCGCCCGCTTCGCGCATCAGCACGATCCCCGGCAGGCCATCCCACGGATTCATATGCGGTTCGTAATAGCCAATCAGGCGGCCGGCGGCGGCCCAGGCGCTCATCAGCGCGCCGGAACCGTTGCGGACAAACATGCCGCCGTGCTGCAACAGCTGGTCGAGAAACGGCAGGAAATCGGCCGCCGTCACGCGATGCGAGGTCCCGACGCCCATAACGCCACCGGCAACCGTTTCTGCCGGATGCGGCGCGATTCTCCGATCGTTGAGCCAGGCCCCTTCCCCTTTCAGGGCATGGAAGAGCTCCTGGTGATTGGGGTCATACACCACGCCAATCACCGGTTCACCGTCAACCACCACCGCCAGCGACAGGCACCAGGTGTACAGGCCGTTGAGGAAACAGCTGGTGCCATCGATCGGGTCAACGACCCACAGCACGCGCTGGTGCGCATCGGACGTGCCGCTCTCCTCGCCCAGAAATCCGTCTTCCGGGAACGCCTCTGCGATGCGTGATTTGACAAAGGACTCCACCTCGCGGTCGGCCAGGCTAACCACATCCTGCGCATCGCTGCCCTTGTGTTCGACCCGCAGGCTGTCGCGCTGCTGATAGAAGCCATAAGCCAGTTTTCCCCCGGACTCAGCAAGACTGCAGGCGAAGCGGTAGCGCGCCAAAAGCGAATCGTTTTCTCGGGTTGTCATAACATCTCCTGAAAATGCACACGTGTGCATTTGTTAACAAAAAATAAGCCCCGTAGGGCAAAAGAGAGTGTGACGGCAGTTCACAGAATAATCTGTGAGCTACCGCATAAAATTAATTTTTCATTACGCGCTCTGGCGAATGATTAATTTCACCGGCACGGCACGATGGCGGGAAGGAAGATCGAACTGGGCAATACGGGTCATCAAAAGATCCACCGCCTGCTGCGCCAGCCCTTCAGTATCCTGTTGAATTGTCGTCAAATGATAGGGGTCCCAGCCCGCCTGGGGAATATCATCAAAGCCCATGACGGCGGGTAGCGGATCGTCGCCGTTGAGCGTTCGCAGGCCGTCGATCGCGCCTAATGCCAGCATATCCGTGGCGCAAAGCAGCACCTGGCAGGAACGTAATTCAAGCGCCGCCGCCTTGCCGGCCGCATAGCCGCCGCCGGGAATAAACCGCGTGGCAATAGTCAGGTCCGGCGCGCAGGCCAGCAGCGCCTGATAGCGATCTTCCGTACTGAAATTACGCCGCTCTTCGCCGATAAACCCAACGTGTTTCCAGCCGCGCTGGCGGCAGTAATCCGCCATCAGCTGCATACCCTGAGCGTTATCGCTGGCGACACGATCGCAGCCTGCCAGATCGGCATCCCGGTTGATTAAGGTCACCGGGATCTTACGCTCCAGATACTCTTCGGCCAGCGACAGCGGCGGCGCGCCGGAGGTGATAATCACCCCGGCCACGTGGTAGCTGAGCAGCTGTTTCAGTGAGGGAGCCAGCTGTTCCGGATCGTCGGCATTCATCAGCAGCGGCATAAAACCGTGCAGCGCCAGCTGATGAACCAGCGGCGACAGCAGCTTGCTGCGGAAGGGGTTATCGAAACCGGCGGTGACGATGCCGATAAAGTTGCTGCTGCCGGTGATCATCGTGCGGGCGATGATATTGACCTGGTAACCCAGCGTTTCCGCTGCGGCGAGGACTTTTTTCCGCGTTTTTTCCGCCACGGAGGCACCCGGGGTAAACGTGCGGGAAACCGCAGAGCGTGATACCCCTGCCAGGCGGGCGACATCTTCGGCATTGACCCAGTTTTTTTTCTTCTCGCTCATGCTCACTCTGCGCAGGTTACGGTGTGCGTGAGCCTATGTTAACCTCCCCGCACCGATCCGCGCCACACCACATCGGCCTGATACACCAGGCTGTCGTGCTGCTGCTCGCTCTGCGGGGTAAAGCCGTTTTCCGCCTGCTCGGTCTGGATCAGCCACTGCACCGCGTCGCGGGCAAAGCGCTCTACCGGCTGGGCAAAAGTGGTCAGATTGAAGGATGACCACCCGGCCTGCACGATATTATCGAATCCTATCAGGCAGATATCCTCCGGCACGCTGACCGCAAAGCGGTGTCGTGCTTCATCCATAAAGCCGCAGGCCACCAGATCGGTGACGCAAAATACCGCATCCGGGCGCTGCTGGCGGGTCAGCAGGCGGTGCGCCAGAATCTGGCCGCTTTCATAGGACGTGGAACCAAAACGCTCAACGGTGACCGCTAATCCGGCCTGCTCCGCCACCGCGACAAACGCGGCTTCGCGCTTCATCAGGCTGGGCGTTCCGGCCAGCGAGTTGGCAAACGCCAGATGCCGACAGCCCGCGCGCTGAAAGGCCATCACCGCCGTTTCGGCCGCCGATTGTGCATCCAGATTAATACTCAGCGAGCCGGGGAGCGACTCATCGCGGTTAATCAGAATAATGCGCTGCCCGTGCTTATAGCACTGCCGGGTGATGGCGCGGTCCGGCATGCCGGAAAGGATAATCGAGGCGTCGGCGCGGAAATTAATCGCCTGCTGCAGCGCCGCCGAGACGCTGTTGTCCGAGCGGTCGGTGTTGATCAGCATCGCCACTTTTCCCACCTCCTGTAGAAACTGGGTCAGCCAGCGCACCAGCATCGCGCGATAGGGGGTAGCGATTTCAGACACCACCAGGCAGACAATGCCGCTGCGGTTGCGCACCAGCCCGCGCGCCAGATGATTGACGTGATAGCCCAGTTCCTCCGCCGCTTTCATCACCCGCGCACGGGTCGTTTCCGACACGCTGGCCCCCGGCGTATAGGTCCGCGACACCGCAGAACGCGAAACCCCTGCGCGGTCGGCCACGTCCTGCGCACTCACTACCGCTTTCTCATTTTGCATGCTGCTCTCCATCAAAATCCCGGCTGAGATTGAGTCTGCCTCAGATTGCAAAGCTGTGCAAACTGACCGACATCACAATTGTTATATTTTTGTGACAAAGGCTGCTAATTCGGCAGCAAGCCATTTGACAGTTTATTTCTTGTTCATTATTACTTTGCACACACGTGCAAAATCAGGTGCCAGTGAAGCACCACCCTACAAACCCAGGAGATCATCATGCGATATACCTCAATGGCCATCGCGCTATCCCTCTGTTGCACTGCTTTACCGTTTGCCGCTTCGGCAGCGGGCAATCTGAATATGGTCTGCTCGGCGGATGTGGTGGTGTGCGAGCATATGACGCGTATTTTTAGCCAGTCTCATCCGGATATCAAAGTCAGCATGGTCCGCCTGTCGGCGGGCGAGGCCTATGCGCGGCTGCGCAGCGAGGCGCGCAATCCGCGCACCGATATCTGGTGGGCGGGCACCGGCGATCCGCATATGCAGGCAGCGGATGAAGGGCTGACCCAGGTGTATAAATCACCGCTGCTGACCGAACAGCAGGACTGGGCACAGAAGCAGGCTGAAAACTCCGGCTATCGCACGGTCGGCATCTACGCCGGCGCGCTCGGCTGGGGTTACAACACCAAACTGCTGGCCGACAAAAAACTGAAGGAGCCGACCTGCTGGGCCGATCTGCTCGATCCGGGCTTCAAGGGTGAGATCCAAATCGCCAACCCGAACTCGTCCGGCACCGCCTACAACACCCTGGCCACGCTGGTGCAAATCATGGGCGAAGATAAAGCCTTCGATTATCTGAAAAAGCTCAACGCCAATGTTTCCCAGTACACCAAGTCCGGTTCCGCACCGGTGAAATCCGCCGCGCGCGGGGAAACCACGGTCGGTATCGTGTTTATGCACGATGCCGTGGCGATGCAGGTGGATGGCTTCCCGATCAAGACCGTTGCACCGTGTGAAGGCACCGGCTACGAAATTGGCTCAATGTCGATCGTCAAAGGCGCGCGTAACCTCGCCAACGCCAAAGTCTGGTACGACTGGGCGCTGAGCGCGGAAGCTCAGTCACATATGAAAGAGGCCAAATCCTTCCAGCTGCCGTCCAACCGCAACGCCGAGATTTCCGAATATGCGCCGCGCTTTGAGAACATCAAGCTGATCGACTACGACT
Source organism: Erwinia sp. S38 (assembly GCF_016624545.1). Classification (NCBI taxonomy): domain Bacteria; kingdom Pseudomonadati; phylum Pseudomonadota; class Gammaproteobacteria; order Enterobacterales; family Erwiniaceae; genus Erwinia; species Erwinia sp. S38. Next base: position 385,324 of record NZ_JACVTS010000001.1, on the reverse strand, counting down.
TCAAAACCTACGGCGATTCCGCCAAACGCAAAGCGCTGCTGAGCCGCTGGGACAAAGAGATCGGTGCCAGCGCGCAGTAATCCCCGCCGTTTTGTGATGCTGATACGCGGTGGCTTCGGCCTGATGTCCGCTTCAGCCTGGTTTTCAGGTCGAGGTATGTCATGAATGCAAATAATCGTCGTCTGACCGGCGCGCTGATAATGGGCGCGGCGGCTTTGCTGCTGCTGCCGTGGTACAGCCTTGAGGCCGGTTTCTTTGACGGCGGCTGGCTGATAAGCCTGTGGAGCGATGCCGCGACGGCCCCGGCGCTCTGGCAGCTGGGCGAACATCCGTGGCTGGCAATAGCGGTAGCGCTGTTTGCGCTGTGCGGCGGCTGCGGCCTGCTGCCGTCGGGCGCGCGTAGCCGGTTGCTGCTGCTGTTCAGCACCCTCGGCGTGCTGTTTTTAATCATTGAAGGCCATGCGATTGGCTACAGCGGCTGGAGCTGGCTGTGGCTGGAAAACCGCTTTGGCGCGCTGGAATCCGGCCAGCCGGCGATGGGTGCCGGCGCGCTGCTGCTGCTGACCACCTTTCTGCTGCTGTTCTCCTTCGCGCTGGCCGAACGCGGCGTGATGAAGGGCGATGCCTTTGTGGTGGCCTCGCTGGTGCTGCTGACGGCGCTGGTCAGCATCTTTGTGCTTTATCCGGTGCTGAGCATGTTCGTGGTGTCGGTGCAGGATGTGGACGGCAGCTTCCAGCCCGCGGGCTTAATTAGCAATATTCAGGACCCGGCCATCTGGAGCCTCTCCTGCTTAAACGGCGGCACCTGCGGCACGGCCTGGCGCACGCTGTGGCTGGCGCTGATGACCGCCACGGGATCGACACTGCTGGGGCTGGCGTTTGCCCTTGCCGCCACGCGTACCCCGCTGCCGTGCAAAAAAGCGCTGCGGATGCTGACCATCCTGCCGATCATTACCCCGCCGTTTGTGATCGGCCTGGCGCTGATCCTGCTGTTTGGCCGCTCCGGCGTGGTAACCGAGCATCTGGCGGCGCTGTTTGGCATCGAGCCGGGCCGCTGGCTGTATGGTTTAACCGGCATCTGGATTGCTCAGGTGCTGTCGTTTACACCGATCGCCTTCCTGGTGCTGATTGGTGTGGTAGAGGGCGTCAGCCCTTCGCTGGAGGAAGCTTCGCAGACGCTGCGCGCCAACCGCTGGCGCACCTTCAGCCGCGTGTCGCTACCGCTGATGGCCCCCGGGCTGGCGAACGCCTTCCTGATTAGCTTTATCGAAAGCATGGCCGACTTCGGCAACCCGATGGTGCTCGGCGGCAGCCACGGCGTGCTGTCTACCGAAATCTTCTTCTCGGTGGTCGGGGCGCAAAACGATCCAAGCCGCGCGGCGGTGCTGGCGATGATCCTGCTGTGCTTTACTCTGGCGGCGTTTATTCTGCAGCGGCTGTGGCTGGGCGGCAAGAACTTCGCCACGGTCACCGGTAAAGGCGACGGCGGCCAGCACGGCCAGCTGCCGCGCGCGCTGCGTTTTGGCGTGTACGGCATGGTGATCCCGTGGGGGCTGTTCACCCTGGTGATCTACGGCATGATTGTGGTGGGCGGCTTTGTGCAGTCGTGGGGGCTGGACAGTTCCCTGACCCTCAATCACTACGTCCGTGCCTTCGGCATCAGCTTTAGCGAGGGGCATCTGTTGTGGAGCGGTGTGGCGTGGAACTCGTTCTGGACCACGCTGGAGATCGCACTGATCGCCGCGCCGCTGACGGCGATCGTCGGGCTGCTCACCGCCTGGCTGATCGTGCGGCAGAAGTTTGCCGGTCGCCAGACCTTTGAGTTCCTGCTGATGCTCAGCTTCGCCATTCCCGGCACGGTCATCGGCGTCAGCTACGTGATGGCCTACAACCTGCCGCCGCTGGAGATTACCGGCACCGCGCTGATTCTGGTGGCCTGCTTTGTCTTCCGTAATATGCCGGTAGGCGTTCGCGGCGGCATCGCAGCAATGAGCCAGCTGGATAAAAGCCTGGATGAAGCCTCTCTGACCCTTGGTGCTAACAGCTTCCGCACGCTGCGTAAGGTGGTGCTGCCGCTGCTGAAACCGGCGATCAGCGCCGCACTGGTGTATGCCTTTGTGCGGGCGATCACCTCGATCAGCGCGGTGATCTTCCTTGTGAGCGCGCAGTACAACATGGCGACGTCCTACATCGTCGGACTGGTAGAAAACGGCGAATACGGCGTGGCGATCGCCTACTCCACGGTGCTGATCGTGGTGATGCTGCTGATTATCGGCGTATTCCAGTGGCTGGTCGGGGAACGGCGGCTGCGTCGCGTTGCCCGTCCGGTAGATGTGCCTGCACCGCCCGCTTCCACCTCTTTAACCCAGGAGAATGCCGTATGACAACCCTGAATGCCGGTTCCGTGGTGTTTGAGCACGTTTCAAAACGCTTCGCGGGCTTTAACGCCCTGCCCGACCTGTCGCTGACGGTGGAGCCGGGTACGCTGGTCACGCTGCTTGGCCCATCCGGCTGCGGTAAAACCACCACGCTGCGGCTGCTGGCCGGGCTGGAGCACCCGACATCCGGGCGCATTCTGATTGGCGGTAAAGACGTCACTCACCTGCCGGCCAACGAACGCGATGTGGCGATGGTGTTTCAGTCCTACGCGCTGTTTCCGCATATGAGCGCGCTCGATAATATTATGTACGGCCTGCAATCCTCCGGCATCAGCAAGCGCGAAGCACAGGACCGGGCGCGCGAGGGGCTGAAGCTGGTGGGGTTAGAGAACCAGGGCCAGCGGCTGCCGTCCGAACTTTCCGGCGGCCAGCAGCAGCGTATCGCCGTGGCGCGCGCGCTGGTGCTGGAACCGCAGGTGCTGCTGCTGGACGAGCCGCTGTCCAATCTTGATGAGCGCCTGCGCCGCCGCGTGCGTACCGACATCCGCGACCTGCAACAGCGGCTCGGCTTCACTGCGGTGTATGTCACCCACGATCAGGAAGAAGCGCTGGCGGTGTCCGATAAGATTATCGTGATGAAAGAAGGCAATATCGCCCAGCAGGGCGCGCCGGAAAGCCTCTATCGCGCGCCGAATTCGGTGTTTATCGCCGACTTTATGGGCGAGGCCAATATTCTGCCGTGCGAAGTGGAGCAGATTGAGGGCGCAGAGGCGCTGGTACGGCTCGGCAACCAGCGCTATCGCGTGCGCGGCAACGGCGTGAAAACCGGCGCGGCTCAGCTCTCCGTCAGGCCGCAGTTCATTACCCTGCGCGATGATGGTGTTGGCGCGCTGCCGGGGGAAGTGACGCACAGCACCTGGCTGGGCGATCACATTGAATATGAGGTGGCAACCGAGCTGGGGCCGCTGTTTATTGTCGATGCGCAGATGGAACAGCAGCGGCCGCTGGCTTCACGCGTGGCGATTGATTTTAAACCGCAGGGCCTGGCCCTGATTGCTGGCTAATTTAAGGATAGATAATGAGTGAATCAGTAAACCATGATGCACTGCTGGCGCGGCTGGCGCTGGCGGAAAAAGTGGCGCGTGCCGGGGGAGAAAAGGCGCTGGCGTATTTCCATCAGCGCGACAGCCTGGTGGTGGAAACCAAACATGATTTGCAGGACGTGGTGTCCAAAGCGGATCGCGAAGTTGAGCAGATGATCGACCAGCAGATCCGCGCTCAGTACCCGGACGACGGTTTTCTGGGGGAAGAGTATGGCCTTCAGGCGGGGTCGTCGGGCTATACCTGGGTGGTCGATCCGATCGACGGCACCAGCCCGTTCCTCAACGGCATGCCCAATTGGTGCGTGTCGGTGGCGGTATTGCAGGACGGCGTGCCGGTAATTGGGGTGATTTATGCCCCTTACTATCAGGAGTGCTACGTCGCTGCGCTGGGCCACGGGGCTACGCTGAACGGCAAGCGTTTACAGGTTGATCCTGCCCGCACGCTGCAAAACCACGTCACCGGCTTTGGTGCCAACAGCTACGTCAGCCCGGATGAAGTGGGGAAAATTCTGGCCTCGCTGCTGGATGCGGGCGGCAACTTTATCCGCATCGGTTCCGGCGCGCTGATGCTGGCCTGGGTGGCCGCGGGCCGCGTGGTGGGCTACTACGAACCTTATATGCACGCCTGGGACTGCCTGGCCGGTTATTGCCTGGTAAAAGAGGCGGGCGGCTGGTATCACCCGTTTAATATCGAAGGCGATCGCCTGCTGAAGGGCGCGCAGGTGCTGGCCGTTGCACCGGGTGCGGAAGCGGATCTGCGGCGCATTGCCGGGCTGTAGCTCCGGGCGCAGCGCGGACCTGAAGCGCATTGCCAGACCGTAACGCAGGCGAAAAACCAGCAAGCAACGGACTCTACACCCACTTAGTACAGACCAAACGCCTTACCTGCTTCCAGCGGGTAAGGCCCCTCCTTAGCTATTGTTATGCTGACGAAACTCCTGGTCAGCCACACAGCAGATACCCTCAGTTCACCCATGTTCTCAATGCTGCATGACGAATGTTTTCCGCTTGGCTTTTATCAGATAAAGTCCTTTGCCTTCTGGATCAGGCTGGTTTTGGTCAGCGCACCAACGTATTTGCGCTCCTGCGGATTATTCAGCACCGGCAGGCGCTCCAGCGTGATGCGGGCAAACGCCTCCCAGCCTTCCCGAATGGTCTGGTTTTCAAAGATGGTCGGGAAGCTGGAATCCATCACGCAGCTCACCGGCGAGGTCAGAGTGATCTCCTTATCCAGCACCTTGTGCGAGATATCGTGAATCGAAACCGCGCCGAGGAAGGTGCCTTTATGGTCGATGACGTAAACAAAGCGCTCGCGCTTTAGCGAACTGACCGCCAGCGCTTTACCCACAGAATCCTCCGGCGTCAGCGCCGCGCCGGAGACGATAAACTGCGAGATAATGCCGTTATCAAAATCGAACTTGGCATCAGAACGGCTGAAGTGGCTGTTGACCACCGAATAGGTGCTGCCCGACTGCAGGCGATAGGCCAGCATCGACGCCAGCACGCAGGCGATCATCGTGGGGAACAGCAGGCTGCTGTTGAGCGTCATTTCCAGCACCATCAGCATCGCCATCAGCGGTGCCTGGCTTACCGAGGACAGCACCGCGCCCATGCCGACGGCGGCAAACACTTCGGCGTTGCTGACCGGCACGCCCGCCATGATCGCCACCAGCGCCACCAGCTGCCCCATCAGCGCGCCAATCAGCAGCGCCGGGGTGAACAGGCCGCCTACCGCACTGGAGCCGACCGAGATCGCCGTTGCCAACATTTTTAGCAGCAGCAGGGCCGCCAGCATCGGCAGCAGGAAGCTGCCCGCCATAATGCGCACGATCACTTCATAGCCGTTGCCGAGGATCTGCGTGCTGCCGATCGCCAGCGCGCCCACCAGCACGCCACCCAGCCCCAGCCGCAGCGGCAGGCTGCCGATACGGCCGAACTGCCGCTTGCTCTGACCAATCAGCCAGATCATCGCCCAGCCAAACAGCCCGGCCAGCAGACCAATCCCCACCGTCAGCAGGATGCTGTCCGGCGTCAGCTCAAACTGCGCGTGGGAAAAGGGATAAATCGCCGAGCGATAGCCCAGCGACCACATGGTCAGCACCGCAACGCCGGAGGAGATTATCAGCGGGATCAGCCGCTGCATGGCCGAAATGCCGAAGGCGATTTCCGCCACGAAGATCGCCGACGCCAGCGGCGCATGATAAACCGACGACAGACCGGCGGCAGCGGCCATCGCTACCACGTCGCTGTTTTTCAGCGGCAGGGATTTAAACAGCCAGCGCCCCATCAGGCTGCCGCTCAGCGCAGATAATTGCACCATCGGCCCTTCCCGGCCGATGGAGGCACCGCTGCTGATACTGGCCAGCGAGGAGAGGCCGCGAAACAGCGAGGTGCGGGTCGGCACGCTATCCAGCCGGGCGTTGATCACGTCCAGATAGTCGGTGCGAATAGTCTCCTTTTGTTCTAATGCCGTGGCGTAGCGCAGAAAAAATCCGGCAATCAGCCCGCCGACGCCGACGATTAGCGGCCAAAAATACCAGGGGTAAACGTGCATAGCTTCGGTGATGTCCTGCTCCCCACTGAACACCAGCCCGTCGATCAGCTCGATCAGTTTACGAAAACCCAACGTGACCAGCGACGCCACCAGCCCGACCGGGATCGCTACCAGAATGCTGGTCCAGTTAAGTGCATGTTTAGTGCCAATGGACATCGTTTTACCCCGAAATTCTTTTCTCTATCGTGCGAGAGCCGCTGCGAAAAATCAAATCGTGACCGCTGCGGCGACAGGGCGTTTTTAGCCATTGCGCCAGCGTCATCGCATGTTAATCTGCTTTTTCCCTTTTTGGCCGCTACCGCCCCGGTGCGCCCGGCCATCCCAGAGAACGGACTATACTATGATTCGCTTTGCCGTCGTTGGAACCAACTGGATCACCCGTCAGTTTGTCGATGCCGCTCATGAAACGGGTAAATTTAAGCTGACCGCCGTCTATTCACGTACGCTGGAACAGGCACAGACTTTCGCCAACGATTACCCGGTAGAACAACTTTTTGACTCGCTGGAAGCGATGGCCCAGTCCGATCTGATCGATGCCGTTTATATTGCCAGCCCGAACGCCCTGCACTGCCCGCAGTCGCTGCTGTTCCTGCGTCATCGCAAGCACGTCATCTGCGAAAAACCGCTGGCGTCAAACCTGCGTGAAGTGGAAGAGATGGTCGCCTGTGCGCGGGAACATCAGGTGGTGCTGTTCGAGGCGTTCAAAACCGCCAGCCTGCCGAACTTCCAGGTTTTACAACAGTCGCTGCCGAAGATCGGCGTGCTGCGTAAGGCGCTGATTAATTACTGCCAGTATTCATCCCGCTACCAGCGCTACCTTGACGGTGAAAACCCGAATACCTTTAATCCGCGCTGGTCGAACGGCTCGATTATGGATATTGGCTACTACTGCCTGGGCACCGCAGTCAGCCTGTGGGGTGAGCCGCAGAAGGTCACCGCCAGCGCCACGCGGCTGGAAAGCGGCGTGGATGGTGCAGGCACCGTGCTGCTGGACTACGGCAGCTTTGACGTGACCGTGCAGCATTCCAAAATCAGCCAGTCGGTGATGCCGAGCGAGATCCAGGGGGAGGCTGGTTCACTGGTCATCGAGCACGTTTCTGAATGCCAGAACGTCAGTTTCGTGGCGCGCGGCGCGAAGCCGCAGGACCTCACTCAGCCGCAGCATATCAATACCATGCTGTATGAGGCGGAAACCTTTGCACGCCTGATTGAAACCAATGAGATTAATCACCCCGGCCTGAACTACTCGTTAAGCGTGGCGCGGCTGCTGACGGAAATCCGCCGCCAGACCGGCGTGGTATTCCCGGCCGATGCTCAGGAACCCGCTTCAGACCGCTAATCTTCCCAATTACGTAATGCTGCGGGCCTCTCCTGCCGCAGCACTGCTTTATGCCGACCGATAGCGGCTAATTCCGAATTTTCGCTTCCCCTGACAGAACATTTCCTTATACTTCCCTGCGCAAACACACATAAGCCGCCGCAATGTAGTGCCGTGCGGCAGAACTATAGATAACGACAGTGATTTAAAATTATGAGTAGAGAAAACAGCGGGCGCGGAGTCATCCAGCGCCTGATGCAGGGAAGCCTGGTAACACAAATCATGATCGGACTGCTGGCGGGTATCGCGCTGGCCTGGTTCTCAAAAAGCAATGCGCTGGCCGTGGGCCTGCTGGGCGAGCTGTTCGTTAGCGCCCTGAAAGCCGTTGCGCCTGTTCTGGTTCTGGTGCTGGTGATTGCATCTATCGCCAGCCATCAGCAGGGGCAGAAAACCAATATTCGCCCGATCGTTATGCTGTATCTGCTCAGCACCTTCTGCGCCGCCGTGGTGGCAGTAATCGCCAGCCACCTGCTGCCGCAGAGCCTGACGCTGCGCGCGGCGAGTACCGAAATCACCCCGCCTTCCGGCATTCTGGAAGTGCTCGACGGCCTGCTGATGAGCATGGTGGCCAACCCGATTGAAGCGCTGATGAAAGCCAACTACATCGGCATTCTGGTATGGGGTATCGGCCTGGGCCTGGCGTTCCGCCACAGCAGCGCCACCACCCGCGCCTTCCTCAGCGATGCGTCTGATGCCGTGACCCGCCTGGTACGCGTAGTGATCCGCTTTGCGCCGATCGGTATCTTCGGCCTGGTCGGTTCGATTCTGGCCTCAACCGGCTTTGAAGCGCTGTGGGATTACGCGCATCTGCTGGGCCTGCTGCTGGGCTGTATGCTACTGATGGCGCTGGTATTTAACCCGATTCTGGTGTGGTGGCAGATCCGTCGCAACCCGTATCCGCTGGTGTTTACCTGCCTGCGTGAAAGCGGCGTGACCGCCTTCTTTACCCGCAGCTCGGCGGCGAATATCCCGGTGAATATGGCGCTGGCGAAAAAACTGAATCTGGATGAAGACACCTACTCCGTCTCGATCCCGATCGGGGCCAATATCAGTATGGCCGGGGCATCAATTACCATTACCGTGCTGACGCTGGCGGCGGTGAATACGCTGGGGATTCATGTCGATGTCGGCACGGCCATTCTGCTGAGCCTGGTGGCGTCGATCTGTGCCTGCGGTGCCTCCGGCGTGGCCGGCGGCTCGCTGCTGCTGATCCCGGTGGCCTGTAATATGTTCGGTATTCCGAATGAGGTTGCGATGCAGGTCGTGGCGGTCGGCTTTATTATCGGCGTGCTGCAGGATTCTGCGGAAACCGCTCTTAACTCATCGGCGGATATTCTGTTTACCGCAGCGGCCTGTATGGCGGAAGATCGCCGCGTGGCGAAATCACAGACTCAAGAGTAGTCCTGACTGGCCTGGTTTCCCTCTCAGCGGGAAACCAGGCCGCAACGCCCGCAACAGGCAGCGTACAAGTTTAATCGGCTATCAATGCTGAACTCACCGCAGACCGTCAATGCCTCCTGCCACAGTCCGCAGTATCCCTCCTTCAGCCTTACAGCGTCACACCACTTTTAAAGATTGCCAGCTCGCGGAATTCATTCACTTCATTGCGCGCCGGTCGCCCGTTAGCAATCTCAACGATGGTATCCACAAAGCTCGCCAGCAGTTCCGGCATTTCGGTACCATGAATCAGCTGACCGGCATCGAAGTCGATCCAGTGCGGCTTCTTCTTTGCCAGCTCGCTGTTGGTCGCCAGTTTTACCGTCGGCACAAATCCGCCGTACGGCGTGCCGCGCCCGGTACTGAACAGCACCATATGGCAGCCTGCACCGGCCAGTGCGCTGGTCGCTACCGCATCGTTACCCGGTGCGCTCAGCAGGTTCAGGCCTGGCTCCTTCAGCCGCTCGCCGTACTTCAGCACGTCCACCACCTGGCTCTGCCCGGCTTTTTGCGTGCAGCCCAGCGACTTCTCTTCCAGCGTGGTGATACCGCCCGCTTTGTTGCCCGGTGACGGGTTTTCATAGATCGGCTGGTTGTGGGCGATAAAGTATTTCTTAAAGTCGTTGACCATGCTGACGGTTTTGTCGAAGGTCGCTTCATCGCGGCAGCGGCTCATCAGAATACGTTCCGCACCAAACATTTCCGGTACCTCGGTCAGCACCGTGGTGCCGCCGTTGGCGATCATCTGGTCCGAGAAGCGGCCCAGCAGCGGGTTGGCGGTGATGCCGGACAGGCCGTCCGAGCCGCCGCACTCCAGGCCGAACTTCAGCTCGCTGAGTTTGCCCGGCTGGCGCTGGTCGTGCCGCATCATTTCGTACAGCGCGTGCAGCTGCTCCAGCCCCGCTTCCACTTCATCATCCTGCTGCTGGCAAATCATGTAGCGCACGCGGCTGTCGTCATACGCGCCCAGCGTCTGGCGGAACTCGTCCACCTGGTTATTTTCGCAGCCGAGGCCGATCACCAGCACCGCACCGGCGTTCGGATGGCGCACCATGTTTTGCAGCATGGTTCGGGTGTTTTCATGGTCCTGCCCCAGCTGTGAACATCCAAAGGTATGGCTGAACAGATGCACGCCGTCGATGCCTTCCGCCTGGTTGGTCTCCTTCAGGAATCGCTGCAGGATCTGCCGGGCGATACCGTTGACGCAGCCAACCGTTGGCAGTATCCACAGTTCGTTGCGGATGCCGACATCACCATTATCCCGGCGGAAGATCTGCACCTCGCGGTCCGCAGCCTGCGGCGGCACGGTAGCGAAGTCAGGCAGATATTCATATTCATCCAGATCGCTCAAATTTGTACGCGCGTTCTGTGAGTGGATGATTTCGCCGGGCGCTACGGAGCGGGTAGCGTGCCCGATCGGCAGGCCATACTTCATCACCAAATCGCCGGTTTCCAGCGGCTGAAGGGCAAATTTGTGCCCGCGCCCCACCGGCTGGGCCAGCACGACGGAATGCTGGCCAATAGTGACCTCCTCACCCTCTTCCAGGTCGCGCAGCGCGACGGCAACATTATCCAGATCGTGAATTTTTATCAGACTTTGCATCGCGAATACCTTACTTAATCTGCGCCAGCGCGGCGCGCATACCAACGGTAATAATCTGCTCCAGCTGAGCGGTCACGCTCGCCGTCAGGCCCGGAAGACGATTCAGATCCTGCCCCCAGTGGGCTGCATCGGACAGCACGTCGTTGACCAGCTGGCTGAGGGGAATGTCGTGTGCCTCCGCCAGCTGCCACAGCGTAGCGAAGCGCTCCAGCCAGTGGGCATCGTCCTGCAGCGCGTAGCGGGTGCCGTTGCGCTCGCCGCGGTAGTACGCCAGCAGTGCCGCAAAGGCAAAGCTCAGGCGCGGAGACGGAGCGCCCTGCTGTTCAACCTGCGTCAGCAGCGCGGGCAGCAGTCGGGTGCGGAACTTAGTCATGCCGTTTAACGCTATCGCGCTGAGCTGGTGGCGGATAAACGGGTTACGGAAACGGTTGAGCACCGCATCGGCAAAGGCATTCAGCTCTTCCGGGGACTGCTCCAGCGTTGGGATAATCTCCTGGCGCAGCGTGGCATCAATAAAGGCGGCCACCTCCGCGTCGTCCATTGCTTCACCGACGGTATCCAGTCCGGCGAGAAACGCCACCGGCACCATCGCAGTGTGTGCGCCGTTGAGGATCGCCACTTTGCGCGCCTTATACGGGGCAATATCGTCAACCATGCGAATATTCAGCGGCAGCTGGTCCAGGTGCAATGCCTGGGCCACCCATTCCGGCCCTTCAATAATCAGCTGGTAGTAAACTTCACCCGCCACCAGATAGTCGTCGCGATAGCCCAGCTCAGCGTGCAGATCGGCGGCATTGTCGGGGTAGCCGGTTACGATGCGGTCCACCAGCGTTGAGCAGAAGGTATTGTTCTGCTCAATCCACTGAGTGAACGCCGCCGGCAGCTGCCACTCGCGAGCCAGCCGCAGCACCAGCTCACGCAGCGCGGCACCGTTATCGTCGATCAGTTCGCAGGGCAGGATCACCCAGCCTTTATCGGCCGCACCATCAAAATGCTGCCAGCGCTCCAGCAGCAGTTGGGTCAGCTTGGCCGGGAAGCTGATCGGGGGAGCGCTGTCCCGCGTGTCGGCAGCATCCAGGCTGATGCCCGCTTCGGTGGTATTGGAGAAGACAAACTTCATCTCCGGATTACGCGCCAGCGCCAGGAACTCGTCGTAGTCATCGACCGGATGAATTTCGCGATTAACCGAGCGGATCAGCCGCGCTTCGCTGACCACCTTCCCCTCGTCGTTAATGCCGCGGATCAGCGTGGTATACAGCCCCTGCTGGCCGTTCAGGCTGCGCTTAGCCGCGCTGTTACGCGGCCTGACCACCACCACGCCAGCATCAAGTCCGGTATGCTCGTTTAACAGGTCTAACTGCCAGTCGATAAAGGCGCGAAGAAAATTGCCCTCACCGAACTGGATCACGCGTTCGGCATCCTGGCGGCCGGGAAAATTATCACGGTTCAGCGTCTGCATCTGGTATCCCCTGGAAAGTTCTGTGTTTCAATACCAGCAAAGTTATCATACCAATTGTGCCAGGCGCTGAATAAATAGTGAGAAACAGATCACAAAAAACACTATTAACTGCGGGTGATTAGCGTCTACCAATTACAATTATAAATATAACTACATGTTTTACATGAAAATATAAAAATATTGATGATGACTTCATTCTGAGTATCGCGGTCTTAATCTCAGATAAAAAGGTATAACATCTTTAAAACCCGTTCAGTACCATACAGAGTATTCGGTGGTTCAAGACCTTAACGAGCGTCTGTTTTTTTAACACGGGGAAAGTGGTATAACAGGTTTCAGCAAATCATTGTGTATCGGAGCGTGAACCATGCAACAGATCGACTCACGTCGTCTCTATCAGCAGCTGGCAGCTGAGTTAAAACTGCGCCTTGAACAGGGCCAGTATCAGATTGGCGACAAGCTGCCCGCCGAGCGCTTTATTGCGGAAGAGATGAGCGTCAGCCGGACCGTGGTGCGCGAGGCGATCATCATGCTGGAAGTGGAAGGCTATGTAGAAGTGCGTAAAGGTTCCGGCATACATGTGGTGTCACAGCAGCAAAAGAAAAGCGTAACCACTAATAGCCAGCTGGAGTTTGCCAGCTTCGGTCCCTTTGAGCTGCTGCAGGCCCGTCAGCTGATAGAAAGCAACGTTGCCGAGTTTGCCGCCACCCAGGTGACCCGCCAGGATATCGTGCAACTGATGTCTATTCAGGAGCAGGCGCGGCAGGAAGATCGCTTCCGTGACTCCGAGTGGGATATGAAATTCCACGTGCAGATTGCGCTCTCTACGCAGAACAGCGCGCTGGCGGCAATTGTTGAAAAAATGTGGTTGCATCGATTGTACAACCCGTACTGGCTAAAACTGCATGAACATATCGACGAGCGCTCGATAGAGAGCTGGTGCGAAGATCACGATAACATCCTCAAGGCGCTGATCCGCAAGGACCCGGCAGGGAGCAAGCTGGCAATGTGGCAACACCTGGAGAATACCCGCCAGATGCTGTTCAACGCCACGACAGATGACTTTGAATTTAACGTAGACCGCTACATGTTTGCTGAAAATCCGGTTATCGCTCTGGATAGCATCGCCAACGACGAAAAGTAGGTCTTTCTTAATAGATTGAGTCAGCTTTCGTTCACTTATGTCAGCCAGTGTAAAACTCCTTCACGCCGGACCGCTGCAACGGTAAAACATCCCTGGTCCGGTGTTTCTTCCTGTCCAGACCTGCTTAACTTTGTTACAGTTATCTTCTTTTTTTACCCTTTGTAAAAAGCTTTAAGCTTTCGATGCTTTTTCTGGCCACGCTGTTCAGCCGCCCGCAGCATCTGCATCACTAAAACGATGAATTCAGCATGTAGAATTGCGTTAAATCGGGCCAACTATGATGTTCAGGACTATTGATGGATATTTTTAAAGATTTAATCCACGCCTTATGGCAGCAAGATTACGTCACGCTGGCCGACCCGACGCTGGTCTGGGCGCTTTACTTCATCCTGTTTATGATTCTGTTTCTGGAAAATGGCCTGCTTCCGGCGGCGTTCCTGCCCGGTGACAGCCTGCTGATTCTGGTCGGCGTGCTGATAGCGAAAGGCACGATGAATTTTCCACTCACGCTGTTTATCCTTACCACCGCCGCCAGCCTGGGCTGCTGGGTCAGTTACATTCAGGGCAAGTGGCTCGGCAATACGCCGCTGGTACAAAAATGGCTTTCACATCTTCCCGCTCAGTACCATCAGCGTGCGCACCAGCTGTTTCACCGCCACGGCCTGTCGGCACTACTGATTGGACGCTTTATCGCATTTGTTCGCACGCTGTTACCCACCATCGCCGGGCTTTCCGGCCTCAGCAATGCGCGCTTCCAGTTCTTTAACTGGATGAGCGGTCTGCTGTGGGTGCTGATTCTGACCGTGCTGGGCTTTGCGCTGGGCAAAACGCCGCTGTTCCGTAAATATGAAGATCAGCTGATGTTTTGCCTGATGCTGCTGCCGCTGGTGCTGCTGGTCTTCGGCCTTTGCGGCTCGTTGTATGTACTGTGGCGGAAAAAAACGTCGCAGGGAGGCCAGTAACCATGTCCTCTCTGTTCAAACTTCCGGCCAGACTTTTACGCATCGTGCCCTGGCTGGGGTTGTTGGCCGCTTCTCTGTTGACGCTGACGCTGGTCGTTACGCTGCTGCCCGCGCTGTTTCGCAGTGAAGCCGCACTGCAGATCCGCACTCTGCGCCAGGGCAACAGCCTGCCCGACGGCTTTTATGTCTATCAGTCGCTCACCGCCCAGGGGATTCGCATTAAAAGTATTACCCCAGACCACGATTCACTGGTAATTAGATTCGACTCACAGGAGCAAAGCGACGCGGCGGAAAAAGTGCTCCGCGAGCTGCTGCCGTATGGTTTCGATATTGCCCGTCAGGAAGGCCACGGCGCGGCAAACTGGGTGAATCGCATCAGTCTGCGAACGTAATTGCCCCTCGCCCCTCAGAACGGTGAGGGGAATTTCCCGTTCTGTTTTGAGCTTTTCTCGTTTTCTGTCTATGCTTAAAAATCCCTAAATCACCCTGTGTCCAGGAACCCGACAGCCCAGACGGCTGTCATTGCAAAGGAAGGTCGCCATTCTATGAAATACCGCTTAACACTCGCTCTGGCTCTGATGACTGTGGCCTCACTGGCTCAGGCAGGACCGCTTTGCCAGCAAAAAGAACAGGCTATTCAGAAAGAAATCGATTTCGCCCGCCAGCATAATAACCAGCGCCAGATTAATGGCCTGGAGCGTGCGCTGACCGAAACGCGCGCTAACTGCTCGGATGAAAACGTACGCAAAGCCCATCAGGAAAAGATTCAGCAGCATCAGAAAAAAGTGACCGAGCGGGAACAGGAACTGCAGCAGGAGCGAAACAAGGGTGGCGACAGCAAAAAAATCGCTAAACGGGAAAAGAAACTGGCTGACGCTCAACGTGAGCTGAAGGAAGTGCAGGCTGCGCCCTACTGAGGTCGGCAGTTTGCCATGACATTCAACACAAGTAAGGAGTTCTCCATGTCTAAAGATACCACGTCAGAACATCTGCGCGCTGAGCTGAAAACCCTCGCCGATACGCTGGAAGAAGTGCTGAGTACCTCCAGTGAAAAGTCGAAAACTGAACTGGAAAAACTGCACAGCAAAGCGCAAAGCGCGCTGAAAAATACCCGTGCCCGCCTGGGTGATTCCGGTGAGCGCATTGCACAGACCACCCGTGAAGCAGCGGACCGCGCTGACGTTTACGTCCGTGACAACCCGTGGACCAGCGTGGGTATCGGTGCAGCGGTCGGTGTGGTACTGGGCGTTCTGCTGACCCGTCGCTAATATGGCCGATAATCAGCAAAATCATGGCCCCGGCAAAGGGGTCATTAACATCGGACAGCGCATCATCACCACGCTGGTGGGCATTGTTGAAACCCGCGTGCGGCTGGCGGTGGTTGAGCTGGAAGCGGAAAAAGCCAACCTGATTCAGATGATGATCATGGTCGGCCTGACCCTGCTGTTCACCGCATTTGGCCTGATGAGCCTGATGGTTCTGGTTATCTGGGCGGTTGATGCGCAATACCGTCTGATGGCGATGGCCATCACCACCGGCGTTCTGTTTGCGCTGGCGCTGATTTTCGGCCTGTGGACGCTGGCAAAATCGCGGCGCTCCACTCTGCTCAGCGCCACCCGTAAGGAACTTGCCAGCGATCGCCAGCTGCTGGAGGATGAGTAATGAGCCGTCGCGACCGTGAAAAACGTACCGCCGATTTGTTGCGCCTTATTCAACAGCAGCGTCTGGATTTAAGCGCCGGGCGTAAAGACTGGCTGGAGGCTACCGATCGTTACGATCGGGGCTGGCTGAGCCTGGTTAATGCCAAACGCTATCTGGCGATTGGCAGCGGCGTTTTTGCCATCTGGTCGGTGCGCAACCCGCGCTTTTTGACCCGCTGGGCGAAGCGCGGTATCGGTGCATGGAGCACCTGGCGCATGGTGCGTAACGCCCTGCCAAAACGGTAAATTCTGGCCGCATCGCCCTTTGCGGCCATCCTTTCCAATTTTCTTGAACAACTTCGACAGATTATCTCGCTTACAATAGCCAGACTCCCCGTCTATTATCTCCAGCAACGAACGGCACTGAGCGCTAAAGCAGCGTCAGGCCACGGTAAAACAGGGTCCGCCTGATAGCACGGCCCATAAAATTCTTGTTGGGGATGATTATGAAAAAATTAGAAGATACCGGTTTCTTAGTGGCTCGCATCCTGATGCCAATTCTGTTTATCGTTGCAGGCTGGGGAAAAATCACCGGTTACGCCGGTACGCAGCAGTATATGGAAGCGATGGGCGTGCCGGGCTTCTTCCTGCCGCTGACCATTCTGCTGGAGTTCGGCGGCGGTCTGGCCATTCTTTTCGGCTTCCTGACCCGCTTCACCGCGCTGTTCACTGCCGCCTTTACGCTGCTCACGGCGTTTATCTTCCACACTAACTTTGCGGAAGGCCCGAACTCCATTATGTTTATGAAAAACCTGTCAATCTCCGGCGGCTACCTGCTGCTGGGCCTGGTGGGACCTGGCGCATACAGCATCGACCGTCTGCTGGGTAAAAAGTGGTAATTCCACTACACTTATAACAGTGAAGAATCCGGGGCGAGGAGCATATCCTCGCCCTTTCATTTTTAGGGAGGAACGATGGGACAGCTAATTGATGGCGTATGGCACGATAACTGGTACGACACCAAGTCTACCGGCGGCCGCTTTAAACGTTCAGAAGCGGTATTCCGCAACTGGGTCACGGCCGACGGCAGCGCCGGTCCACACGGTAAAGGTGGCTTCCGCGCCGAAGCCGACCGCTACCATTTATACGTATCCCTCGCCTGCCCGTGGGCACACCGCACGCTGATTATGCGCCAGCTGAAAGGGCTGGAGTCGATGATTTCAGTTTCGGTTGTTCATCCACTGATGCTGGAGAACGGCTGGACGTTTGACGAAGATTTCCCCGATGTCACCGGCGACAGCCTGTATCAGAACGAATATCTCTATCAGCTGTATCTGCATGCCGACCCGACCTACACCGGCCGCGTTACGGTGCCGGTTCTGTGGGACAAACATCAGCACACCATCGTCAGTAATGAATCCGCCGACATTATTCGCATGTTTAACAGCGCGTTCGACGGCGTTGGCGCCCGCGCCGGGGATTATTACCCGGCTGAACTGCGCGATGAGATCGATGAACTGAACGGCTGGATCTACGATACGGTAAACAACGGCGTGTATAAGTCGGGTTTTGCCACCAGTCAGCCGGCCTATGATGAAGCGGTGACGGCGCTTTTCAGCTCGCTGGATCGTCTGGAGCAGATTCTGGGGCAACGGCGCTATCTGACCGGCAATCGTCTGACCGAAGCCGATTTACGCCTGTGGACCACGCTGGTACGCTTCGATCCGGTGTATGTCACGCATTTTAAATGCGATAAGCACCGCATTGGCGACTACCTCAATCTGAGCGGCTTCCTGCGCGAGATTTATCAGCTGCCGGGCATTGCTGACACGGTAAACCTGCCTCACATTCGCCACCACTACTACTGCAGCCATAAAACCATCAACCCGAGTGGGGTGATTTCGATAGGCCCGGCATTTAACTGGGACGAACCGCACGGACGCGACGAACGCTTTCCCTGATCCCGCACATTAACATCCGGGGCGATTTTCTTTTCGCCCCCGATGTTCAACATCCTTTATTGATCTGGAACAAATTCTCCCAATTCGCACTTACGTATCTTTACTGATGTGAACGCAAATGCGGATTAACCGGAAGCCAACTTCCTGGAGTGAAACCATGATCAAGACTCTCTCTTTCTGCCTCGCCGCCGTGATGCTGTGCTATGTTGCCTTCGTGGGTCACTACTACTACGAAACGTTCTCAACATTTAATGGCATTGAGCATTCTCAGGAAAGCTCGGCTACGCCTGCACCGTAAAGGAATACCGTGCCTGCGGACTTTATCCCTGGCGCTTCGCCAGCAGCTTCGGGATTTCCCGCAGGCACCAGGCCTTGGCTTCCCCCATACTGTCGCGCCGCCAGGCCATAATAATATCCACTTCACGGGTATATTCCGGGCTGACCACGCGCAGACGCCCTTCGGCAATATCCTGCTCAACCATGCTGTAAGGCATGGTGCCGACGCCCAGGCCCGCCAGTAAAGCACGGTGTTTATCTTCAATGGTACTGACGGTCAGGCGCTGCTGTTTATCCAGCAGGGTCACGGTTAATACCGGCCTTTCACGCGCGGTATCCGCCACCGCAATACCGCGATATTTCACCCGGGTGGTTTCGGAAAGCGGCTCCGGCTCCTGATGAATCGGATGATCGGGGCTGGCAACGTAGACGCTCATCAGTGAATAAAGCTTGCGGGTGTTGATCTCGGAAGAGGCGCGGAAATGCATATCGGGCGCAATCACAATATCGGCGCGCCCCTGCTCAAGCCGTTCCCACGCCCCGGCCAGCACCTCGGTCATCAGCGAAACCTGAGTGTTGGCTTTATCTGCCAGTTTTTCCACCAGCGGGAATAGCAGCTCGGTGGACACCAGCGCTTCGGTGGCAATCGTCAGATGCGTTTCCCAGCCGCGAGCCAGCGCTTCCGCATCGGTAGTCAGCTTGTCGGCGGCTTCCAGCAGCACGCGCCCGCGTTCAAGCAGCATCCTCCCGACGTTGGTAAATTTGGTGCGATGACCGGACCGGTCAAACAACACCACGTCCAGCTCCTCTTCCAGTTTCTGCATGGTGTAGCTCAACGCAGAGGGGACGCGGCCCAGCTCATCTGCTGCGGCAGCAAAACTGCCGCGGCGATCGATGGCATCCATTACACGTAGCGCTTCAAGCGTCAGAGCACGATCTTTAGCCATAGCTTTTCTCTGTCAGGAAATTTGAATATGCCGAGCAGATTAACTGGCTGGCATTCACCAGTCCAGAAACTTACCATAACCGAATAATAAATGGTCGGGCCAGCCCCGATTTACTAAGGAGAACAGCATGATCGTTAGTCGTACAGCGCAACAGTGTGGCAAAGCCGATTATGGCTGGCTTCAGGCTCGCTATACTTTCTCCTTCGGTCACTATTTCGATCCCAAATTACTGGGGTACGCTTCACTTCGCGTACTCAACCAGGAAGTGCTGGCACCAGGGGCTTCCTTTCAACCCAGAACCTATCCGAAAGTCGACGTGCTGAACCTGATATTGCAGGGTGAAGCCGAATATCGCGACAGCGAAGGCAATCACGAAACAGCGCGTGCCGGTGAGGCGCTGCTGCTGGCCACCCAGCCGGGGATCAGCTACAGCGAGCACAATATTAGCAAAGAGAGCAGCCTGACGCGGCTTCAGCTGTGGCTGGATGCCTGCCCGGAAAGAGAAAATAATCGCGTACAGCGGATTGCAGTACCGGAAGATAAAACCTGCACCCTGCTGGCTTCCCCCGACGGTAGCGAAGGCAGCCTGCAGCTCCGGCAGCAGGTGTGGATTCACCAGGTGGTATTACAGCCGGGTGAAAGCTATCAGGTTCTCCTGCACGGGCCACGCGCCTATTTACAGTCGATCCACGGCGCCTTTACGGCAGTTACCCACTCGCACGAGCAGGAAGCCCTCACCTGCGGGGATGGCGCATTTCTGCGGGAAGAAGAGAGCGTTCTGCTGACGGCAGAAACGCCGCTGCGGGCGCTGGTGATTGATCTACCGATATAAATTCTGTAGAGGGTAAGCAAAAAACCCACCGAAGCGGGTCTTTATCGAATGAGTTGAAGCTGACCGTTAAGCCGGGTTCTGTCGTGGACAGTCATTCATCTAGGCCAGCAATCGCTCACTGGCTCAAGCAGCCTACCCGGGTTCAGTACGGGCCGTACCTTATGAACCCCTATTTGGCCTTGCTCCGGGTGGAGTTTACCGTGCCGCGAACTGTTACCAGCCGCGCGGTGCGCTCTTACCGCACCCTTTCACCCTTACCTGATCCCACTTGCGTGGGCCATCGGCGGTTTGCTCTCTGTTGCACTGGTCGTGGGCTTGCGCCCCCCAGGCGTTACCTGGCACCCTGCCCTATGGAGCCCGGACTTTCCTCCCCTCTGTCTGTCTCCCCCGAGGGGGGACGGCAACAAAGCGGCGACTGTCTGGTCAGCTTCGGCGCGCAGTGTATAGCGTTTTCTATGAGTTGTCACTCACCCTGCTGCTCAAGGGCGTACTTATACAGGGCATTTTTTTTCACCCCGTGAATTTCGGCGGTCAGCGCTGCGGCTTTTTTCAGCGGCAGTTCGGCCTGCAGCAGCGCCAGCGTGCGCAGCGCTTCCGGCGGCAGTGCATCCTCTTCGGCGTGATAACCTTCCACGATCAGCACCATTTCGCCTTTGCGGCGGTTCTCATCTTCCAGCACCCACGCCAGCAGCTCGCCCACCGGCGCGCCCTGAATCGACTCCCAGGTTTTGGTGATTTCACGCGCCAGCACCACATAACGGTCTGGCCCCAGTACCGTCACCATATCCTGCAAACTATCGATTAAACGGTGGGTGGATTCATAAAAAATCAGCGTGCGCGGCTCCTGCTCCAGCGCGCGCAGGGTATCGCAGCGACCTTTGCTTTTGGCGGGCAGAAAACCTTCGTAACAGAATCGATCGGACGGTAACCCCGCCGCACTTAATGCTGTTACCGCAGCACAGGCACCCGGCAGCGGCACCACGCGGATCCCCGCTTCGCGGCATAAACGCACCAGATGATAGCCCGGATCGTTGATCAGCGGCGTGCCGGCATCGGAAACTAAGGCTATGCTTTGTCCCTCACGGAGCTTCGCCAGCAGCGATTCTGCTTTCTGCTGTTCGTTATGGTCGTGCAATGCGAAGAGCCGCGCATTGATGGCGAAATGTTGTAGCAACAGTCCGGTATGACGTGTATCTTCCGCAGCGATCAGATCGACGCTCGCAAGCACCGTCAGTGCCCGCTGGGTGATATCGCCCAGGTTACCAATCGGTGTTGGAACGATATAGAGCGTGCTGGCAGAAATATCTGCCCGATCGTGTTGTTTCATTGTTTGATCCGAATAGCCGATTTAATATTGAGCATCTTGAAAAAAACATCACTGGATACAGTATGCTTCCTTCGAAAGTAGTTCGTAGCAAAGCCGGGCGCAGCCTGCCGCTTCTGCTGGCCGCCCTGATTTTTGCCGGATGTACCGGCCAGGCACCGCAAACGCCACCGGCGAATGTCCAGGGCGCTGCCACCGGCACCTCTGACTATTATCTGCAGCAGATGCAGCAAAGTTCAGATGATAACAAGGTTGGCTGGCAATTACTCGCAATCAGAGCACTGTTGAATGAAGGCAAACTGCCGCAGGCTAATCAGCAGCTCTCCCAGCTGCCGCAGCAGCTTGATGCCACCCAGAGCCAGGAACAGCTGCTGTTGCAGGCGCAGCTGCACGTGATTGAGCAGAATTTCCCGCTGGCGGCCGACAGGCTGAAGCAGGTTGATGTCGCATCGCTCTCGAAAGATCAGCAGGCCCGCTACTACCAGTTACAGATCGCGATTGGCCAGGGCCGCCCGACGCTGGACGTGCTGCGTGCCTATATTGCTCAGGAACCGCTGCTCGCCAACCCGGCTGAGAAGCAGGCAAATATCGATGCCACCTGGCAGGCACTGAGTCAGATGACGCAGGATCAGCTGAACAACGTGACCATCAATGCAAACGAGAACGTGCTGCAAGGGTGGCTGGATCTGCTGGGCGTGTATAAAGCCAACAGCAACGATCCTGATATGCTGAAGGCCGGTATCAGTGACTGGCAGAACCGCTATCCGTACAACCCGGCGGCAAAAATGCTGCCGTCGGCGTTAAGCCAGGTAAAGAACTTCCAGCAGGGGTCGACCGGTAAAATCGCTCTGCTGCTGCCGCTGAGCGGCCAGGCGCAGGTCTTTGCCAACGCCATCCAGCAGGGTTTTAACGACGCGAAGAACGGTACGCTGATGCAGTCCGCTGCGCCTGCGGCGCCGATTCAGGCACCTGATGCCACAGCCAATCCTGACGCTGCGGCGACCGATGCCAATGCGGTGGTCAGTCCGTCAGCCGCACCGACGGACGGCACGACTCAACCGGATGCCGCACAGCCACAGCCGGTGGCGTCCAGCAGCGTGGAAACAGCAGCCCCGTCAGGCAGCACCCAGGTTCAGGTTTATGACACCAGCACCCAGCCGGTGGATCAGCTGCTGACCCAGGCACAGAACGACGGTGCCACGCTGGTTGTGGGTCCGCTGCTGAAAAATCAGGTTGAGCAGGTGGTCGCCAGCCCGACAGCGCTTAACGTGCTGGCGCTTAACGAGCCGGAAACGATCCAGAACCGTCCGAATATTTGCTACTTTGCGCTTTCTCCTGAAGACGAAGCGCGCGATGCCGCGCATCATATGTGGGATCAGGGCAAGCGCTCGCCGCTGCTGCTGGTACCGCGCAGCTCGCTGGGCGACCGCGTCATCAAAGCCTTCGCTACCGAGTGGCAGCAGCTGGGTGGCGGCACTGTACTGCAGCAGCAGTTTGGTTCTACCGCTGAACTGAAACAGGGCATCAACAGCGGCGCGGGTATTCGCCTGAGCGGCACCCCGGTTAACGTGCAGCCAGCCCAGCCTCAGGGCGTGACTATTGCCGGTCTGAACATTCCGGCTCCGGTGAGCGATGCCCCGGCTGCGGATACCGCCAGCTCCGGCGGCAGCGTGGACTCTGTCTATATTATCGCCACGCAGAGCGAGCTGACGCTGATTAAGCCAATGATCGCGATGCGCGTCAGCAGCCGTGATAACGTCAGCCTGTATGCGAGTTCGCGCAGCAACCAGGCCGGTGCCGGCCCGGACTATCGTCTGGAGCTGGACGGCCTGCAATTCAGCGATGTTCCGCTGCTCTCCGGCGCAAACACCGCGCTGATGCAGCAGGCGGCGAAGAAGTTTAACAATGACTACTCACTGGTTCGCCTGTATGCGATGGGCATTGATGCCTGGTCTCTGGCCAACCACTTCAGTGAAATGCGCCAGCTGCCGGGCTTCCAGCTGAAAGGCAATACCGGCAATCTGAGCGCAACACAGGACTGCGTGATTAACAGGAAGTTAGCATGGAGCCAGTATCGTCAGGGGCAAATCGTTCCGGCATCCTGAGTCGACAGCAGCAGGGGGCGATGCGTGAAAAACAGGCGCGCCGCCTGCTGGAAACAGCCGGTCTGCGCTTTGTCGCCGCGAATGTTCGCTACCGATCGGGGGAACTCGATCTGATTATGCGTGACCGGCAAATATGGGTTTTTGTTGAGGTTCGCTATCGCCGTTCTGACCATTTTGGTGGGGCGGTAGCCAGCATCACCCGCAGTAAACAACAAAAACTATTGCGAGCGGCAGCACTTTGGCTGCATAGCCGTGGTCAAAGCTTTGACACGGTCGACTGCCGTTTTGATGTGGTCGCCATTACCGGGGAACGGGTTGAATGGCTGCCCAATGCGTTTACCGCTGAGTAACGGCGCTGAATGACAGGTCGAAGACCGCGAAAACTAACCAGGTGAATGACGTGCTGGAAAGAATTAAAGTCTGTTTTACTGAGAGTATTCAAACACAAATCGCCGCAGCGGAAGCGCTTCCCGATGCGATTTCCCGCGCTGCGATGACCATCGTGCAGTCGCTGTTGAATGGGAACAAAATCCTGAGTTGTGGCAACGGAACCTCCAGTGCCAATGCCCAGCATTTTGCTGCCAGTATGATCAACCGTTTTGAGACCGAACGCCCGAGCCTGCCTGCAATTGCCCTCAGCGCCGATAATGTGCTGCTAACGGCGATTGGTAACGATCGTCTGCACGACGAGATTTACGCCAAGCAGGTTCGTGCACTGGGCCATGCAGGGGACATCCTGCTGGCCATTTCAACCCGCGGCAACAGCCGCGATATCGTGAAAGCAGTAGAAGCCGCGGTAACGCGCGATATGACTATCATCGCGCTTACCGGTTACGATGGCGGAGAGCTCGCCGGTTTACTGGGCCCGCAGGATGTGGAGATCCGTATTCCCTCGCATCGCAGCGCCAGGATTCAGGAGATGCATATGCTGACCGTGAATTGCCTGTGCGATTTGATAGATAACACTTTATTTCCCCACCAGGATGTCTAAAGGAGCTTAAATGAAGGCATTATCTGCAACGGCAGTTATTCTCACCGCATTGATGTTACAGGGCTGCGTCGCCGCAGTCGTGGGTAGCGCCGCCGTCGCGACTAAGAGCGCCACGGACCCGCGTACCGTTGGTACTCAGGTGGATGACGGCACGCTGGAACTGCGCGTCAGCAATGCGCTGTCGAAAGATGAACAGATCAAACAGAACACCCATATCGTAGCCACCGCTTACCAGGGCAAAGTGCTGCTGACCGGCCAGTCGCCAAACGCAGAGCTGGCCACGCGGGCTAAACAGATCGCCGTAGGCGTTGATGGCGCAACCGAGGTCTATAACGAGATCCGTACCGGCAATAAAGTCAGCTTTGGCACCGCTTCTTCCGATACCTGGATCACCACCAAAGTGCGTTCTCAGCTGCTGGGCAGCGACCAGGTAAAATCATCTAACGTGAAGGTGACCACTGAGAACGGCGAGGTGTTCCTGCTGGGTCTGGTGACGAACGAAGAAGCAAAAGCGGCAGCGGATATCGCCAGCCGGGTGAGCGGCGTTAAGCACGTGACCACGGCATTTACGATTCTGAAGTAAAGTCCGTATTGAGAACGTGATTGAAGGCGGGAAGGAACCCGCCGCAGTTTTCATAGCACGACTCTGGAACCCTCCGGGCTCTGCCGTTCAGCGGATTCAGCGTGACAATCTGTCGTTCACCCGCTGGCGGGTGGCAAATTCCTGCCCTTCCCGCTTTTTCTACAAGCGGCTCAAACAGTCCATCGCCACCGCTTTAAAACTGTCAAAATCCTTGCTGTCCCGCAGCCGCGTCATTGCACGTTCACGCATAAACGTCACGAACAGATCGTAGATCGCCATCGCCTCTTCATACTCACTTTTGCTGATCGCCAGCAGGAAAATGACATAGGCGGTTTCATCGCCCCATTTAATCCCCTGTGGAGCCAGCACCGTATAAACGCAGGTCTTCTTCGATAGCAGGCCAAGAGAGTGCGGCAGCGCAATCCCCTCACCCAGCATGGTGCTGACAATCGCCTCACGCTCCTCGACAGACGGGTAAAATGTCTCGTCGACGATCCCTTCATTCTCCAGCCGATCGCACAGCTGGCGGAACAGCTCGGAACGCTCGATCTCACGATCGATAATGCAGAAGTGGCTGGCGTCAAAAAACTTCTCCAGCATGTAAGGACGGGTGCGATCCAGCAGCACCTGCTTGCCCAGCTGTTCGAGCTGAAAATCGGTGGGGAACGGCGACATCACCACCACCGGCTTATCTTTATCGCTGAGCCGTGCGGTGGAAATCACGAAGTCTTCTTCCACGCCTGCCAGCTGCTCGTATTCACGCAGGGAAATGATGCGGCGCACTTCAATCTGCGGGTATTTACGCATCAGCATCGCCTGGATCATCCGTACCGTCGAATTGCCGGTATCGCAGACCAGCAGCACCAGCGGATAGCGCTGATAGCCAACGTTATAGTGGCGCTCCAGCCCGACGCCGATATGCAGCACCAGGAATCCCACTTCGTTTTCGCTGATGGCATAGGGGGTATATTTACCCCAGCTGGAGACCGCCGCCAGCGTGACATCGTACGCCATCGGATAGTGCTGTTTGATATTCGCCAGCAGCGGATTGGGGATATTAATCTGGTAGCGCACCCGGGTAATCATGGTTTTAATATGCGTCAGCAGATCGGCACGCAGCTGCGGGTCGTTTTGCAGATTAAAACCGTAATGGCTGTTGATGTAGTTGAGGATGTAATCCACCAGCGATTCGCCATCGTCCGGGCTGATGGCGCTGGGTGCGGATTCTTCAATGCGCCTGGCGGCAATATGCACCTGTAGCCAGGCCTCTTCCGCCGGAGAGATACTTTTACCGGTAATCGGTCGCATCAGGTTAATAATGTGGCGAGCTGCGTCGCGCACGTCGTCGGCGACGTCTGCGGCAATAAAATCAGACAGCGGATAACCCTCGGCGATGCGGCGCACCGCCACCGCGCAGTAGAGGCGCAGATACAACTCGGCATCGTCGGCCAGGCGAATATTAAAGCGCGACAGGCAATCCAGCAGCATCGGTTGCAGCGTGGTCAGCATACCCCGGTTCAGCGCTTCCAGCTTTAGCAACGGGCTGTCGGCATCCTCCTGCGCCAGCTGATAGAGCAGATCGGTCAGGCAGGTACGCATCGCCGCTTCACTGCCGAACAGCTTCATGCCGTAACGTGGCCGGGTTTCAATCTCCAGGCCGTAACGGCTTAGCCATTCTCTCACCTCTGCCATATCACCTTGCAGCGTGGTGCGGCTGACAAACCATTCATCTGCCAGGTCTTCCAGCTTGAGGGAAAAAGCCGAGGTCAGAAAACGGATTAACAGGTAATGGACCCGTTCCGTTGAGGTTCGCGGCACACGCAGGCTCGATGTTGACTGTTGCAGCAGGCGGTCATAGCGCCCGGCATCATCAATCTTTAACTGGTAGCCTTCGCCGCGACTAAGGACAAAACTGGCGCCGTGGTCGGCCAGCAGTTCATTGAGGGCGGTAACGTCGGTGCGTACAGTGCGGGTGGAAACGGCCAGTCGGCGCGCCAGTTCATCCTGCGGCAGGATTTCATTTTGCAGAAGGTCAAACAGCTGTGCCAGTCGTTGGTTGGGGAATCTCACGGGGTACCATTATCATCAAATTGAAGCGTTTTATGGGTTGTTTTTATACTCAGCCTACCTTTATTCGCGCCGAAAAAATAGCGTAGCAGCCTCTGCCAATTTTCATTTGACAGATATCGCAATTTATTCAAAAAGTGCGAGATTTTGTTTCGGAAAGAATAGATTTTTCCCCGCCGTTGTATGATCAAAACGATCGTCCAACGGCGGGAAATCCGGCTTACGCCATCACTTTGCGGGTGATCGCCATCAGCGTGGCGACATCCGCCGGACGGGTCAGCCCGGTGGCTTTATCAATGATCGAGCTGTAGATGTGCGGAATCACTTTGCTTACCCCGGCATCCAGCGCAATGCGCAGGATCGTCTCGTAGTTGTTCAGATCGATGCCGCCGGTTGGCTCCAGCCAAAAGTCGTTCGCGGCGCAGGCTTCGGCCAGCGCGCGGAACTCGTTAATATCCACCATCTTATCCATCGGGAAGAACTTGACCGAGCTGCCGCCCATATCTTTCAGCATCGCGATCGCCGTAGCGACCGGCACAATGCCGTCTTCCGCTTTGCAGCTCAGCGGACCGGTAGAGATTTTTACCATACCGGGACGCCCGGTTGGCGATGCCAGACCGTTGACCACGGTTTCCGTCTGGCCCAGCAGTGCGCGGCTGGTACCCACGCCGGTGAACACCTGGTTCACGTGCTGCGGCTGAACCTGTGCCGAAATCGCACTAACCATCGCTGACTGGTTCGGATCGCCCGCGCCCAGCCCGACGGAAAGCGCGTTGTCGATCAGCGCCGCATACTCGCGCATATCTTTTACCGCGCTGTCCACGCTGTCGTAGTTTTTTGACAGGACGCCGACCAGCACGTGGCCTTCAGCGGCTTCCCAGATATCACGGGCGTTCTGTTTAGAACCGGCCAGTACGTTAAGACATACGCGGTCACGATAGAATTTTGGTGTCAGTTTCATGCCTGTTTTCCCCTGGCTAATAAATCCTGAATAGCGGTAAAAATCTGGTGCAGCTGCCCGGCGGAGACGCTGCGTACGTCAACTTCAACAATACCTTCGTTGGCCTTATAGCCACGGAAATAGATCGCCTGCTCACCGGTCTTCAGCGCCTGTACCATCTCGCCGGTGCTCATGCCGATGCACGACTCATCGAAGTGGATTTCCGCACGGGCAATATCGCGCCCGGCGGCATCCCACACCACGCGCGCCTGAATGCCATTCAGGCCGTTGAGATTGGTGATAAACGGCGTCATTTTCTCAACCATCTGCGCGCCGCTGGTTTTTTCCTGCACCAGATAGTTTTCAATCGCCTGGGTCAGGCCAAGAATGCCCTCTTTACCCACCTTCATCGCCCGGCCAATGCCCAGCGACTGGCGCTTAACCCACTCAACCTGCTGCTTTTTGCCGATCACCAGCCCGCTGGTTGGGCCTTCGATCGCTTTAGCACCGCTGTAGATCACCAGATCCGCACCCAGCACGGTGTAGGCCAGCAGATCCTCTTCCGCTGCGGCATCCACAATCAGTGGAACACCGTGCTTGCGTGCCACGGCCACGGCCTGTTCCACGCTCAAATGGCTTTTCTGCACGCTGTGGTGAGATTTGATATAGAGGATCGCCGCCGTGTCTGGCGTGACCGCCGCCGACAGCTGCTCCGGTGAGCATTCATTGGCGTAACCCGCTTCAACCAGACGACCGCCGCCCAGCGTCACCATGGTGCCGACCGGCGCACCGAAGTTCACGTTGTGACCTTTTGGCAGCACAATATCGTGCGGCACGTTCAGCGGCGCGGCGTGCAGGTTTTCCAGCAGCCAGTCGTTGTCCTTAACGATCACGCCAGCCACGGACTGCGCAATACCGGCGGAGGCGCAGGAAACCACTACCGCCGCTTCGCAGTTCAGCAGCCCGGCGATGTACGCGCCGGTTTTGTTGACCAGGTCTTTCATCTCAAAGTAGTGGTTAAGACCGTATTTTACCGTCTCCACCACGTCTGCCGCCGGGGTGGAAACACCCAGAATGGTCATGCGGCCCGAGGCATTAATCACCTGTTTCAGGCCATATTTCTCATAAACTGAAGTCATTACGTTTTTTCCCTTCATCGGTGAGGAATCCCTGCCCGCCTACCATCGCGGCAAGCGGTACCAGCTGCGTTTCACCAGCCAGCGTGTGGCCGTCAGAGTCGGTAAACACGCACGGCTGCTGCTGCAGGTCAAAAATGGTCAGATCGGCATCGCATCCCACTTCCAGACGACCTTTGCCCTGAAGCTTCAGTCCGTCTGCGGCGTGAACGGTCACGCAGTCGATCACCTGCGGCAGCGTCATGCCGACGTGCAGGAACTTCGACATCACGTGCGCCAGGCTGTGTACCGGGCCGTTAATGCGGTTACGGCAGTAAATATCGGAACTGATGGTCTGCGGCAGAATGCCCTGAGCAATGGCTACCCGCGCCACCTCAAAGCTGAAGCTGGCGGTGCCGTGCCCCACATCCAGCCGCACGCCGCGCTGGATCGCCCGGCTGACCGACGCCCGCAGCTGGCCTTCCGGCGTCAGAATGCGGTTGGGCTTGCCGTTATAGCAGTGGGTAATGATGTCGCCGGAAGTCAGCAGATCGGCAATTTCATCCAGATTCGGTGGGTTATTGCCGATGTGAACCATCAGAGGCAGATCGCCGTTCTCTTTTTGCAGCGCTTTGGCCCGCTCCAGCGGTTTAATGCCGTTTTGCTCAACCACGCTGCTGCTGATGCGCGCCTTCAGGCCGACGATAAAGTCCGGGCGCCGCTGTAATGCGGCTTTCAGCGCCGGGCCATCGATCCTCGCCATATCGGCCAGCTCGTTCTGGGTCAGGATGCCGCTGCGAGCGATGTTCAGCAGCGCATAAACGCGGGTGGTGCAGTCGCGCGTGAGCTGCCAGAAATCATCCACGTCGTCGGCACCGGTGCTGCCCGCATCGATCACCGTGGTGACACCGGTATCAACGCCGATGCGATCGGCTTCATCGTGGTAGATCGGTGATTTGGGATAGCAGTGGACGTGTGAATCAATCCAGCCCGCGCTCAGCCAGTAGCGCCCGGCCAGATCCCACTCCCGCGCTGCCGGGCCGGTGACGGCGCCCACGGCGGCAATTTTCCCCGCCTGTAACGCCACATCGCTTAACGAACCGCCGCTGAGGCGGGCATTGCGGATAATCAGGTCATACATGGTGAACCTCCGGATCGTGGCGGCGCTGGCCGCCACGTTGAGTGATTACAGGGCGATCGGGAAGATGGCACCCAGCACCATCGCACCGAGAATAGCCCCGCCGGTAATCGGTTTACCCCAAAGGTAAAACAGCAGTGAACCCACCAGCGAACCCAGACCAATCGGAATCGATGCGGTCATCGCGGAGAGGATAATCAACGGCCCGAGGAAGCGACCTGAGGTATTACCCGCGCCCATCATCACATCCGCACCGTAGGTGGAGTCGCTGTTATTGATGGTGAATTTACGTGCCAGAATAATGACGTAGCCCACCGCCAGACCGAGTATTAACCCGGTGGCCAGTGAAGCGGCAAAGTTCGCTACGGGGAAAACGAAGCCCGCACCCAGCAGTAGCGCGGGAACACCCAGGCCAATACCTGTCTGGATCGCGCCGCCGATATCAAGAATCCCCACCAGCGAGCCTTCAATGATGCGGGCAAACAGGAAGCTGGCACCAAAGGCCGCTACCGCACCATAAACGCCGGTTTCCATGCCCGAACGCAGCATCGAAACAAAGGCCACTTCGTTAAAGGCACCCAGGCCATAGACGTAATACATGTGTGTACCGGCGAACACCCCGGCAGAAAGCAGGCCGACAAAGATCGGGAATGACCAGTCGTCGTACCAAAAACCGCGTTTTGACTCTTCCATTGCCATCGTCCTCTTATTTGCCGCTCAGGGAGTTGTGGATCATCTCCAGCCAGCCCGGTACGCCGAGCTGGAAGGATTCCAGCATCTTCATATCGAAACCACGGAAGAAACCGCTCAGCACGAACAGCAGCACAATGGCGACCATCATCACTTTGGTGACGCGGTTCCAGCCCGCCTCTTCCACCCCTTTACCAATCAAGATACCCAGCACCAGGCCCGGAACGGCGTTGCCCATGATCAGCTGCGCCAGGCCGCCGAAAATGGTTGCCCAGAAACCGGATTTCTTACCGGCATCGATTGCCGCCAGCCAGAAGATCACCGGCATGACGGTGTTCACCAGCAGGTTTGCGGCCGGAACCAGTACTTTAACCGCCGTGACCTGTAGCGCTGCCGGTACGGCTGAGGCGGTCGAATTGAGGAAAGCGACGACGATCATGCCGATGATGCCGCAGGCAATTGCCATTTTTTTCGGGTTATGCAGCGTTTCCGCCACGTTGCGGTTCTTCACCATCAGCGCGGCCGCCCCCCAGTTCGGGATAATGCGGTGGTCCACGTCCTGGGTGAAGGAGCCGGCGGCAACCGATGACGCCCAGGCGTTAAAGAAGAAGCCCAGTCCGAACGAGAAGTGAGAGGCCGGATCGCCTTCACAGGAGTTCAGCTCACCCAGTGTACGAAATGCGCCCATTCCCTGAGACGTCGGGGCGTGAAACATGCGGGCGGCACCGGCACCAACGCCGACCCCAACCAGCCCGCCGATAATCAGCGATTTAAATAAAATGATTAAAAACATTAGCTTTTCCTTTAGTTTTATTGCCCAACGTTTTTAGCTTTTCGAGGAGAAATCCACCTGCTCGGCATCAATCACCGAGACATTGACGGTAATCGCCAGATCCACGCTGTACAGCCGTCGTTCGCGCGCGAGGAAGAAGAACAAAAACTTCTCGGTTTTAACGCTCTGCGTGGCCCGCAGCACCTGAACATCAACCGGTTCAATGCGCAGCAGGATTTTGCTGGTGGATTTCAGTACCGTGTTTTGTACCCGGCTGAGGGCATCAGCAAAGGCTTTGCCCTTGCTGTCGCCTTTACCGCTGACGGTCACCGTCGTGGTGAATTGCTCTTTCATCAGCCGTGCTTCTTCTGCCAGGCCAGAACAAGACGCTCGCCCAGCTCTTCTTTATCCATAAAGCCGAAGCCCAGCACGTTCGCCCCCTCGTTGATGGCGGTAACGCCCTCATCTACGGAACGCATGCCGTATTTCGCTTTATAGCCATACTTGGTCTGCGCGGTGATCGCACCGGCACCGCCGCTGCCGCAGAACGAGATGCCGAAGGTGGCATTTTCCGCTTTCATCACGTCGCCCAGCTTCATATCTGCCGCTACGCCCGGTACCACAATGGCTTTACCGCCGGCTTTCTCGACGCCCGCAGCAACTTTCTGGCCTTTACCTAAACGATCGCCGATCACTACAATAATTTGAGACATGCTGTGTTCCTTAAATTGAATGAGTTACTACGCGTAACCTCGGTGGTGCAGTCAGTTTCCCAACCCAAAAATGACAAGCAAACCGGGCTTATCAGGCGTTTTCTTTCGCCACTTCAAAATGTACGGAGAGGAGCCAGGCTTCCTCTTTGGGCAGGTTGCCAAACAGATCCACCACCTGCTGCGCCAGCGTCATCGACTCTGCTGAAATATCTTCAAACAGTTCTGCTTCCACCTCCGGCAGCGGTTCGCCGGTGAGCGAGCGCAGTGCCATCGCCTTAACGTGCGAAGTCAGCATCTGCTGCTGAACCGCGTTAGGCACAATGGCGCGCTCTGCAAACAGTCCGCCAATCTGTACCATCACCTGCTCTGCTAAAGCCTGAATTTCGTCGCTGCGTTCTGTGGCCGACAACGTTCCATTACTCACATCGATCCCCCTGTGTTACGTTTCGGCTAATACCAGAAACCTTTTTGCTGATGCGAATAAAGTACCGCCGGAGCGCTTTTCTGTGGAGAACGACTTTTTCCACTTCGAAACGGAAATAATGCCAACAAGAGCGATCCGGCTCGCAAAAACATTAATTCGTGCATTTTTAATTTAAGTATGAAAATTACGGCGCATTATCAGTAATCCGCTGCGCAATCCATGCGTTACAGGAATAAAAGCGACACGTTCGTGGGAAGACTTTAGTAAAAGAAGAAGAAAAACTTATGGCGGAAAAAAGGCCCACTGCGGGGCCCTGTTTTTATTTACGATGGTGAATAACGCCAGCGATTAGCGAAATTTCTTATGGCCTTCGTCACGGGTTGCGGCAAATTGCTTCGCCTGTTCCTTTGCTCCGGCTAAATCGCCGGCATTCGCCAGTTTCAGGCTATCGTCAATCTGGCCAATCAGCTTATCCAGTTCGGCATGATAGTCCTTCACCTGCGCGCTGTCGGCGGGCTGGCCCTCCAGCTTATCCGGGGTACGGGTTTTCGCATCGCTGGCAGCGGTGCGCATATCGCTTAAGGCACGAACCATCTCTGCCTTATCATCGGTTTTCTGTACCGTCCGTAAGGCACCTTTCAAAACGTCCATGTCACCTTCAAGATCCTGCGCCAGCAGCGGGGTGGCGGTGCACAACAGGGCAGAGCTCAACATTGCAATCAATAATTTACGCATATCAGATCCTATTTTTATAAACGGGTATCATGCTGCAAAAAAAAAGGCGACTTTGCAGTCGCCTTCTATATTACGCGTAAATTGTTAAATTATTGTCCGGCAATATTCATTTCTGGTAACAAAACGGAACCGCACTGAATATTGCTGCGGGTTTCAATATCGCTACCGACGCTGACCATATTGCGCCACATATCTTTTAAATTGCCGGCGATGGTAATTTCACTGACCGGATACTGAATCACGCCGTTTTCAACCCAGAAGCCCGAGGCACCGCGCGAGTAGTCACCGGTGATGCCGCTCACCGCCTGCCCCATCAGCTCGGTTACCAGCAGACCGGTGCCCAGCTGCTTCAGCATCTGCTCAAAATTGTGGCCCTGCCCGGCAATACGCCAGTTGTGAATACCGCCCGCATGGCCGGTGCTTTTCAGCCCCAGTTTGCGCGCGGAGTAACTGGTCAGCAGCCAGGTTTGCAGCACGCCGTCTTTGATGATGTCGCGCTGCTGAGTACGAATACCTTCGCTGTCGAACGGCGTGGAGGCCAGCCCTTTCAGCAAATGCGGCTGTTCCTGGATCGTCAGCCAGTCCGGCAGGATCTGCTGGCCGAGCGAGTCCAGCAGGAAGGTCGATTTACGGTAGACGCTGCCGCCGCTGATTGCCCCGACCAGGTGACCAAACAAGCCGGTCGCCACTTCGGCGGCGAACAGCACCGGCGCTTTCATGGTGGAAAGTTTGCGTGGAGACAGGCGCGACAGCGTCCGGCGGGCGCACTCTTCACCAACGGATTCCGGTGAACTCAGATCGGTAATCGCCCGTCCGATGGTGTAAGCGTAATCACGCTCCATATCGCCGTTCTCTTCGGCAATCACGCAGCTGGAAAGGGAGTGGCGGCTGGAGCAGTAGCCCTGCAGCATGCCGTGGCTGTTGCCAAAGACTTTAATGCCCACGTGGCTGTTGAAGCTGCCACCTTCGGTATTGGTAATACGTTTGTCGACGTTCAGGGAAGCCTGTTCCGCACGAGCGGCCAGCTCAATAGCGCGATCCGCATCGATCTCGGCGGGGTGGAACAGATCCAGATCCGGCGCCTCAAACGCCAGCAGATCGCGGTCGGCAACGCCCGCATACGGGTCAGCCGAAGTGTAACGGGCGATATCGATCGCCGCCTGAACGGTGCGTTTAATCGCTTCAGGGCTAAGGTCGGTCGATGAGGCGCTACCTTTGCAATTCTGATGATAAACGGTAATGCCCAGCGCACCGTCGCTGTTGAATTCAACGTTTTCCACTTCACCATAGCGCGTGCTCACGCTGATGCCGGTAGTTTTGCTTACCGCGACTTCCGCCCCATCAGAACCGGCTTTTGCCAGTTCGAGTGCCGTCGCGACCGCCTGTTCCAGGATTTTTCGCTGTTCTGCAACTTGGGAGAGTAATTTCATCGACCTGCCGTATAATTAACAGTGCGGTTTCCCTGTGGCCTAACTCGTTCATATCCTGAGCTTTAAACCACCTGCAAAACCGCGCATGGGTGATAAGGGTTAATTTGAGTCTAACAGACTCAGAGAACAATTTCGCAGTAGCCGGCGTTTCCTGATAGCATTAGCCTCTTTTTCTGGAGCCTAACCATGACCAAGCAGCCCGAAGACTGGCTCGATGACGTACCCGATAACGAAGAAGAAGAAGACGAAGAGATTATCTGGGTCAGTAAAAGTGAAATTAAACGCGACGCCGAAGAGCTGAAACGCCTCGGTGCCGAGCTGGTAGAGCTGGGGAAAAACTCCCTGGACCGTATCCCGCTGGATGAAGATCTGCGCGCCGCAATCGAACTGGCGCAGAAGATCAAAAAAGAGGGCCGTCGCCGTCAGCTGCAGCTGATCGGCAAGATGCTGCGCTCACGCGATGAAGAACCGATCCGCACCGCGCTGGACAAGCTGAAAAATCGCCACAACCAGCAGGTTGCGCTGTTCCATAAACTGGAAGTGCTGCGCGATCGACTGGTTGAGAAAGGCGATGATGCCGTACCGGATGTGCTGAACCTGTACCCGGATGCGGACCGCCAGCAGCTGCGCACGATGATTCGTAACGCGCAGAAAGAGAAAGCGGATAACAAGCCGCCTAAAGCCTATCGTCAAATCTTCCAGTATTTGCGCGAGCTGGCCGAAGCGTAAACGGTATGGACAGGGATGCAACTCGTGCACCCTGTCCTGATATCTCCAGGCGCAGCGTTTCCCGCCCCACCTTAACCAATCCCTTTCAGGCTGTGCTTCGCGATTTAACTCAGCGGCACCGGTGTCCCGCTGATGAACCCGACACGGGCTACAAACGCGTTTACGGACTCCGGCCCGTTGCTTTCGCAATGCGACCGTCCCCCCGGGTTACTTTTCCACTTTAGCCAGACGATCCAGCAGCTTCTGGTGAATACCGCCAAATCCGCCGTTACTCATGACCAGGATGTAGTCGCCCGGCTGAGCTTTTTTGGCAATCATCTCAACCAGCGTATCGACATCCGCGCTCCACTGCGCAGGCTGCACGCAGGCCTCTGCCACTTCAACTACCTGCCACGGAATGTGGTGCGGCTGGAAGAGGAATACTTCGTCGGCACGGCCGAGCGCCGGAGCCAGATCGTCCTTGCTGATACCCATTTTCATGGTGTTGGAACGCGGCTCCAGCACGGCGAGAATGCGTGCGGTACCGCCAACCTTGCTGCGCAGCGCCGCCAGCGTAGCAAGGATCGCCGTAGGGTGATGGGCAAAATCGTCATAGACTTTAACGCCGTTGCTTTCACCACGCAGTTCCAGGCGGCGACGGGCGTTGATAAAGTCGTTAAGCGCGCGGCCGGCATCTTCCGGTTTCACGCCGACGTGTCGCGCAGCGGCAATTGCCATCATGCCGTTATGCATGTTGTGCTCGCCCACCAGCGACCAGTTCACCTCAGCAACGCGTTCACCGTCCAGATAGACTTCCCAGTGGGAAGCGTCCGGCGTCAGTTTTTTCACCTGCCAGTGGCCGTTATCACCGACGATTTCCTGCTCGCTCCAGCAGCCCATCGCCATCACCTGCTTCAGATTGGCATCGTTCTCCGGCAGGATGATTTTCCCCTGACCCGGCACGATGCGCACCAGATGATGGAACTGCTTTTGGATCGCCCGCAGATCGTCAAAGATGTCCGCATGATCGAATTCGAGGTTGTTGAGGATCAGCGTGCGCGGGCAGTAGTGAACAAATTTAGATCGCTTGTCAAAAAACGCACAGTCGTACTCGTCCGCTTCAATAACAAAAAATGGGCTTTTTCCTAAATTTGCAGAAACTTCAAAATTGCCCGGCACCCCACCGATCACAAAGCCCGGTTCATAGCCGCAGGCCTGTAAAATCCACGCTGTCATGCCCGCCGTGGTGGTTTTTCCGTGGGTTCCTGCTACCGCAATGACCCAGCGGTCACGCAGCACAAAATCATGCAGCCACTGAGGTCCGGACAGGTACGGAATATTACGTTCCAGCACCGCTTCAACACAGGGATTTCCCCGGCTCATCGCGTTGCCGATGATCACCAGATCCGGTGCCGGATCGAGCTGTGATGCATCATAACCCTGAATTAAATCAATGCCCTGCTTCTCCAGCAGTGTGCTCATTGGCGGATAGACGTTAGCATCAGAGCCGGTGACGTCGTGCCCCAGCGAACGGGCCAGCATCGCCAGGCCGCCCATGAAGGTGCCACAGATACCGAGAATGTGAATACGCATAGAAGGTCTGTTCCTTATTAGTTCGTCGCACAGTGTAACGCCCCCATCGTGCGGAAGAAACGGATTTACCCTATGTTCTTTACCGTTCAATCGGCTAAACTGCGTACGCATACGTTGCAGTTTGTAAAACAGGCTGCTACTCAACCGCAGATTCAGGGATTGTGTTATGAAAACGTTAGGCGAATTTATCGTCGAGAAGCAACACGACTTTCCGCACGCAACGGGTGAACTGACCTCATTGATCTCCGCGATCAAGCTGGGCGCAAAAATCATCCACCGCGATATCAACAAAGCAGGCCTGGTTGATATTCTTGGCGCAAGCGGCGCTGAAAATGTGCAGGGCGAGCAACAAATGAAGCTCGATCTGTACGCGAACGAAAAACTGAAAGCCGCACTGAAGGCCAGGGGTATCGTTGCCGGTATCGCATCTGAAGAAGAAGACGAGATCGTTATCTTTGAAGGTGTGGAAAACGGTAAGTACGTGGTCCTGATGGACCCTCTCGACGGTTCTTCAAATATCGATGTAAACGTTTCCGTCGGAACCATCTTCTCTATTTACCGCCGTATTACCCCTCCGGGTACGCCGGTAACCGAAGAAGACTTCCTGCAGCCGGGTAGCCAGCAGGTCGCAGCAGGCTACGTGGTTTACGGTTCGTCCACCATGCTGGTGTACACCACCGGCTATGGCGTTCACGCCTTTACCTACGATCCGTCACTGGGCGTATTCTGCCTCAGCGCGGAAAAAATGACCTTCCCGGAGAAGGGTTACACCTACTCCATTAACGAAGGTAACTACATTAAATTCCCACAGGGCGTGAAGAAGTACCTCAAGTTCTGTCAGGAAGAGGATCTGGATACCCACCGTCCTTACACCTCGCGCTATATCGGTTCTCTGGTGGCGGACTTCCACCGCAACCTGCTGAAAGGCGGAATTTATCTGTACCCAAGCACGGCCAGCCACCCGAAAGGCAAGCTGCGCCTGCTGTATGAGTGCAACCCGATGGCCTTCCTCGCTGAACAGGCGGGCGGCAAGGCCAGCGACGGTAAAAACCGCATTCTGGATCTGATTCCAGAAACGCTGCACCAGCGTTCACCGTTCTTCGTCGGCAACGACCATATGGTGGATGATACCGAACGTTTCCTGCGTGAATTCCCGGATAACTAACGGTTAAGCAGGGCGGTCAGACGACCGCCCTGCTCGGAACAGTCTGCTATTGCTCCGACGTATTCTTAAACGCTGAAAAAGGGCAGGACTTTAAAGTTGACCTGGCTATAATAGCCGGCACTCAACCTAATATGATTTAAGGAACTCAGAATGAGCCTGAACCATGTGCCTGCGGGCAAAGACCTGCCAGACGATATCTACGTTGTTATTGAGATCCCGGCTAACGCCTCTCCGATCAAATACGAAGTAGACAAAGAGTCTGGCGCTCTGTTCGTTGACCGCTTTATGGCGACAGCAATGTTCTATCCGTGCAACTACGGCTACATCAACAACACCCTATCTCTGGATGGGGACCCGGTTGACGTGCTGGTACCGACCCCGTACCCACTGCAGCCTGGTTCAGTGATTCGCTGCCGTCCGGTTGGCGTGCTGAAAATGACCGACGAGTCTGGTGAAGATGCCAAAGTTGTTGCAGTACCACACAGCAAGCTGAGCAAAGAATACGAGCACATCCAGGATGTGAACGACCTGCCTGAGCTGCTGCGCGGCCAGATCACCCACTTCTTCGAGCAGTATAAAGCGCTGGAAAAAGGCAAATGGGTTAAAGTTGACGGTTGGGAAGGCGTTGAAGCCGCTAAAGCTGAGATCGTCTCTTCTTTCGAGCGTGCTGCTAAGAAGTAATTATTGCGCGCTTTAAAGTAAAAAAACACCGCTCACTGAGCGGTGTTTTTGTTTTCAGGAAAGAGCGGTTATTCACCGTCCTCTCTTTGCAGCCAGTCACCGCTAACGATGCGCTTTCTGCCTGAGACGGAACGCTGATACACGTACAGCCACGCACTGCCGTACGGGGTTTGTAGCAGCTCGCGCTTGTACTCCCCGCCGGTTTCTCTCAGAGCATCCAGCTCCCCCAGGGTTGAGGCATCGATCCGATAAACTTCACAATAGACCTGTCCCTCACCCGGGACCACGCCCGGGTAATGGCCAAGGCTGTAGAGCTCATAGCCGTCGATCAGATGATCGCCCAGCCACTGCCCGTTCGTCATCCAGTGACTGTTACCTTGCTTGCGTCGCAGACTGCCGTAGACAATTATTCGCATTGCTAGAACTCAAACTGATAAAGCACATCCAGAGCCTGATCTATGCCAGACACTGCTTCCAAATAGAGTTTGGGCATCAGGCGATAACGCAGAGTTAACGTCGCCAGTGAATCAAATATGCCAACACCGTATTTTACCTGTAGACCCGGCAGCACATAGCCGCTGACCTGCACCTGCTGGCTGTCGCCAACCCCTGCAGTATCCAGCGCCAGGTTGCTGACACCGAAGGTCTCGCCGATTTTACCCACAACTTGACCACTTTGTGCAACCCCCAATCCAACCAGAGCGGAAGTTAATGCGTCACTGTCGCTGCCGGTGGTCTGCAAACCCTGGCCGCGAAGCAGGTAGGACAGCGCTTCCTGCTGCGACATCGCCGGGTCGGAGAACACTTCCGCCTTCGGTTCATCGGCCAGTCCGGTGACGCGCACGCCTGCGGTCACGTCATCTTCGGTCGCTTCCGGGTTACGAATCGCTTCGATGTTGAGATACGGCTGATCCGGCGGACCGGCAAACTGCAGCTCGCCCTTACGCACAATCAGATCCTGGCCGTAGGCGTGGAAGCGCCCGGACGGAATGTTAATCTGGCCGTTCAGCCCCAGCCCGCGTTTATCCTGCACCAGCTTCAGATCGCCGTTCAGCTTCGCCTTAAGACCGAAGGCGCTGAGGCGTACATCATCACCAACGTGGATAATCAGGTTGCTGTTGATCGGAATTGAGGTGGATTTTGGCGCAATCGGCTGCAGGTTTTTATCCAGCAGCACTTCATCCGACGAGACGCCCACCGCGCTTTCCGGCACTTCCTGCACCGTAATACGCGCCCACGGGATATCCACCCGCCCATCAAGATTGAACAGCTCCGGCGTGGCTTCAAATACCAGATCCGGTGAAACATCCATCCGCACCATCGGCGGCACGGTCACCCGCACCCGATCGCCTTTGGCCGCGACGCGTGCCCGCCAGGCGTTGAGCTGGCTCCAGTCGGCGTTACCGTTAAGCGCAATCTGCCCCTGCGAGGTCTGAATCACCCCTTCCAGCGTTGAACTCATGCCGTTAAACAGCATGGAAAGGTTGGCGGTGGTGAGATCCACCGGCATAAAGCTGCCTTCCACATCCACATTCCGCAGGCCAAGCTGACCGAAGACCTGCGGTTTTTGCAGGTTGCCGCCGAGGCGCAGGTTGCTGTTCAGCACGCCGGCGACTTTTTCGCCCTGCATCAGCGCCGGATTAAGCATCGCCAGCGACAGATTGGTGATATTGACGTTGCCAGAAAGCGTACGCCGCCCCTGCGGATCGGCAATCTGCACGTTGCCGTCCAGCTGGCCGTTGTTAGCAATGCGGATCAGCCAGTCGACCTGCGCACGGCCATTTTTCAGCCCCGCGTTCAGGTTCAGCGTATCGAAAGCGATCGGCAGCGTATTGCCCTGCACGTCCTGCGCCACTTTCACGCCGTTGCCTTTCAGCGAGATGCGTCCGGTCGGCAGCGCGCCGTCGGCGGTCCAGCTGACGTCGGCATCCCCGCTGAATGAACCGTTAAGCTGCGTTTCTTCCGGCATAAACGGTTTGATCATCGCCAGATCAAAGCGGTTTAACACCACCCGCGCGCGGCCGGACGGACCGGCCTCCACCGTCTGCGGAACGCACAGCTCGGCGTTCGGGTTCTGCCAGCAGTGTGGCCCGATGCTGATGGTCTGCTTAGTATTGAGGTAGTCGAGGGCAATCGCACGGGTTAAGCGCCATTCACCGACCGGCGTGTCAAAGCGGGTATTGTTGAGCGTGCCCTGCCAGCGCTGCGTGGCGCGGTCAAAGCTACCGTTCAGCGCCAGCTGGCCGGACACCGGTTCGCCCTGCATGTTCAGCTTCAGCTGGTGCTGCTTCTCGCTGCCGCTGGCATCCAGCGTAAGCTTCGAGATCGACAGCGCATCCTGCTTCACCTGATCGACACGCAGATTCAGCTTGCCCTGGATCTGCTCGCCGGAGCTGACGTCGCCTTTCAGCAGCACCCGACCAATGCTGAGCGCCTGCCAGCGCAGTCCGCTGGCGGTCAGATCGGCCAGCAGCTGCGGCGTTTTCAGATCGCCGCGCGCGCGGATGGTGCCTTTCGCCACCCCGCCGAGGCCCGGCAACGCATTATCCAGATGCTGGGCGTCGATATCCGCATCCAGATTCAACTTCTCGCCCAGCGAGCCTTTCAGATTGACGTTGTTCCGCCCCAGAATCAGCTTGATGCCGGGAATATCCCACTGGTTGTAGCTGTTGCCGTACAGCGTGCCGTCGGCGCTGACCACGTTATTACGCACGTTGCCGCGCAGCTTCAGCTCCGGCACGCGCATCTGCCAGCTGCCGCCGTACAGGCTGCCGCGGGTGGTGATTTTACCGTCCAGCTTCGCCGGCCAGTCCGGGTACTGCTTCGCGGTGTTAATACCGGTCAGAGTCAGCTCGCTGTTCCAGCTGATCGCCTTGCTCCAGTCCACCAGCGCTTTCAGATCGGCGGTACCCTGCAACGCGGCCAGCCGCAGCTTTTCAATGACGAACTGCTCTACGTTGCCTTTACCGTCCAGTGTGACCGTGGCGGGCGGTACGCCCTGCCCCTGTAGCGCCGCCTTCAGCGACATGACGTAGTCGGTCGCTTTTCCTTTGAAGCTGAAGTTAAAGTTATCCGCTTCATACTGCGTTTCCCCCTCCAGCGGCCAGCGCAGCTGCGGGCTTTGCAGCGTCATATTTAGCGGCAGACCCGCTTCGGCCAGCCGGGTGTCGGCATCCAGCTGTGCCCGCACCGGACCGGACAGATTCAGCGCCAGGGTCAGCGTTTCACGCAGATCGCCACCGAGGGTCATTTTGATCTTTTCACCCTTCAGCGGATCGATATTCATGTCACCGTTCAGGGTAAAGTTCATCGGCCAGCTGCCGCTCAGGGTGGCTTCGCCCTGCGCGTTGAGCTGCCCCTGAACTGCGTCGACATCCAGCGTTTGCAGCGCCAGATGATTATTCTCAGTTTTGGCTTTCACCAGCAGGCGATTGACGGTGATATCGGTATCGCCGGTCAGGCGCAGCTGTTCACCCAGGATCTGCTGCACATTGACATCCAGCGGCAGCGTAAACTCCGGCAGATTCGGCAGCAGCGGCTGCTCGAACATCGCTTTCAGCGTTTCACCCAGCGGTTTTTCTTCCGGCTGCGGGTCCTGAATCTTCGGCTGAACCACTTCTTCGTTGGCGACTTTAGCCGCCTTAGGTAGCGCGATCAGTAACCCCTGAATATGGGTTGGCGTCAGCGTCATACCGCGCCCTTCCCAGTGCATGCCGCTGGTAAAGTCCGCCAGTGAAACCGCCGTGTCGTCAATCTTCACATTGATGTTATGCAGCGCCAGGCGGCTTAGCGTCAGCGGGTACGGCGTGCTGATTTCGCCGGTTGTGGACTCGTCCTCGACCGGTGGATTCTCAGCAGAGGCCAGCTGTTTGCTGTCCACCGCTACATAGACGTCCTTCAGTGACAGATCGTTGACGCAGAACGCACTCTGCTTCAGGCAGCCCAGACGCAGCGCCAGATGAAACTCTCCGGCGTTAACCGATACGCCGGGCATCTCGTATTTGACGCCCTTCAGCGTCAGATCGCGCCAGCCGCCGTTGACCTGCTGGATTTCCAGCCCCGGCACCCAGCGGGCAGCGGAGTTCAGCACCAGGTGCAATCCGCTGGTGGTGCCCAGCAGGAACGCAATGCCGCCCAGCAGCAGCACAATAAAAATAAGGATGCCAATCAGGCCTTTTTTCCACCACTTCATAGTTCAGGCCCCAGTCCAATGTAAAACTGAATATCGCGATCGTCCTGGTCACCGATTGGGCGGGCTATATCAACCTTGATTGGCCCCACCGGTGACTGCCAGCGCACGCCGAAGCCCGCACCGGTCTTAAAGTTGCTCTGTTTGATATCGTTAACGGCTTCACCGGAGTCGACAAACACCGCGCCCCACCATTTACCCGTTACGTTGTACTGGTATTCCAGCGAGCCGGTGGCCAGTTTGGAGGCACCGGTCAGCTTGCCGTCGTCATCGCGCGGCGAAATACCTTTGTACTTATAGCCGCGAATGCTGCGATCGCCCCCGGCGAAGAAGCGCAGATCGGGCGGTACTTTTTCAAAATCGTTGGTTTCAATCCAGCCGAGATTGCCGCGCACCACAAAGCGATGTTTATCCTCCAGCGTACGAATCCAGACGTTTTGCGCCTGAATAACCGCGAAGTCGACGTCCGATCCCCAGGTGGTATCGGAAACATCCAGCGAGTAGCGCTGTGAATCGCCCCAGGTCGGCATTAACCCACCGCGTGAGCGGGTGCGGTTAACGCTGACGCCCGGATAGAGCAGCATGGTGGTGTTGGTGACGCTACCCTGGGTAAAGTGATCGAGGCTCCAGCGCAGGTTAATCGCCCGCTGCCAGCCGCTGGAACTGTCCCAGTAGCGCGAGGCGGCCAGGGTGGTGGAATCGGCTTTAGTATCGTTAAGATCGGTACGTTTCAGACCGCCCTGCAGCAGGTAATACTGCTCCAGCGGGCTTTTCAGTAAAGGCACCTTGTAGCTGAAATCCAGCTGCTGCTCGGGTGCAGAAACATTGGCACTGGTAGAGAAGCTGTGGCCTCGGGAGTTAACCCACGGTTTTTTCCAGGTTGCTTTAACGCGCGGCCCCACGTCGGTCGAGTAGCCCACGCCGGTTTCGATGGTATTTTCCGTGCGCGGCGTTACAACGCCGTGCAGCGGTAAGATTTTATTTTCGCGGCTTTTATCAAACTCGGGTGCCACGACCACCGAGTTAAACCAGCCTGTCGCGGACAGGCGGCGATTCAGCTCGGCCAGATCGCGCGAGGTATAGTAATCACCCTGCTTAAAGGGCAGCAGGTTTTGCAGATACTCTTCACGAATCTGCGAGCCTT
Organism: Erwinia sp. S38; assembly: GCF_016624545.1. Taxonomy (NCBI): domain Bacteria; kingdom Pseudomonadati; phylum Pseudomonadota; class Gammaproteobacteria; order Enterobacterales; family Erwiniaceae; genus Erwinia; species Erwinia sp. S38. The sequence continues at coordinate 341,143 of NZ_JACVTS010000001.1, read as the reverse complement.
CAAAGGTCACCGGCCCGAAACGATAGCGCTGGCCGCTGTCGTAGTCGATGTCCCAGAAGGCTTCGCGCCGCTCAACCGATACGCCAAGCTGGCTTTTGCGGTATTCACCATCAAAGTAGCCTTTGCGCAGCGCCAGGCCGGAAAGAGAACTTTTAAATTTGTCGTACTGGCCGTGATTCAGCACGCTGCCAATCTTTGGCTTTCCATCACGTACCAGCTGCTGCACGTCGCTATCGGTGCGCGCACCGCCGCGTAAGATAATGGCTTCACCGGCGATTTTAACCGGCTCGCCAGGAGTCACCTTGGCCAGCAGTACCGGTCGGCCGCCCTTCGCCGGAGCGGGGCGCAGTTCGAAGTCGATCTGCGGCTCATAATATCCCAGCGCCTTCAGACCCTCTTTTACCGCCACGCTCACGCGCGAGCGAAAGCGCCCGTCGGAGGTCACTTCATCGTTAGTAATCGTGGATAAACGCGCCCTGACGTTCTTCTGTAATTCCCCGGATAATCCTGTCACCTGTAAACGCACGTTAGCCGCCTCTGCGGCAGGTGCGGCGATCAGCAAACAAGACATGCAATAGACATGAATTCGTGGCACGCGTACTCCCGTTTTTTTGCCAGCCCACCATCCACCGGGCTTAATCTGTAATTATTCAATAGACTTAATGGAGTTTAACGTGCTCTGTGTATCAAACAAGTTTCAACGCTGTATTTACGGAATGATTCCAGTTCGAATGGCTTTTTGCCGTGCATTTGTTAAAACGCTGCCCGCAAAGTTGCGCTCGCCACACCGCCGGAATTGTAAGCGCTCGTCAGCGCGGCTATAATCGCTGCACAGGCTTTTTCACAACCTGATAACCCTTCTGCCCCGGCGTGTTTTGCCGAACTGGCGCAGACATTTTTGGCACGGATAGCCCTGTACGCTCAATACGTAGAATGATGCAGAACCCCGCGCGCTGCCCAGGCCAAAAATGACAAGTGATTAACCCGGCCGCTCTTATTTGCGCAGTGACAAAACTGAATGCCATAAGAGATGAGCCATTGTATGGATAGTGTATGTTAGACAGCTTGCTTGTCATTTTACTGCTGATTGCCATCAGCTCATTCTTCTCCCTTTCAGAAATCTCTCTGGCAGCCGCCCGTAAAATCAAACTGAAAATCATGGCGGATGAAGGCAACATCAACGCCCAGCGCGTGCTGAAAATGCAGGAAACGCCGGGGATGTTCTTTACCGTGGTGCAGATTGGCCTGAACGCCGTGGCGATCCTCGGTGGTATTGTTGGCGATGCGGCCTTCTCTCCGGCTTTCCGCTCGTTGTTTGAACGGATGGTAGAGCCTGAACTGGCGGAGCGCCTCAGCTTTATTTGCTCCTTCACGCTGGTCACCAGCCTGTTTATTCTGTTTGCTGACCTGTTCCCGAAACGTCTGGGGATGATTGCGCCGGAAAGCGTGGCGCTGAGAATCATCAATCCGATGCGTTTCTGCCTGTTCCTGTTCCGCCCGCTGGTGTGGTTCTTTAACGGCGGTGCCAACATTATCTTCCGCCTGTTTAAGATCCCGCTGGTGCGTAAAGACGATATCACTTCGGATGATATTTACGCGGTGGTGGAAGCCGGTGCGCTGGCCGGTGTGCTGCGCAAGCAGGAGCACGAGCTGATTGAGAACGTGTTTGAGCTGGAATCCCGCACCGTGCCGTCGTCGATGACCTCGCGTGAAAACGTAGTCTGGTTCGATCTGCATGAGGATGAGGCCAGCCTCAAGGGGAAAATCGCACAGCATCCACACTCCAAATTCCTGGTGTGTAATGAGGATATCGACCATATCGTTGGCTATGTCGACTCCAAAGAGCTGCTGCTGCGCGTGCTGGGCAATCAGAGTATGACGCTGAACAGCGGCGTGCAGATCCGTTCGGCGCTGATTGTGCCGGATACGCTGACGCTGTCTGAGGCGCTGGAGAGCTTTAAAGCCGCGGGTGAAGACTTTGCGGTGATCATGAACGAATATGCGCTGGTGGTGGGGATCATTACGCTGAATGACGTGATGACCACGCTGATGGGCGATCTGGTCGGCCAGGGTATGGAAGAGCAGATTGTGGCCCGCGATGAGAATTCGTGGCTGGTTGAAGGCGGTACGCCGATTGATGACGTGATGCGCGTGTTGGATATCGATGAGTTCCCGCAGTCCGGTAACTACGAGACGATTGGCGGCTTTATGATGTTTATGCTGCGTAAGATCCCGAAGCGTACCGATTTTGTGAAGTTCCACGGCTATAAGTTTGAGGTGGTGGATATCGATAGCTACCGTATCGATCAGCTGCTGGTGACCCGTGTTGATGCCCGCCCGGCGGCACCGGTATTGCCGCGTGCACCGGAAGCGGGTGCCGAAGAGTAATCTTGTGGTTTAGCTGGGCGCTGCCAGTGCTGACTGGTGGGTGTCAGCCGGGTCTTCTGACTGAACGGTGCCCGCGCCGACTGGTTGGGGGCGGCTACGGGCGGTCCTCGCGCCGCTTCGCGGTTACCTTCACTTCGTTCGTCAGCCTGTCGGATCGGCTCAGACGGTCCATCCATGGCCCGACCGAGCCTTTCGCCAGCGTCCTGCTGGCGAATCCTGGCCTCCTCTCTGCGTTCAGCGCTGCGGATTGTCCGTAGCCGCCCCCAACCAGTCCGCTTTTAAGGGTTAGTGATGCCTGTTAGAGGCTACTGTTAGAAAAAACTGCTCTCTCAAATTTCTCAACAAAGAGACCTGCCAGGCGCGTCAAGAAAGCAACGATGATGCTGCAAGGGGGTCAGCCTCTGCGGCTACCGGGCAATCCGCAGCGCTGAGGTGCAGGCTGCGGGACCGGAGAGACACGCATGGACGCGTGGCTCAGGCGTGGCGCGGGCAGGACGCCCGCTCCACGCCGATCCGCAAGGCCCACAGCCGGAAACGAAGGCACCACGCAAAGCGTGGCGCGAGGACCGCCCGGTAGCCGCAGAGGCTGAACCCCGATCCCCGAAACCACCAGCCACCAGGCAACAAAAAAGCCGCTTTCTCAACAAGATAGCGGCTTCAAACTCTCGACAGACAAACATCACACCACAGGGCGCCTTCTCTTACATCAGTTAAACTCTGACTGGAGGCGCAAAACCTGGCGGTTCACTTCTGACATCACACTAAAATGCTGCTTATCCTTCACGCGCGGCAGCAAAATCTTACCTTTATCGAACTCAAACGCGCCAACATCCTTAATATACAACCGGCCACGAAACAGGGTCTTAACGTACTTAGCAACCTGAAGTGGGTTATAGCGTTGGAATATTTTCATTGTTGATTGTACTCCTGAATATTTAACGTACGCTCCGTCCGTAACCAAATCAGAGACGAATCCGTGAAGCGCAAAGTGATTAGACTATAGAACACTGATTGCTTTCTATGTCCTTAATTCCCAATTTTTTTACTACGTTTACACATCATTACAGAGCACTATCTCTCCCTGTCGACGAGATACAGTATAAACCTTCGATCTACGGGGTTTTGTGCAGTGTGTTGCAAAGATGTTATTTCTATGCGACAGCAGCATCATCCACACTTATTATTACATCTGAGTGAACAACTGGTCCGATCACATTACGCTGGAGCGATTATGAGAAAAGTTCGACATTTCCTTGCGCTGACCTGCCTGCTGCTGCCGTTTATGGCTGGGGCGCATAATCTGGCTGAGAACCAGCGCGTTCCTCCTGTCGGTATCGACGACAAAGGGGAGCTGGTGTATCAACAAGATAAGTTTAGCTATAAAAACTGGAATAGCGCGCAGCTAGTGGGAAAAGTGCGGGTGCTTCAACATATTGCCGGTCGTTCGTCCGCTAAAGAGCAAAATGCTGCGCTGGTTGAAGCGATCAAAGCTGCGAAATTACCGCACGATCGTTATCAGACCACCACCATTGTGAATACCGATGATGCGATTCCTGGCACCGGCATGTTTGTGCGCAGCAGCATCGAGAGCAATAAGAAGCAGTTCCCATGGTCGCAGTTTATTATCGACAGCAATGGCAGCGTGCTGAAGGCATGGCAGCTGCAGAGCGGTGGATCGGCGATTGCCGTGTTGGATAAAGAGGGTAAGGTCCGCTTCGTGAAGGACGGTGCACTGACGCAGGATGAGGTTAAACAGGTCATGGCGCTGCTGCAGGCGCTTTTAAAATAAAGAATACATCCCGGCCTGAAAGGGCAATGCCTCCTCAGGCCGGGCTAAAACCGTCAGACATTTATCGCTGCGCTGTAGCTGCTGTCAATATCCGGTAGCACCAGGAACGATTAGAAGATTGAGACGCGGAACCCCGGATTGAGGAAGGATTCACGCGGCGTGTAGTCCAGCGTTCTCCCCTGCCAGTCGTTGACGTGCGCGCCCGCCGCCAGGGCTACAGCATGCCCTGCACCGGTATCCCAGATGTTGGTCGGCCCGAAGCGCGGATAAAGCTGCGCTTTACCTTCCGCAACCAGGCAAAACTTCAATGATGAACCGATCGCCGTAGTCTGATGCTCGCCCATCTGATCGAGGTATTCTTTCAGCTCCAGATCGGATGCCGCGTGTGAACGGCTGATCACCACCAGCGGAGGATGGGCTTCACGAACCTGAATCTGAGCTTTCTGTCCGCCCTCTTCTTTCCACGCCTTACCGTTCGCTGCGGAGTACATCACGTCCAGCACCGGTGCATACACCACGCCCAGGACCGGTTTTCCCCCCTCAATCAGCGCAATATTGACGGTAAACTCACCGTTGCGCTTGATAAACTCTTTCGTTCCGTCCAGCGGGTCCACCAGCCAGTAGCTCTGCCAGCTCTGACGGGTCGGCCAGTCGGCCGGATCTTCTTCTGACAGCACCGGGATCTGCGGGGAAAGCGCCTGCAACCCGGCAACAATAATTTTATGCGCCGCAATGTCCGCCGCCGTTACCGGGGAATCATCAGATTTGCGTGTTACGTCTACTGGCGTGGGTGCATCATACACCTGCATAATTGCATCACCTGCTTCACGTGCCAGCTGGCAAATTTGTTCTAACACTTTCCACCTCCCGATCGGATTCATACAGGCCTGCTATCAACGCGCAAACGCTAAAGCACTCTACTGAGAATAGCAGTTCACTTCAGACAGGGTTAACAGCAGGTTAGCCATTTATTTCAAAAGCATAGCGTAGAACACCCCCACGATGACACCGTTTTGATTATTTTCTGCCATCGTGCCATTCGATCCTCACAGTTCGGGTTTTTGCGGAAAATCACGGCGAATTATCGGCTCTCGATCACATTTTTTTGCAGCATAACGACAAATTTTCATATTTTTCTGCGAAGGTTATCGAAATTCAGTCAGGCATCAGAAAGGGAGACAACATGTTTAAACCTGGCATTACGCTGCTCACACTGCTGGTCAGCGGCACACTACAGGCCGCCACGGTCGATTTTCGCATCCTGGAAACCACCGATCTGCACAGTAATATGATGGACTTCGATTACTACAAAGATCAGCCCACCGATAAATACGGCCTTGTGCGCACCGCCTCGCTGATCGCCGCAGCGCGCCAGCAGGTCACGAATAGCGTACTGGTCGATAACGGTGACGTGATCCAGGGCAGCCCGCTGGGGGATTATATGGCGGCGAAGGGGCTGAATAAGGGAGAGACTCATCCGGTTTATAAAGCGATGAACACCCTGAACTACAGCGTCGGCAATCTGGGTAACCATGAGTTTAATTACGGCCTCGACTATCTGCAAAAGGCGATCGCCGGTGCACGTTTCCCCTACATTAACGCCAATATTATTGACGTTGCCAGCGGGAAGCCGCTATTTACGCCTTTCCTGATTGAATCGGTGAAAGTGCGCGATCGCGCAGGTAAAGAGCATACTCTGAAGGTCGGCTATATCGGCTTTGTGCCGCCGCAGATTATGGTCTGGGACAAAAAGAACCTCAGCGGTAAGGTTACGGTGGATGACATCACCGCCACCGCGAAAAAATGGGTGCCGGAGATGCGCGCTCAGGGTGCCGATATCGTTGTGGCGATCCCGCACTCCGGCCTTTCCAGCGAGCCGTATCACGCACTGGCGGAAAACTCCGTTTACTACCTCAGCCAGGTGCCGGGCATTGATGCCATTATGTTTGGCCACGCTCACGCCGTATTCCCCAGCGCCGACTTCGCCGCCATTAAAGGCGCTGACATCAAGCAGGGGACGCTCAACGGCATTCCGGCAGTAATGCCCGGGATGTGGGGCGATCACCTCGGCGTGGTCGATCTGGTGCTGAATAACGAGAGTGGCAGCTGGAAGGTGATCGGTGCCAAAGCAGAAGCGCGGCCAGTTTATGACAAGGCAGCGAAAAAGTCGCTGGCGGCGGAAGATCCGGCGCTGGTGAAAGTGCTGGCCGACGATCATAACGGCACGCGTGAGTTTGTCAGCCAGCCAATTGGCAAATCCGCCGACGTGATGGCCAGCTACCTGTCGCTGGTGCAGGACGATCCGACCGTACAGATCGTTAATAATGCTCAGCGCGACTATACCGAGCGCTTTATCCAGGGCGATCCCGACCTGGCACGGTTGCCGGTGCTTTCCGCCGCCGCGCCCTTTAAGGCCGGAGGCCGTAAAAACGATCCGGCCAGCTATGTTGAAGTGGATAAAGGCCAGCTGACGTTCCGTAACGCCGCCGATCTCTATCTTTATCCCAACACGCTGGTGGTGATGAAGGTCAGCGGTGCTCAGGTAAAAGAGTGGCTGGAGTGTTCTGCCGGGCAGTTCAATCAGATTGATATTCATAACAGCAGCCCGCAGTCGCTGATTAACTGGGACTTCCGTACCTATAATTTCGATGTGATTGACGGTGTGAACTACCAGATCGATATCACCCAACCTGCACGCTATGACAGCGAATGCCAGCTGATCAATCCGGAAAGCTCACGTATTCGTGATTTAACCTTCAACGGAAAGCCCATCGATCCAGAAGCAACTTTCCTCGTTGCTACGAATAACTATCGCGCTTACGGTGGGAAATTTGCAGGCACGGGTGAAAAGCAGATAGCGTTTGCCTCACCGGATGAGAACCGTTCAGTGCTTGCCGCCTACATCAGCGCACAAACCAAAGCCGATGGCGAGGTGAAGCCGCAGGCAGACAATAACTGGCGACTGGCACCGATAGTCAGCAATACGCCGCTGGATATTCGTTTTGAGACCGCGACGGGGGAGAAAGCCGCTGAATTTATTCGCACTCACGCCCAGTATCCGCTCAAGCAGGTGGCAACGGATGAAACGGGCTTTGCGATTTATCAGCTGAAGCTGCAATAACGGGGAACAGCAGCAGGCGCGCCCCACAGGGCGCGCCTGAGGGATTACAGAATTTCCAGCAGTTCGACTTCAAATACCAGCGTGCTGTATGGCGGGATTGATGCGCCTGCACCGCGCTCGCCGTAGGCCAGGTTGTGAGGGATAACCAGCTCCCACTTAGAGCCAACCGGCATCAGGGTAAGCGCTTCGATCCAGCCTGGGATCACGCCGCTGACCGGGAACTCAGCCGGTTCACCGCGCTGTACAGAGCTGTCAAACACGCTGCCGTCAATCAGTTTACCGGTGTAGTGAACGCGTACGCGATCCTGACGGGATGGGATGGCACCTTCACCCTGAGTCAGCACGCTAAACTGCAGGCCGGTTTCGGTGCTGCTGACGCCGTCACGCTTCGCGTTCTCTTCCAGGAATTTCTGACCTTCCACTGCCAGCGCTTTCTGACGCTCCTGGCGCACAACTTCAGCACGCTCATGAACTTCACGCAGCGCGCGGTGAACAACATCAACAGGAACAGCCGGGGCATTCCCTTCCAGCGCATCACGCAGGCCCGCCAGTAGCGCCTCTGGTTGCAGACCCTGCAGACCAGATTCCTGCAGCTGCTGGCCAACCTGTAAACCGATACCGTAACTTGCTTGCGCTTCTACACTGTCAAAAGAAGGGGTTGTCATGGATTTTCCTTTCATCATTGATAAAACAGAAGCCGAAGCATAACAGCGCAGAGAACGTGCGTAAAATCCCATCTTCTACTGGTGACTTTTGATCGCGAAAGAGAAACAATAATGTCTTCAATTATTCAGAATGCTCAAATGGTTACCGCACAGCGTGTCTTTCCCGTTCCCAGAATAAAAACAGACCACGTTTGTCCAGATTGCGGAATTTTTTCACCCCAGGGGTAACCGGTTCAGCTACAGTGTACTCAGAGGTATAAATGGGCCAAATTGCCCGCCGGCGCAGGAAAAGCCAGCCACGTTTCTCTTTCGCATGGAAAAGCTGGATGGCCAGAGTCTTACTGATGGCGCGCAGCGTGCGCCGAAAGGAGGAAGCTATGCCAAATGCATCGAAAGTTTCACGCTCCCCTGCGTGGCTCAGCCATATCTGGCATCTGCCGGATAAGATGCACTGGATGGACCCGCTCCCCGCACTACACCGTCGCGGTATTATCGTTGCCGTCGTGGTGATCTTACTCGCTTTCCTGTGGCCTGCCCCTTCCCCGCAGCGAGCACCGGTTACGCCGCTGCAAAGCGGTTCTGAAGGGACTGAAGTGCCGTTACAGGCGAATATCGCCGACGACTTCCCGCAAAGCAGCAGCACGCAGGGTGATTCACGCGGGCAGTGGCGCAACTATACGATTGCGTCCGGCCAGACGCTGGCACAGCTGTTCCGCGATAATAATCTGCCGGTTAACGATGTCTTTGCGATGGCGCAGGTGGAAGGCAGTGATAAACCGCTCAGTACATTGAATGCGGGCCAGAGGGTGAAAATCCGGCTCAATGCAGCAGGCGTTGTTACGGGATTAACGCTGGAGTCAGCGGGAAGGGAAATTCTGTTTACTCGTCAGGCAGACGGTTCATTTATTCGCGCTCAGTAGCACGGGCAAAGTTGGGGAGGCGCAGCGTCATCAGCTTTCTGCAAAAACAAAAACGCCGGCACGAGGCCGGCGTTTTTAATTGCTAAAAGCGATTAAGCTTCAGCAACTACATTCACGATCAGTTTCGCGAATACTTCGCTGTGAACCTGGAAGTCCACTTCGTGCTCACCGGTGGTGCGCAGAACGCCGTTCGGCAGACGAACTTCGCTCTTAGCCACTTCAACGCCAGCTGCAGTTACAGCGTCAGCGATGTCGCGGGTACCGATGGAACCGAACAGTTTACCTTCGTCGCCTGCTTTAGACGCGATGGTAACGGTGCCCAGTGCGTTGATTTTCTCAGCGCGAGCGTTAGCAGCAGACAGAACGTCAGCCAGTTTGGCTTCCAGCTCTGCACGGCGTGCTTCGAAGAACTCAACGTTTTTCTTGGTAGCAGGAACAGCTTTGCCCTGTGGTACCAGGAAGTTACGAGCGTAGCCCGCTTTAACGTTTACCTGGTCGCCCAGGGTGCCCAGGTTTGCTACTTTATCAAGCAGAATAACTTGCATTACCTTATCCTCTTAAAGTCGTTAATAGACAGTTGCCGTTACTGATGACGATCGGTGTACGGCAGCAGGGACAGGTAACGCGCGCGCTTGATAGCACGAGCCAGCTGACGCTGGTATTTTGCACGAGTACCGGTGATACGGCTTGGTACGATCTTGCCGCTTTCAGTGATGTAGTTTTTCAGCGTTGCGATATCTTTATAATCGATCTCTTGAACGCCTTCCGCGGTGAAACGGCAGAACTTGCGACGACGGAAATAACGTGCCATTTGGCTAGTCTCCAGAATCTATCAATTCAATCTGCTCGGCATGCAGTACGAGTTTGTTCAGGCCGTTGCGCCCTTGATGGCTGCAAATAAATCCCTGAACCGTGACCTGCGTGCCGACCGTTATACTTTGAGTAATGGCCTGATGGGCTTTGCCGCTGATAATCACCGGCATACGGCACCAGGCTTGCCGGGTAAAACCGGCTTCCACCTGCTGTGAACGATGCTCAAGCACGAACTGGCAGTGTGGAATTCCTGACGGGCTGACTTTTCGCATCGGCGTCTTGCACACGGTGCCAGACAGCGTCAGACGGTTAGCCGTCATAGAAATTACTCTTCAGAATCCCCAGCATCTGCATCATCAGAGGTTTCGTTAGCAAAATCTTCACGACGCTCACGGCGCTCGTCTTTCGCTTTAACCATCGGAGATGCTTCAGTTACCGCGTGCTTAACGCGCATAACCATGCTGCGGATAACGGCGTCGTTGAAGCGGAAGTTAGTTTCCAGCTCATCGATCGCTTCCTGCGGAGCTTCAACGTTCAGCAGAACGTAGTGAGCTTTGTGCAGTTTGTTGATCGGGTAAGCCAGCTGACGACGGCCCCAGTCTTCCAGGCGGTGGATCGTACCTTCTGCACCAGTGATGGTGGCAGAGTAGCGCTCGATCATGCCAGGAACCTGTTCGCTCTGGTCAGGGTGAACCATAAATACGATTTCGTAATGACGCATCGAATTTGCTCCTTACGGATTATTCAGCCTCCTGTCGGGGTCAGCCGCGGCCCATGGAAGCAAGGAACGTTATAAGCCGTAACCAACGATTAGCAGGCTACAACTTGAGAATGCGGCTGAAAAATTGACGCGTAATCATACTGGCGAGGGGTGGGAAACACAAGGTAAAGATCGAGCGAGCGGAGAAAAAAGATGCGGCCGCAGCGTCGATGATAAATTCATGCTGAAAGGCACTGCGACAGCCGCCGCCGGGGCAGGATTCTGCTCATCTGCCGCAGGCATTTCAGGTGAAATCGTCTCCCTCTTGCGTGGAATGACGTAAACTCATGCCACTGCCATCAAAGAGAGCTGAAGATGCGTCCGATCATTGCGTTATCCGTCATCCTGCTGCTGAGCGCCTGCAGCGCGCTGAAAACCACACCCCAGCCACCGCCGCCGCCAGCGGACCACGCGCAGGAGATCGTCCGTGCCCAAAGCACCAATCTGATCCGACTGGGAACGGCCAGCGTCACGGTGCGCGGCTCCCCGGACGATGCCGAGCGGGCGCTGGCGGCAAAAGCTAACGCCAGCGGGGCCAGCTACTACCTGATCCAACTGGTGAGCGAAACGGTGGCTCCGGGCATGTGGTACGCTTCGGCGATCTTCTACGGGCCATCAACTCACGCCGCTGGCGCGCAGTAGCAGCCGCTGGCAAACCTCATCGGGGATTGCCGCGCCTCCACGTGAGTCCAGCTGCTGGCGGCACCACGCGTCCGCCAGCGGCGGCTCAAGATAGCGTAGTACCTGCTCCGCCGTCGCCAGTGAGAACAGCCGTTCAACCAGACCTCGCGCTCGCGCTTCATCCGGCTGGCGAAGTAATAATCTGAGCTGCCGCCACTGCTGGTCAAAATGTCGGTTAATGCCTTTCACTTCGGCAAACTGCGCATCCAGTCGCTCACCGATCGCTGGCTGCTTAAGTAAGACTCGCAGCACGTCCAGGCACATCACGTTACCTGAACCCTCCCAAATGCTGTTAACCGGCATCTCGCGGTACAGTCGGGGCAGTTCGCTGTCCTCGCAGTAGCCGATACCGCCAAGTACCTCCATCGATTCGGCCACAAACGGGATTCCGCGTTTACAGATAACGTATTTGGCAGCGGGGGTGAGCAGGCGGCTGTAGCCACGTTCGGCTTCATCTTTGGCATCAGACCAGGCACGAGCAAGACGCATCAGCAGCGCCGTTTGCCCTTCCAGTACCAGCGCCTGAGAGGCCAACACCTGGCGCATCAGCGGCTGGTCTACCAGCGTTTTCCCCTGCACCTGCCGCTGATGGGCATGGTACAGCGCCACTGAAAATGCACGACGCATCTGACCATGGCTACCCAGCGCGCAGTCAAAGCGCGTGTAACCGCCCATTTTCAGGATTTGCCGTACCCCTTCACCCTCGTCGCCAATCAGCCAGCCAAGCGCATCCCTGAACTCCACTTCACTACTGGCGTTGGAGCGGTTACCGAGCTTGTCTTTCAGGCGCTCGATCTGCACGCTGTTACGCGTACCGTCCGGCAGCAATCGCGGCAGGAAAAAGCAGGACAGGCCACCGGAGGTCCGCGCCAGCACCAGATGCGCATCGCTTTGCGGCACCGAGAAAAACCATTTATGCCCGACCAGCCGGTAGCATTCACCGGGGCCACGATGGCTGACGGGTTCAGCACGCGTGGTATTACTCAACACGTCGGTTCCGCCCTGCTTTTCAGTCATGCCCATGCCAATCAACAGGCCGCGCTTTTGTTCACCAGGCTGAAGATGGGAGTCGTAACGATCGGAGAGCAGCCCCGGCAGCCAGGCGTGAAAGTCGGCGGGCAAATGGCGCTGTAGCAGCGGAATGGCACCGAAGGTCATGGTAACCGGGCACAACGTTCCGGCCTCAACCTGGGCATGCAGGATGAAACGAGCGGCGCGTGCCACGAAGGCATTCTCTGGCGCATCGGGCTGCCACGGCAGATTGTGTACCCGGTTCGCACACAGCCCCTGCATCAGCAGATGCCATGCAGGATGGAAACGCACATCATCCAGCCTTTCCCCCGTGGCATCGTAGCGCAGCAGCTCCGGTGGATTACGGTTTGCCAGCCTTCCAAGCTCAAGCGATTCCGCGCTGCCCAGCTGTTGTCCGACGGAGGCCAGACGTTCAGCATCCCAGCCAGCGCCGTGGCGCAGCACGGCGTCGCGCAGCGGAATATCGGAAAGAAACAGATTGCTATTGCTGAGGGGGGCGGGTTGATTGAAAACAGTATGGGTTTTCCAGTCCATCACGGCATCCTGTTTAAAACGGGCCAGATGACAGGATAAAACGAGGGGCGAAGAATGCTGGGGCGCAGGTCACGCCCCGAACAATTTACTTAACGCTGCGCTGACGTACCGCTTCAAACAGGCAAATACCGGTCGCGACGGAAACGTTCAGTGAAGACACGCTGCCCGCCATCGGAATACTAATCAGTTCATCGCAGTGCTCGCGCGTCAGGCGGCGCATGCCCTCGCCTTCTGCACCCATCACCAGCGCCATCGGGCCGGTCATTTTGCTCTGATACAGGTCGTGGTCGGCCTCACCGGCGGTGCCGACGATCCACACGTTGGATTCCTGCAACTGGCGCATGGTGCGTGCCAGGTTGGTCACACGGATCAGCGGCACATGCTCAGCGGCACCGCTGGCCACTTTCTTCGCGGTCGCATTCAGGGCGGCGGAGCGATCTTTCGGTACGATAACCGCATGAACGCCCGCAGCGTCGGCGCTGCGCAGGCAGGCCCCCAGGTTATGCGGGTCGGTCACGCCGTCGAGGATCAGGAAGAACGGGCTTTCCAGGCTCTCCAGCAGATCGGGAAGATCGCCTTCCTGATACTGACGGCCCGGTTTAATGCGGGCAATAATGCCCTGATGCACGGCACCTTCAGACTTGCTGTCCAGCATCTGCTTGTTCGCCACCTGAATCACCACGCCCTGCGCTTCCAGCGCTTTCACCAGCGTTTGTAAGCGGCGATCGTCGCGCCCTTTTTGGATAAAGACTTCCTGGAAACGCTGGGGGTCGCTGTCCAGCAGCGCCTGTACGGCGTGGATACCAAAAACAATTTCACTCATGGTTCAGTTACTCAAAGGTCATCATTCAGTTAAAAGGGGCAAACGCGTCAACGCTCGCCCCCTGCTGCCGGTTATTCACACCGCTCAGTTAGTCGCGGTCGGATTTTTTCCCTGCGCGTTTCGCTTTGGTGGCGGCGGCGATTTTACGTGTTTTATCCGACGGCTTGCGTGGCTTTTTTTCATTTTTCGCCGGTTGGGCGTTTTTTGACTCGCCCGCTTTGCGGAAGTCGCTGTCCGGCTCGAAGTTTTTACTACCCGGACGCGGAGCACGGCGGCGGTTACCGCTGTTTTTGGCCACACCGCGTTTTTCGCGTTCACGCTCAGTTTTCCCTTCACCGCGCGGCTTACGCTGGCTGGAGATCAGTGCGAAATCAATCTTACGCTCGTCCATATGCACGGCATCGACGCGCACTTCCACCGAGTCGCCCAGGCGGTAGGTACGGCCACCGGACTCGCCGATCAGGCGCTGCCCGACGGCGTCAAAGCGGTAGTAGTCATTGTCCAGCGTCGACACGTGTACCAGGCCGTCGATAAACAGATCGTCAAGACGCACGAAGAAACCAAAGCCGGTCACGCTGGAAATCACTCCGCTGAAGGTTTCACCCACCTGATCCTGCATAAAGTCACACTTCAGCCAGTCGGCAACGTCGCGCGTCGCTTCGTCAGCACGGCGCTCGGTCATCGAACAGTGCTGGCCAAACTGTAGCATCTGCTGCAGATCGTAGTGGAAACCACCGGTTGGCGTGGTGTTCCCCTGCAGCGTGTTGTTCTCTTTCGCCAGCAGGTACTTAATGGCACGGTGCAGCAGCAGGTCCGGATAACGACGGATCGGCGAGGTAAAGTGCGCATACGAAGCCAGCGCCAGGCCGAAGTGGCCACGGTTCTCCGGATCGTACACCGCCTGCTTCATGGAACGCAGCAGCATGGTTTGCAGCATTTCGTGGTCAGGACGGCCCGCGATCTGGCTGAGCAGCTCGGCATAGTCCAGCGGCTGCGGCTTGTTGCCGCCCAGCAGCGTCAGGCCCAGCTCGTTCAGCACGGAACGGAAGCTTTTGATGCTGTCATCGCTTGGACGATCGTGATCTCGGAACAGCGCAGGCTCGTTATTCTTCTCCACGAAGCGCGCCGAAGCGATGTTGGCGAGGATCATGCACTCTTCGATCAGCTTGTGCGCGTCGTTGCGGGAGACCTGCTCAATACGATCGATACGGCGTTCAGCGTTGAAGATAAACTTCGCCTCTTCCGTTTCAAACGAGATACCGCCGCGCTGCTCACGGGATTTCTCCAGCGCCAGATACATGCGGTGCAGCTCTTCCAGGTCTTTCACCAGCGGCTGATACTGCTCGCGCAGATCCTGATCGCCCTGCAGAATGTTCCACACCTTGTTATAGGTCAGGCGGGCGAACGAGTTCATGACCGCTTCATAGTGCTTGTAGCCGGTCAGTTTACCGGTGGAGGATACGGTCATCTCACACACCATGCACAGGCGATCCACTTCCGGGTTCAGCGAGCACAGGCCGTTTGACAGCACTTCCGGCAGCATCGGTACAACCTGCGACGGGAAGTACACTGATGTACCACGGTTAATCGCTTCGGCATCCAGCGGCGTGCCGGGGCGCACGTAGTAGCTGACGTCCGCAATGGCAACCCACAGACGCCAGCCGCCACCGCGCTTACGCTCACAGAATACGGCGTCATCGAAGTCGCGGGCATCTTCACCATCAATGGTGACCAGCGGCAGATCGCGTAGATCCACACGGCCTTTTTTCGCCTCTTCCGGCACGTCTTCACTCAGGTGAGCGATCTGTTTCTCCAGTTCTGGCGGCCAGACGTGCGGAATATCATGGGTGCGCAGCGCCATTTCAACGGCCAGACTGGTGCCCATGTTATCGCCAAGCACCTCGACGATTTTACCAATGGCTTTCGTACGGCGGGTCGGGCGCTGCGTCAGCTCCACCACCACCACAAAGCCCATTTTTGCGCCCATCAGCTCTTCGGCCGGGATTAAAATATCGAAGCTCAGGCGGCTGTCGTCGGGAACGACAAAGCCGACGCCCGCATCGGTAAAGTAGCGGCCAACAATCTGTGCGCTGCGCGGTTCAACCACGCGCACCACGCGCACTTCGCGGCGGCCACGGCGATCGGCGCCCATGGCCTGAGCGAGAATGATATCGCCGTGCATGCACATCTTCATCTGCTCGGCAGAGAGATAAAGATCGTCTTTGCTGCCTTCAATACGCAGGAAGCCGAAACCATCACGATGGCCAATGACTTTGCCTTTTAACAGATCGAGGCGTTCCGGCAGTGCGTAGCACTGGCGGCGGGTGAAGACCAGCTGCCCGTCGCGCTCCATGGCGCGCAGGCGGCGGCGCAGCGCTTCGGTCTGCTCTTCACCGTTAATGGATAGCTCTACCGCCAGCTCTTCCCGGCTGGCAGGCTTTTCACGTTTGTCCAGGTGCGCGAGAATAAACTCACGGCTGGGGATCGGGTTTTCGTACTTTTCAGCTTCTCTTTCCTGAAAGGGATCTTTTGACATCGAGGTTCCTCCGTTGTCAGCTGCTGAGCGACACGCGGTCGGTCAGCAAAATTTTGTAAAGCGGATGGTTATCTTCCACCAGGTCAGCCAGGGTGTAATTGTCCAGTTCCCGCAGGAAGCTCTGGACAGCATCATGCAGCGCCTTTTTCAGGCGACAGGCAGAGGTGATATGGCAGAAATCGCTGTGGCAATTCACCAGCTGAAGCGGTTCCATATCACGGACTACCTGGCCTATCACTATCTCCTCAGCCGGTCTGCCCAGGCGAATACCGCCATTTTTACCGCGCATCGCCGCGATATAGCCGGCACGGCTAAGTTGATTGATAATTTTGACCATATGATTACGGGACACGCCGTAAGTGTCTGTCACTTCGGTGATGCTGGTCATCTGGCCCTCTGGCAGAGAGGCAAGGTAGATCAGCGCACGCAAGCCGTAATCGGTAAAACTGGTTAGCTGCACAGTAACCTCAAGGATAAAACCCGTATTGAAGCTGTAATCCGCTTAAGAATGGACTTTGTTAGCAATGATAATAAACCAGCCACCGCAAAGGGGCGATTTTATTTAAACAAGCGGCATTGGTGAAACGAACTGACGGGGACGGCAGGAAACCAGTGCAGGAAAGGATCTGGCCGGGCAATGCCCGGCCTGAAATACAATTATGCGTCAAACGGGTCGCGCAGAATCATCGTTTCACTACGGTCCGGACCGGTTGAAATAATATCAACCGGTACGCCGGTCACTTCTTCAACGCGCTTGATGTAATCAAGCGCTGCCTGCGGCAGACCATCGCGCGTTTTCACGCCAAAGGTCGTTTCGCTCCAGCCTGGCAGGGTTTCGTAGATTGGCTCGATACCTTCCCAGTTTTCTGCTGCCAGCGGAGTGGTGGTCACTTCGCTGCCGTCCGGCATACGGTATGCCACACAGATTTTCACTTCTTTCAGACCATCCAGCACGTCCAGTTTGGTCATGCAGAAGCCAGAGAGGGAGTTGATCTGCACGGCGCGACGCACGGCAACCGCATCCAGCCAGCCGGTACGACGACGACGACCGGTGGTAGCACCGAACTCGTTGCCTTTCTCGCACAGGAACTCACCGGTTTCGTCGAACAGTTCGGTTGGGAACGGACCTGCACCCACGCGAGTGGAGTAGGCTTTAACGATACCCAGAACGTAATCAACATAGCGCGGACCGATACCTGAACCCGTTGCCACGCCACCTGCAGTGGTGTTAGACGAGGTCACGTACGGATAAGTACCGTGGTCGATATCCAGCAGCGTACCCTGTGCGCCTTCGAACATGATCAGTTCGCCACGCTTACGCGCGCCGTCCAGCAGTTCAGACACGTCAACCACCATACCGGTCAGAATATCGGCAATTGCCAGGGTATCCGCCAGCACTTTATCGTAGTCAACCGCATCGGCTTTGTAGAAGTTAACCAGCTGGAAGTTATGGTATTCCATTACTTCTTTCAGCTTGGCCGCGAAGGTTTCTTTGTTGAACAGGTCACCAACGCGCAGGCCACGACGAGCCACTTTATCTTCGTAAGCCGGGCCGATACCGCGACCGGTCGTACCGATCGCTTTCGCGCCGCGTGCTTTTTCGCGCGCAACGTCCAGCGCCACGTGATACTCAAGGATCAGCGGGCAGGCTTCAGAAATGAACAGACGTTCGCGTACCGGGAAGCCGCGATCTTCCAGACCTTTCATCTCTTTCATCAGCGCAGCCGGAGACAGTACAACACCGTTGCCGATGATGCTGGTCACGTTTTCACGCAGGATGCCAGATGGAATTAAGTGGAGGACGGTTTTTTCACCGTTGATGACTAGCGTATGGCCAGCGTTATGGCCGCCCTGATAGCGCACTACGTATTTAGCACGTTCTGTCAGGAGGTCAACAATCTTACCTTTACCTTCGTCACCCCATTGGGTGCCCAGTACGACGACGTTCTTACCCATTTCTCAAAATCACCGATTGCTTAAAAATGGATTCTACCATCGTCATTTTAGTCTTTCAGCTGTTTTAGCATACGATTGCGTACTTTTTTGCCGACAATCGCCATAACTGGCTCGATATCACAAACCAGGGTGGATTTAGCCACCGTTACGTACGCTAATCATGTAGTAGATCACAGCACCTGCCACAACCAGCCCGCCGCCGACCCTGCGCAATAATGCATCCGGGAGCTGCGCCATCGACAAAATCATTCGTCGCCAGATACGTGGCCACAGCATTGGCCCTAAGCCTTCAAAAACCAACACCAGGCCCACCGCCATCCACACAATTGCATTCATCTTCGTCGATCTCGTTACTGTTTTGCCAGCCCAGCCGGACAGATTCCGGCCATAAAAAAAGGCCGGAAATTCCGGCCTTTTGCAGTTATAACAGATTATCAGCGCGTCGTGGTAGACGGATTCTTCATAAAGCGGAAGAAGTCACTGTCCGGGCTGAGTACCATCACGTCCTGATTGCTCTTGAAGCTGTTCTCATAGGCACGCAGGCTGCGCATAAACGCATAGAAGTCGGGGTCCTGACTAAACGCATCAGCAAACAGTTTCGCCGCTTCTGCATCCCCTTCACCGCGGGTGATACGCGCCTGACGTTCTGCCTGAGCACCAATGAAGGCAACTTCATAATCCGCCTGCGCGGTCACTTTTGCTGCTTCTTCATCACCCTGCGCACGCTGGCTACGGGCAACGGATTCACGTTCTGCACGCATACGGGCAAAGATCGCGTCAGACACTTCAGTTGGCAGGTTGATCTGCTTGATGCGTACATCCACCACCTGAATACCTAACGCAGCCATGCTGTTCGGGTTGATCGACGGTTCTTTGCTATTGGTCTCGCTCTCAACACGCTTGGCGACGGAAGCAATCGCATCGTCCGCTGCCGGCGTGGCCACTTCATCGTCCGTACCCGCGCTACCGGTGTTCAGCGCATCGCGAACGTCGGTAGTCAGGCGACCACGTGAATCGGTGACAATATCTTTTACATCCAGGCGACCAATCTCAGAACGCAGACGGTCACTGAACTTACGTTTCAGCAGAACTTCAGCCTGAGAGACATCACCACCGCCGGTGGCGAGGTAGTAGCGGCTAAAATCGCTGATGCGCCATTTGATATAGGAGTCAACGATCAGATCTTTCTTCTCTTTGGTCACGAAGCGGTCGGCCTGGTTATCCATGGTCTGGATACGGGCATCAAGCGGCTTCATGGATTCCAGGAATGGGATCTTAAAGTGCAGGCCTGGTTCATAGACCAGCGGCTTGTTCTCATCATCACGCAGAACTTTACCAAAGCGCATCACAATGCCGCGCTGGCCTTCCTGTACAACAAACAGTGACGCGTACAGCACCACCAGCACAACAATCAATAGTACGATTAATGGCTTACGCATCGATTACTCTCTCCCTTCGCGCTGGGTATCGTTACGCTGGGAGTTTACCCGGCGCTGATCCATGATGTCGTCCGGGCTGAACGACGTACTGCTGCTGGCGCGTTCACTACCGGTGCTGGCAGGAGGCATACGCAGCAGATTGGTGCTGTCTCCGCTGCTTGCCGCTGCGCTGCCAGTCTGGCCACGCATCAGCTGATCCAGTGGCAGAACCATCAGGCTGTTGCCTTTATCGTTCACCAGCACTTTACGGGTATGGCCCAGTACACGTTCCATGGTTTCGATATACAGACGTTCACGGGTAATCTGCGGTGCAGCTTTATACTCCGGCAGAATACGTGCGAAGCTGTCCACTTCACCCTGCGCTTCCAGCGTCACGCGCGCTTTATAAGCACGGGCTCGCTCCAGCGTTTCCTGGGCTTTACCGCGCGCTACCGGGATTTCTCCGTTGGCATAGGCTTCCGCCTCACGCACTTTTTGCTCGCGGTTTTCTCGAGCGGCAATCGCATCGTCAAATGCGGCCTTCACTTCTTCCGGCGGACGCGCGGTCTGGAAGTTAACGTCCAGCAGCGTAATTCCCATATCGTAAGGGCGAATGGTTTCTTCCAGTTCGCGCTGGGTATCGCTACGCACGACAGTACGGCCTTCGGTCAGAATGCGGTCCATCGTTGAGCGACCAATCACGCCGCGCAGGGCGCTGTCGGTTGCCTGACGCAGACTGTCATCCGCGCTGGTCACCGAGAACAGATAGCGTTCAGGGTTGGTGACGCGGTACTGCACGTTCATTTCAACGCGCACAACGTTTTCATCGGAGGTCAGCATCGTCCCGGAGGCAGAAAGCTCGCGCACCGCCTCAACGTTAACTGCGCGGACCTGATCGATAAAGGTTGGCTTCCAGTTCAGGCCAGGTTCAACCAGATGGCTGAATTTACCAAAACGAGTTACCACACCACGTTCGGCTTCTTTGATGGTATAGAAGCCGCTACCGGCCCAAATGACCACTACAGCCGCTGCCGCGATGCTGACCAGACGCCCGGTGTTACCGGAGCGACGCTGATCGTTACCATTGCCGCCATCGCCACCTTTTTTGCCACCGCCCAGACCACCAAGCTTATTGCTCAGTTTACGGAAGATATCATCCAAATCAGGAGGACCTTTATCACGTCCTCCCTTATTTCCCCCAGAGTTGCCGCCTTGATTATTGCTGCTTCCCCACGGGTCGCGGTCCTGTCCGTTATTTCCGGGCTGATTCCACGCCATGTTTATGCTCCATTAATTGTGTGTGCGGTGGTATCCCAAGCCGGGATACGCGTGTCAGGCAAAATCAGTCAAACAATGTAATTCACCAGCTCCGGCTCCAGCTTGCACAGACGTCGCCAGTCAACGATCGGCATGCGTATGTGTAAACCTACGCTCCCATCATCCTCATTCCACTCTTTTTCTATCGCCTGAAGCTGATAAAAACGACTGCGCAGCCGCCCCGCTTCCGGCGGCAAACACAAATCATACTGCGCGATTTCACCGGCCAGACGCTCAGTCAGAGCCTGGAACAGTAGCGGGATCCCCTCGCCGGTTTGTGCGGACAGCCAGACGCGGATCGGCAGGTTTTCTTCATCACGATCGATACGCGGGACGAAATCCTCCAGCATATCAATCTTGTTCATAATCAGCAGGCTGGGGATCTCATCAGACTCGATCTCTTCCAGCACGACGTTTACCGCTTCAATGTTTTCATCAAGACGGACATCGGCAGCATCAATAATATGCAGCAGCAGCGTCGCCTGACGCGTTTCCTGCAGCGTGGCTTTAAACGCCGCAACCAGGTCATGGGGAAGATGGCGGATAAAGCCTACTGTATCCGCCAGCACAACCTCGCCAACGTCAGCAACATTCACCCGGCGTAACGTCGGATCGAGCGTCGCAAACAGCTGATCGGCTGCGTAAACATCGGCAGACGTCAAACGGTTAAACAGGGTGGACTTACCGGCGTTGGTATAGCCCACCAGCGAAACGGTCGGCACATCGGCTTTGCTGCGCGACTGCCTGCCCTGTTCGCGCTGCTTCTCAACACGCTCAAGACGGGAAAGTATCAGCGTAATGCGATTTCTTAATAGCCGACGGTCAGTTTCGAGCTGGGTTTCACCCGGGCCACGCAAACCGATACCGCCTTTCTGGCGCTCAAGGTGCGTCCAGCCGCGTACAAGACGAGTCGCAAGATGACGCAGCTGCGCCAGTTCTACCTGTAATTTACCTTCGTGAGTTCGGGCTCGCTGCGCAAAGATATCCAGAATGAGTCCGGTACGATCAATCACGCGGCATTCACAGAGCGCTTCAAGGTTGCGTTCCTGCGCCGGGCTGAGCGAGTGGTCAAAAAGCACCACGGAAGCCCCGCTCTCTTTAACCGCTTCGGCAATTTCTACAGCTTTTCCTTCACCGACAAAGTATTTAGGGTGCGGTGCTTTACGGCTACCGGTAACGACACGGAGCGCTTCAACGCCAGCGGAAGAAACCAGAGTTTCAAACTCCTGTAGATCTTCCATATCTTTGTCTTGCGAAAAATAGATGTGTACCAGTACGGCCTGCTCACCGGCATCATAACGGTCAAACAAACTTAAACCTCTCAGAACCTGGTTGAACCTGCTACCCGATGGCCATACTGCATCAAAATCAGCTTAAACATGGCGCGCCAGCTCAATTAACGGCATTTTTACGCAATATCATCCCGCCTGGGCGAGATGAGAAAATCAGGATAAAACGTTATGCCAGGACGGGGAACAACTCCCCGTCATGGATAGACAGCGGCGCTATTTATTCTGCGTCATCATTGTCTTGCTGAGGCTGAGAAGATGCCCCCTGGTTACTTCCGCCATGATGATAGTTGTTGCTACCGCCACCCGCATTATTGCTGTGATGGGAAACGGGACGGGACGGAACAACGGTTGAGATCGCGTGCTTATACACCATCTGGCTAACCGTATTTTTCAAAAGAATGACAAACTGATCAAACGACTCAATCTGACCCTGAAGTTTGATGCCATTCACCAAATAAATCGAAACCGGAACACGTTCACGACGCAGTGCGTTCAAGAACGGATCTTGCAATGATTGCCCCTTAGCCATTCTATCTTTTCCTTATATGCTTGTTGTTTGTAACTTAAGAACCTTGCGATTCGAAATACGACGTAAAAAATTTGCGCACGATAACGCACCAATTGTACACAATCACCCAGGCTTCGCACTAAGAACGTGTAACACTCTGGAATACGCTTCTTCGGGCTGTTCACTGTCAAGCCAGTGGACATCTTTCCAACCGCGTAGCCAGGTTATCTGACGTTTAGCTAACTGCCGGGTTGCGCAAATTCCCCGATAAACCATTTCATCGTAATCAATTTCACCGGACAAAAATGACCACATCTGGCGATAACCAACACAACGAATGGAAGGCATATCCGTATGCAAATCACCTCGTGCAAAGAGCGCCCGAGCCTCCGCTTCAAATCCTGACGCCAGCATCTGTTGAAAACGCAGCTCTATTCTCTGATGGATCAGTTCACGACTCGCTGGCGCGATAGCAAACTGGTGAACATCATACGGCAGCGCGTCTCCAGACGTTTTTGTCAGTTCCGTTAAAGTTTTACCCGAAATAAAAAAAACTTCCAGTGCTCGCGAAAGTCTCTGGGGATCATTCGGATGAATACGACGTCCTGCAACGGGATCAACATCACATAACTGGCGATGAAGTGCTTCCCAGCCCTTCTCACTCGCCATTTGCTCTATACGCTGACGCACTTCAGGATCAGCCGCGGGCAGTGGGGATAATCCTTCCAGCAACGCCTTGTAATAAAGCATGGTGCCACCAACAAGCAACGGAATATTCCCGCGTTGGGTAATCTCCGCCATTTCAGCCAGCGCATCGCGACGAAACTCTGCCGCTGAATAACTTTCAGCGGGATCGCGAATGTCCAGCAAACGATGAGGCGCCAATGCCAGCTCTTCCGCAGAAGGCTTGGCGGTGCCGATATCCATTCCGCGATAAATCAGTGCGGAATCTACGCTAATCAGCTCTACCGGCAGCGCCTGACGCAGGGCTATTGCCAGCGCGGTCTTGCCGGAGGCCGTAGGCCCCATCAAAAATATTGCCTTAGGCAGGCCAGCCGTGGATTGTTCACTCATACTTCAGGGCGTTCATCGCCGTATTAATATCAATAATTTGCACTAATCCAGAAGGTGGCGATTTCACTAACTGCGGGCAAAGTCGTTCAACGTCGGCCAGCAGGGCAATCGCCTGCGAGTGATTCCAGTGCTGATGTTCAGAAACCGATTGACGCGCTAACCACTGCGCAATCTGACTGGCTGAAACATCCTGCTGCCGGGCCAAGTAGCCTAACAGTTCTGGAATCAAGTTTTGTAAATTTTGTTGGCGTAATGGTAAAGGCACCGCGCGCAGCATCACATGCTGGCCTTCCGCAAGCAGTTCAATACCCAGCTGATTTAGCAATGTGGCCGAATGGCCCATCGCCTCTCGCTCGGCTTTATCGAGCTTGAGTCGTACCGGGATCAACAGCGGCTGCGGTTTAAGTCCTTCCGTACCCGGTTCCAGCTGCGCCTGCTTCAGCCAGCGTTCGGCAACGGCGAGGGCGACCAGCGATAAGCGTTCTGAACTTTCAACCAGCGCGTAATGCTGCTGTAACACCGTTAGCACGCGGCCAAAGCTGTGCGCATGGCCGCTAAGCGGTGTTTCAGGTAGCGGTTGCGGAGTCCTTTTTTCCGGCACGGGCAAAGCAGGTTCGTTGCATCGCGCTGGCGGCGTATTCATCAGCTGTTGATAAGCGGCACCCTCACGTTTCTGATAAACCGGCTCCTGCCGCCGGTGCGGGAACATTGCGCCTGCCAGGCCACCGGATGCGCGTTCTGAGGAACCTCCGCCAGAAACGCTGCGCATATTATCTGTTGAAGAGGGTGACGGGCCGACAGATGAACGAGGAACCTCTGTTGCAGCGTGGTCCAGACGGAATCCCGCTGCTGGGCCCGCACCCGCACCCGCACCCGCACCCGCACCCGCACCCGCAGAATAGTCTGCATCCGATGGTGCAGGCGTGGAGAAATGATTTCCACCCGCCGCCTGGCGATTTTCAGGCTGCCAGCGATCGGCAGGCGTACCGGGTTCAAGATCCGCCAGCGTTTCCTGGCCGGTTTCCTGCAACACGCTCACCACGCCCTGATAAATAAAATCATGCACCAGACGCGACTGGTGGAAACGCACCTCATGCTTTGCCGGGTGAACGTTGACATCGACCTGATGCGGATCGATTTCAAGATACAGCACGTAGGCGGGCTGATGCTGATCGCCCAGCTTATCCTGATAGGCCTGACGAATAGCGTGATTAATCAGCCGATCGCGCATCATGCGACCGTTAACATAGCAATACTGTAGCTCGCTCAGCACCTTAGACCCGGCGGGATCGGCAACCCAGCCGCGCAGCGCCAGTTCACCATGCTGCCACTCAATCGCCAGCGCGTGGCTGATGAACGCGGTGCCGCAAATTGCACCCAGCCGCCGCTCGCGCTGCGTATCATCACTGACGCCACGGTACTGCCTCACCAGCTTGCCATTGTGGCTGAGGCTAATCGCCACATCGAAACGCGCCAGCGCAATGCGGCGCACCACTTCATCGATATGGGTAAACTCGGTCTTTTCGGTGCGCATAAATTTGCGGCGGGCGGGCGTGTTATAAAACAGGTCGAGCACTTCCAGGGTCGTTCCGACCGGATGCGCCGCAGGCTTCACGGTCACCGCCTGATCGCGGCCTTCCGCATAGGCCTGCCAGGCTTCGCTCTGGTCCTCGGTGCGCGAGGTGAGCGTCAGCCGGGAAACCGAGCTAATACTGGCCAGCGCCTCACCGCGAAATCCGAGACTGATAATTGCCTCAAGATCGTCAAGCGTGGTGATTTTACTGGTCGCGTGGCGGGCCAGGGCCATCGCCAGTTCGTCTTTGCCGATGCCGCAACCATTATCACGGATGCGAATCAGCTTTGCCCCGCCCTTTTCGATATCGATATCAATCCGTGTAGCCCCCGCATCCAGGCTGTTTTCCACCAGCTCTTTCACCACGGAGGCCGGGCGCTCTACCACTTCGCCAGCGGCAATCTGGTTAGCAAGCTGCGGTGGTAGCAC
Source organism: Erwinia sp. S38 (assembly GCF_016624545.1). Classification (NCBI taxonomy): domain Bacteria; kingdom Pseudomonadati; phylum Pseudomonadota; class Gammaproteobacteria; order Enterobacterales; family Erwiniaceae; genus Erwinia; species Erwinia sp. S38. The sequence goes on along the minus strand of NZ_JACVTS010000001.1, from coordinate 315,514 downwards.
CTGAATGGGCATAACTGTCCTCAATTACGATGTAGGAATGGTCAAGGTCTGACCCAGCATCACGTTTTGCGTCTTCATCTTGTTCGCCTGCTGAATCGCCCGCGGGCTAACGCCATACTTCGCAGCAATCGCCGTAAGAGAATCTCCCCGCACCACTTTATGTCGCTGCGGCTTAGCGGCTTTAACCGTGCTGGCGATCTGCTTTACGCTCCCCGCAGGCACTTTCAGCCGCTGGCCAACCCACACAACATCTTTCTTCAGGGTGTTCAGGGAACGCAGCGTCGCCATGCTGACGCCATAATGCGCCGCAATCCCGGAGAGCGTTTCACCGCGTTTTACCACGTGGCGCTGCGTCGCGCCGGTGTACTGCGTTCCTGCCGGTGCCGGGTTAGCTTCTACTTCAACCGCCGCTGCGGACTGCAACGGTCGGTTTTCCTCCTTTGGGACCGATTGTAGCGGGTGCGCCAGGAAGTAGTTGCGCAAGCCTTTATAAATCGACTCGGCAATCTTCTGCTGGTAAGCGCTACTGCCAAGCAGTCGCTCCTCCGAAGGGTTGCTGATAAAGCCGGTTTCCACCAGCAGGGATGGAATATCCGGCGAGCGCAGAACGCCCAGGCTGGCATGTTCCGGACGACGTTTATGCAGCGCACCCACGCGCTGCAGCTGAGCAATCACTTTTACCGCAACATCGTACCCTACCCGCTGCGAGTGGCCGAATTGCAGATCCAGCACCGCCTGGCTCAGGTAGGGGTCAGCCTGACTGTTAGCCAGCAAATCGCCCGCACCGCCCAGCAGCTCAGACTGTTTCTCATGCTGTTCCAGCCAGCCGGCCATTTCACTATTAGCGCGACGGTTAGAGAGTACCCATACCGAGGCTCCCGAAGCGCTGCGGTTAGGAGCTGCATCCGCGTGTATGGAGACCAGCAGGTTGGCATTTTGCTTACGCGCCACGTCTGAACGGCCCATCACGGAGATAAAGTAATCGCCATCTCGGGTCATTACGCCTTTAAACATCGGGTCGTCATTCAGCAGCGCCTTGAGCTTGCGGGCAATGGCGATGGTCACGTTCTTCTCTTTCAGCCCGCCGCCGCCGATGGCCCCCGGGTCCTGACCGCCGTGCCCGGCGTCGATCGCCACAATGACCGTATCACTGCTGCTGGCCGCAGTGCTGCGCGGGCGGGCGGTTTGCGTACCGCTGGTGACGGCCGTGACCGGATTAGCGTTAAACGGATTTTTCTCTGGCTGGCTGCTGGTCGGGCGAGAAGCCGTACTGCCGCTCACCGTAGCGCGAGAAGCGTTACTGCTGCTGACCGGTGCCGGGCGGCTGGCTACCTTCGCCGGGCGCGTGCCGCTGATAGTAAACACCACGTCGTAGCTGCTACCGTTTTTCTGGGTCACCGCCCGTGTTTTACCCGGCTGGGTCAGTTCGAACACCAGACGGATGCTTTGGCTGTCCTTCGCCTCGCTGGAGCGAATGCGTTTGACAATATTTTCGCCGCTGAAGGTCAGCGGCAGCCCACCAACAACGCCGCTCTGGCGAATATCCAGCACCACGCGCTCGGGATTATGCAGCGGGAAGAACGCGTAAATCGGCTGCCCGGCAAAGCTCAGCGTCACTTTGGCTTCGTTGCTGCCGTTGGAAACTTTAATGTCTGAAAGGCTTGCCGCCACGGAGGCAAACGAACAGAAAAACAGGGCAAGCAATAACCAGGATTTAATCTGCCGCATCATCCCTCACCCTGCTGTGATACAAACTGCTGCAGCATGGACTCACCGGCAGGGGAACGTGCACGCAGTTCAGCGTGGCGCGCATGCCCTTCATAGCTCAGATGCAGTTCCATATCGGGTTCCGGCAGCACGCCGGTTCCCTGCTGTGGCCACTCCACCAGACAAATACTGTCATTGGTGAAGTAATCGCGGATGCCCATAAACTCCAGCTCTTCCGGATCGGCCAGGCGATAGAGATCAAAATGATACACGCGGCGATCGACCAGCTCGTAGGGTTCTACCAGCGTATAAGTTGGACTTTTCACATTCCCCTGATGCCCTAAAGCCTGTAAAAATCCGCGACTGAACGTCGTTTTTCCCGCGCCCAGGTCGCCGTACAGATAAAGAGTTGCCGCGCCGTCACAGACGCGGGCCAGTCGGGCACCCAATGCGAGGGTTGCTGCCTCATCGGGCAACGCGATTACACAGGTCATCATTCTTTTTTATTCGACATCTCAGGATTGACAAACAGATACAGCACGGAAAAAAGATCGGTCGCTAACATGCCGCGTGTACCATAGCGTGCGGCCACCGCGTCGGCTGCCGCTCCGTGCGCAACGCATCCTGCGCAGGCTGCATCGTAGAGCGAGGATTTTTGCCCCGCCAGGCTACCGATGATGCCAGATAACACATCTCCCATACCACCGCTGGCCATACCGGCGTTACCTACATCGGCAATCGCCAGTTTATCGCTCTCTTCCGCGACCAGCGTTCCGGCACCTTTCAGTACCACCACTCCGCCATAGCGCTTTACCAGCCGCCGCACCGCAAGTAAGCGGTCGCTTTCAATTTCACTCACTTTCACGTTCAGCAGACGTGCTGCCTCACCGGGATGCGGCGTAATAATCCGATTTTGACGTTTATCGGGGCTGATTGCCAGCAGGTTAAGCGCATCGGCATCCCAAAGCATCGGTTTATGAGAGTTTTCTACTTTTTTCAGGGCTTTTTTGCCCCAGGCTCCCTGACCCATACCCGGTCCGATAACAATGAAATCGGCCCATTCCAGCCCGTCATCCAGCGCGGATGCCGTTAACTCTTGTACCATCAGCTCGGGTCGTGCCGTCAGCAGTGGGGCAACGTTATCAATGTGAGTAAGTACTCGCACAAGACCAGACCCCGCGCGTAAAGCGGCTTCAGCCGCCATCCGTATCGCGCCTGCGGTGCCGTGATCGCCGCCAATCAGCAGCAGGCGGCCATGATCGCCCTTGTGGGAAGTGGCTCGTCGCGGTGTAAGCCAATGCGAAAGATAACCGGCATCAAAGCGGGCAATCGGGGGCTGCTGCGTTATCAGCCAGGGGTCGAGACCGAGACTGTGATAATCAAGCTGCCCGACATGGTCACGTGCTTTTCCGGTCAGCAAACCCGGTTTAAGGGCGATAAACGTCAGGTTAAATGTCGCTTCGATTGCTACACCTGGCGTAGTGCCGTTAGCAGCCACTAACCCAGACGGCACATCAACGGAAAAAATCGGGGCCGGATAGCGATTTGCCTGCTCAATCAGACGATCGTAAGGAGCGGCCGGAGCCCGATTCATTCCGGTGCCCAGCAGCGCATCGACAATCACATCCAGATCGCCCGGCCAGTCAATCGCCGGATCGTGAACCACACCTCCGGCGGCAAGCCAGGCAGCACGCGCCTGCTGCGCTTCATCCGGCAGAGCATGGCGACCTTCCACGGCGATCAGCGTGACCGCCAGTCCGGCAGCTTTCGCCAGGCGTGCGATGACAAAACCGTCCCCGCCATTGTTGCCATGCCCGCAGAGAATCAGCCAGTGTTGGGAATCCGGCCACAGGGTCGTTATTCGGTCAAACGCCGCTTCCCCCGCCCGCTGCATCAGTTCAAAGAGGGAAATGCCCAGCGCATCAGCGCCTTCCCGCTCCAGCTGAGCTATCGCCTCCACAGGCCAGACAGAATAGGGTAAACTAAGGTTGTCTTTCTGCTGGTTCAGGTTCTTCATGTCGCATCCTCTCGATTTCCATCAACTCGCCCTGGATATTAAACAGTGGGGGCTGTCCCTCGGCTTTCAGCAGGTCGGTATCTGCGATACCGATTTAACGCTGGAGGAACCGCGCCTGCAGGCCTGGCTGGATAAACAATATCACGGAGAGATGGACTGGATGGCGCGTCACGGCATGATGCGCGCCCGTCCCCATGAACTGCTGCCAGGCACGCTACGGGTGATCAGCGTGCGTATGAACTATCTTCCGGCCAAAGCATCGTTTGCCAGCACGCTGAGAAATCCCCGCCTGGGCTATGTTAGCCGCTATGCACTGGGTCGTGATTACCACAAAGTATTGCGTAACCGTCTAAAAAAGTTAGGCGATTTGATCCGCGAACGCTGCGAAGAAGCGCAATTTCGTCCTTTTGTTGATTCAGCACCGGTGCTGGAACGCCCGCTTGCAGCAAAAGCAGGGCTCGGCTGGACTGGTAAACATTCTCTGATCCTCAATCGGGAAGCCGGATCGTGGTTTTTTCTCGGTGAACTACTGATCGATCTTCCCCTTCCCGTCGACAGCCCGGTGGAAGAAAACTGCGGACGCTGCGTGGCCTGCATCACGACTTGCCCAACCGGGGCGATTGTAGAACCTTACAAGGTGGATGCCCGGCGCTGCATTTCGTATCTGACCATTGAACTGGAAGGGGCGATTCCGGAAGAGTTTCGGCCGTTGATCGGTAACCGCATCTACGGCTGCGATGACTGCCAGCTAATCTGTCCATGGAACCGCTACGGCCAGTTGACTGATGAAGATGATTTTAGTCCTCGAGCCGTGTTGCATGCGCCGCCGCTTATCGATCTGTTCGCCTGGGACGAAGCAAAATTCCTGCGGGTAACAGAGGGATCGGCGATCCGACGTATCGGGCACCTGCGCTGGTTGCGTAACGTGGCCGTAGCATTGGGCAATGCGCCCTGGGAAGCATCACACCTTCAGGCTTTAGAAGCCAGACTGGGGGAAAATGAAATGCTGGATGAGCATATCCGCTGGGCTATCGCCTGCCAGCTGGCAAAACGCGATGAAAATGCTGTTGAGGTCCAGAGCAGCCAGCAGCGACGCCTGGTGCGAGCGATAGAAAAAGGATTACCCCGTGATGCTTAAATGCACAATTGGGTCAATTTTTACCGCAGCAGATTTTTCCACACGCTGTGAATAAAAATAAAAAAGCTTTGTCATTCAATCTTCACAGAAATGACAAGCGATCCAGATAACATTTTGAAATATTCACAAATAGATAAAAAACAATGAGTTGTGAAAAAGGCATAGGAATTTGCCGATCGGGCAATTGCAGGCAGCAGAAAACTATCCTGTGGATAACTCTGTTCAAAACAATTTTCGTTTAGCAATAAAAAACAAACATCCTTCAGCAAAAGGCTGTGGATAATTTGATGATTATGATGAGATGAAAAATTATTGGAGCGGGAAACGAGACTCGAACTCGCGACCCCGACCTTGGCAAGGTCGTGCTCTACCAACTGAGCTATTCCCGCTTAGGAGTGGTGCTGCTTTACTGAACTAAAAGTTGTAACTTACTGATTTTTCTAGTTTTCCCCCTCTATTCCCGAGGAGAGGTCGCTATTATGGACCTGTTTGGTAGCGCTGGCAAGAGCCGCGTCAAAAAAAATTCACATGGTTCTCATTTTTTCGCTCAGCACGACGTTATCTCCCTGAAAACCACTGCCTTATCAGCCCCCCCTCCTTCCTGAGTGGATTTAATCCGTCGTTTTCGGCAGGTTTTCCCAAGAAACGCGATAACAAGATCGGCGATTTGATGGTGAATCTCCTCTCTGCTTCGGTTTCCTCCATCCTTACAGAGAATGTCCTGCCCTTCACCCGCCAGGATTGCCATCGCGCCCGGTTTACAGCGCTGCATTTCAGCCTATTTTTCGCAGGATACCTAATGGAAAACGCTAAAGCCTTAAAGGGAACCGCTCTGACAGAACATAATTATCCTTAAATAAATTAAGTTAATTTTTCTTGCAACGCTGGTGCTAATTTTTTGGCAGAACAGGGAGAACTAAAGTAAATCGACTGGAATTTAGAAAGGCGATAGGAAGAAAACTTGGAGCGGGAAACGAGACTCGAACTCGCGACCCCGACCTTGGCAAGGTCGTGCTCTACCAACTGAGCTATTCCCGCTTAGGAGTGGTGCTGCTATCAAACAGTAGGTAATTGTTTGATATTTAAATCTTTTACTTCATTCCCGAATCAGGAATGGGCGCCATTATGGACCAGATGATGCAGCCTGACAAGCCCCCTTTCCCGCTTTTTCATCTTAATCAGACCGACTGCTATAAATTTCTCCAAAAAGCATGTTTAACAAGCAGAATTCAGCACGCTCGAGCGAATAACAGCCCTATGTACATAGGAAACGTTTGCAGTATCATTAATTGAGAACGATTACCATTTACACTTACAAAGGATGTTGTTTTATGCCTCTACCTCGTTTCACTCGCAATATTCTGGCGACCAGTCTGCTACTCGCCACCAGTGGCACATTCGCTGCCGACACTGTTTCCACCAGCATCCCCGTTACCGATAGCATCAATACTCAGACGCTGAATAAGAATCCGCAGAATGTCGTGGTTTACGATCTGGCCATGCTGGATATTCTTGATGTGCTGGGAGTAAAGGTTTCCGGCCTGCCGTTACCTAAGGAAAAAGGCAGTTATCCGGCCTATCTCAGTAAGTACGAGTCAGACAGCTACTACAACGTTGGCAATCCGTTTAAGCCCGGTTTCGAGGTGCTAAAACAGCATAAGCCCGACCTGATTATCGGCGGCAGCCGCGCATTTGAGTCAACCGATAAATTACGCGCTGTCGCACCCACGCTGGATCTGACCGTAGATAATGCTCATCTGCTGAGCAGTCTTGAAGATCGCACACGTACCTTAGGCAAGCTGTTTGATAAACAGCCGCAGGCAGAGCAGGCACTGGCCTCATTTAACAAGGATATTCAAAAAACGCGCCCGCTGGCGGAAAAAGCCGGCACCGCGATGACCGTCCTGGTGACGGGCGATAAGCTGATGGCCTATGGCTATGGCGACCACTACGGCTTTATCTTCGATCTGCTGGGCTTTAAAGAAGCGACCCAGGTCGAGGGCAAAGGCCGTTTCGGTGAGATCGTTGATGCTGCCCGCATCAAAAAAGCAGACCCGGAGTGGATCTTCGTGATCGACCGCAACAGCGCCATCGGTCAGGGACCAGCGAATGCGGAAAAACTGCTGGGCGATCCGCAGGTGCGTGCAACCAGAGCGGCAAAAGACGACCATATTGTCTATCTGGACGCCAAAGCAATCTATTCAGCAGGTGGGTTAACCGCCTATGACCAGCAGGTTAAGCGCATTTATGGCGTACTGAGCAACAGCCAGTAATACCTCAGGGGCGGTGGAGACATCGCCCTGATTTTTCTCCGGGCTTTGCAAGAAACACGACGGTTTTTAAATTCGCTGGCGCAGAAATCTGTCGGATATCAGGGAGAATTTCAGGCATAAAAAAAGACCCGTTAGGGTCTTTTTTTACTATTCCACCGCTTGCACGGCAGAACAAAATTTGGAGCGGGAAACGAGACTCGAACTCGCGACCCCGACCTTGGCAAGGTCGTGCTCTACCAACTGAGCTATTCCCGCTTAGTCGTAGCGATGTAATTTCTTCACCGGTACGGGGAGCGCATTATACGGAGATTTCCCCCCTGCGCAATCCCATCATCGTAAAAATACGGATTTTTCCTTCCAACTGCTGATAAAGCCAGCAAAAAGGTGAATTTATCAGCAAACCAGGTGAAGAATGTGGCTGGCAGCCGTGAAAAAGAATGTTCAACGCCCCGCCCGCCACCGTTATCATCATAGCTGGATAAAGTGCTCGCGGTAGTAGGACAGCTCGGCTACGGATTCACGGATATCATCCATCGCCTGATGCGAACCCTGCTTTTTAAAGCCCGGCAGGATTTCAGGCTTCCAGCGACGCGCCAGCTCTTTCAGTGTGCTGACGTCCAGGTAGCGATAGTGGAAGTAGGCTTCCAGTTCAGGCATGTACTTAAACAGGAAGCGGCGATCCTGACCGATACTGTTGCCGCAAATCGGTGAGCTGTTCGCAGGCACCCACTCTTTGAGGAATTCGATGGTGGCCAGTTCGGCCGCACGATCGTCATGCTGGCTGGCCTTCACGCGTTCAACCAGTCCGCTGTTGGTGTGCGTACGCACGTTCCAGTCATCCATCAGCGCCAGCTGGGCGTCGGACTGATGTACGGCAAATACCGGTCCTTCAGCGAGAATATTCAGATTGGCATCGGTAACCAGCGTCGCGATCTCGATAATACGATCCCGTTCCGGGTCCAGGCCTGTCATTTCAAGATCAATCCAAATCAGGTTATTAGCATTCGCGGTCATAGTGCATCTCACTGTGGTCAAAGCGGCATTGTCGTTAATTAGCGTGTATGATAGCCGTTTTGCCCCTCAAGGGCGAAACATGCCTGATTTGTGTGAGGAACAGTGAGTAAAAACAAACTATCCAAAGGTCAACAACGTCGCGTAAGTGCTAACCACGATCGCCGCCTGAAGCAGCGTGCCGATAAGCCCGAACCGGATGACAGCCTGTTCGGCGAGGCGCGTGATGGCGTCGCGATCAGCCGGTTTGGTATGCACGTAGACGTAGAAGATGCGGATGGTTCAGTTCACCGCTGCAACATTCGCCGCACCATCCGTTCTCTGGTTACCGGCGATCGCGTGCTGTGGCGACCGGGTGCTGAAGGTGGCGCAACGGTCAAAGGCATTGTTGAAGCCGTACACGAGCGGACGTCGGTCCTCACCCGCCCGGATTTCTACGATGGCGTCAAACCGATCGCCGCCAATATCAATCAGATCGTTATTGTTTCTGCGATTCTGCCCGAGCTGTCGCTGAATATCATCGATCGCTATCTGGTCGCCAGCGAAACGCTGGACGTTGAACCGCTGCTGGTGCTGAACAAAACCGATTTGCTGGATGAAGAAGGCCGTAAATTCGTCGATGAGCAGATGGATATCTATCGCCATATTGGCTACCGGGTGCTGATGGTTTCCAGCCATGAAAAACAGGGACTTGCCGAGCTGGAAGAAGCACTGACCGGGCGCGTCAGCATCTTTGCCGGCCAGTCCGGCGTCGGCAAATCGAGCCTGCTTAACGCCCTCCTCGGCCTGGACCTCAGCAGCAATGAGATCCTCACCAACGACGTTTCCGACGTCTCCGGCCTTGGCCAGCACACCACCACCGCTGCTCGTCTTTATCACTTCCCACACGGCGGCGACGTGATTGACTCCCCCGGCGTTCGTGAATTCGGTTTATGGCATCTGGAACCGGAACAAATTACCCAGGGATTTGTCGAATTCCGTAAGTATCTGGGCGGCTGTAAATTCCGCGACTGCAAGCATGATACCGATCCGGGATGTGCCATCCGTGAAGCGGTAGATAACGGCGAGATCGACGAGTCGCGCTTCGTTAACTATCACCACATTCTGGAAAGCATGTCTGAAGTTCAGGCGAAAACCCGTCGAAGCTTCAACGCTGACAAAGATTGACCGTCTTTCCTTTAAGATGCTGATGGATGCAGACCGCCAGAATACGCTGCGCCATATTGCTGACTGAACGCGCCCGGACAGGCATTAGCCTTAACCGACGGGCGCTGTTACAATCCGCCCCCATTAATTTTTCGCTGTCTGATTAAGCCAGGAGGCTCACGTGTTGGATCGTATTAAACTCGGCCTGAATAATTTATTGCCTAAAAAGGCCCTGACTGAACTTGCCGGCTGGGGTGCCAGCAAACGCGGCGGATGGCTGACCAAAGCGGTCATCGACGTCTTTGTATGGTTCTACAAAGTCGATATGAAAGAGGCGCAGAAGCCGGATACCGCCAGCTATCGTACCTTTAACGACTTTTTTGTCCGTCCGCTGCGCGATGACGCACGGCCGCTGATTGCCGATCCAAACCTGCTGGTGCTGCCTGCTGATGGCGCTATCAGCCAGCTGGGCCACATTGACGGTGACCAAATCTTCCAGGCCAAAGGCCACACCTACTCACTGGAAGGCCTGCTGGCAGGCAATGAAAAGATGACGGAGATGTTCCGCAACGGTGAGTTTGTAACGACCTACCTTGCGCCACGCGACTATCACCGCGTGCATATGCCGTGTAACGGTATCCTGCGTGAAATGATCTACGTTCCCGGCGACCTCTACTCGGTGAATCCGCTCACAGCACAGAACATCCCGAATCTGTTTGCCCGTAATGAGAGAGTCATCTGCCTGTTCGATACTGAATTTGGCCCGATGGCGCAAATTCTGGTGGGTGCCACCATCGTTGGCAGCATCGAAACCGTCTGGGCGGGCACCGTTACGCCACCGCGTGAAGGCGTGATCAAGCGCTGGAGCTTCCCGGGTGCGGATGCCGAGGGTTCCGTTGTACTCCTGAAAGGCCAGGAAATGGGCCGTTTCAAACTGGGCTCTACGGTGATTAACCTGTTTGCCGAAGGTAAAGTAAAACTGGCTGAAAGCCTGGCTGCGGAAAGTAAAGTCCGCCTGGGCGAGACGCTGGCCATCGCACTGCAAAAAGACAGTGCAGAAGACGTTCTCCATCATCCATAGCGGATTGCCATGTCACGCCTGATTCTCTCTCTTTTGTTAGGCTGGAGTCTTCTCCAGCCGCTCTATGCCGCCAGCGCACCGGATGCCGCGCAAATCAAACAGGAACTTGAACAGGCGAAGTCAGACAAAACGACTGCGAATCAGGCGGAAATTGTCGATGCCCTGCAGTCAACCCTGAACTGGTTGGACGAGCAAAAGTCCTCGCTGGATAAAACGCAGGAATATCAGCAGATCATCGATGATTTCCCCAAGCTTTCTCGTGATTTACGCCAGCAGATCGCCAGCCTGACCGACAGCAATAAACAGCTGCGCAGCAATATGAGCGCGGCCGATCTCGATCAGGAGATCCTGCAGGTCAGCAGTCAGCTGCTGGAAGAAGGTCGCCTGTCGCAACAGGAGCAGGATCGCGCCCGTGAAATCAGCGACTCTCTGTCCCAGCTGCCGCTGCAGCAAACCGACGCCCGCCGCAGCCTGAGCGAGGTGGAGCGCCGCCTGCAGGGTCAGCCGACGGCAACCACGCCGCTGGCGCAGGCACAGCTGTCAGCACGCCAGGCGGAATCGGCGGCACAGAAAGCACGTGTTGATGAACTGGAACTGGCGCAGCTCTCCGCGAACAACCGCCAGGAACTGGCGAGAATGCGGGCGGAAGTCCACCAGCTCAAAGCCAGCCAGCTGGATGCCTATCTGCAGGATCTGCGCAATCAGCTTAACGGCCTGCGCCAGCGCGAAGCCGAAATGGCGCTGGCCCGCACCGAACAGCTGGCAGAAAACAGCGGTGATATGCCCGAGGGCATCGCCGAACAGTTCCGCGTTAACCGCGAGCTGTCCGCAGCACTGAATCAACAGGCGCAGCGGATGGACCTGGTGGCGTCGCAGCAGCGTACCGCCGCCAACCAGACGATTCAGGTCCGTCAGGCACTGAGCACGCTGCGCGAGCAGTCGCAGTGGCTGGGCATGTCCAACGTTCTCGGCGAAGCGCTGCGGGCACAGGTTTCGCGCCTGCCCGATATGCCAAAGCCGCAGCAGCTGGACAACGAAATGGCGCAGCTGCGCGTGCAGCGGCTGCACTACGAAGATCTGCTGGAGCGCCAGCAAACACTGAAGCAGCTGCGTCAGGATGACAACAGTAATCTGACCAGCGAACAGCGCCGTATTCTGGATGCGCAGCTAAAAACCCAGCGCGAGCTGCTGACCTCACTGCTTTCCGGCTGCGATAACCTGATCCTCGGCGTGACCAAGCTGAAGGTTGGCAACAGCCAGCTGGTTGATGCGCTGAATGAAGTCAAAGAAGCCACCCACCGCTACCTGTTCTGGACCGCCGACGTCAGCCCAATCAGTATCAGCTATCCGCTTGAACTGGCGCGCGATCTGCAGCGTCTGCTCTCGCTGGATACCCTTGGGCAGCTGGGCGGCGCGCTCGTAATGATGGTCACCAGCCGCGAAACGGTGATGCCGATTCTTGGCGCTATTCTGCTGGTCGGTTTCAGCATCAGCTCGCGCCGTCACTTCCGTAACTTCCTTGAGCGCGCCTCCAGCAAGGTTGGCAAAGTCACCCTCGACCACTTCAGCCTGACACTGCGCACCGTGTTCTGGTCCATTCTGGTGGCCCTGCCGCTGCCGGTACTATGGGCCGCGCTGGGTTATGGCCTACAGCACGCCTGGCCTTATCCGATCGCGGTCGCCGTGGGTGATGGCGTTACCGCCAGCGTGCCGCTGCTGTGGGCCTTTATGATCAGCGCGACCTTTGCCCGCCCGCAGGGACTGTTTATTATCCACTTCCGCTGGCCGCAAACCCGCGTAGCACGCGCAATGCGTTTCTATACGCTCTGTATTGGCCTGGTCGTGCCGCTGATGATGGTGCTTATCGCCTTTGATAACCTTGAAGACCGCGAATTCTCCGCTACGCTGGGCCGCCTGTGCTTTATTCTGATTTGCGGTGCGCTGAGCCTGGTCACCGTCAGCCTTAAACGCGCCGGGATACCGCTGCACCTGGATAAAGAGGGTAACGGCGAGAATTTCATTAATAACATCCTGTGGAATGCGATGATTGCCATGCCGCTGATTGCCGCCCTGGCGTCCTGCATTGGTTATCTGGCAACGGCTCAGGCGCTGCTGGCAAGGCTGGAAACCTCGGTGGCAATCTGGTTCCTGCTGCTGGTGATCTACCATATCATTCGCCGCTGGATGCTGATTCAACGGCGCCGTATCGCCTTCGATCGTGCCCGCCACCGCCGCGCCGAGATCCTTGCCCAGCGCGCGCGCGGTGAAGAAGAAACCGCCGCGCAGCAGACCGCCGCCGACAGCATCGATGTGGAAGAACCGGTCATCGATCTTGATGCTATCAGCGCTCAGTCGCTGCGGCTGGTACGCTCGATTCTGACGCTGATAGCACTGGTGTCGGTGATTGTGCTCTGGTCAGAGATTCATTCCGCATTTGGCTTCCTGGAAAATATCCGCCTGTGGGACGTCAATACCACGATTCAGGGCGTGGAAAGCCTGCAGCCGATAACGCTCGGTTCGGTTCTGATTGCCGTGCTGGTGCTGATTATTACCACCCAGCTGGTGCGCAATATGCCCGCTCTGCTGGAGCTGGCGCTGTTGCAGCACCTGGATCTCACACCGGGTACCGGGTACGCCATTACTACCGTTACCAAGTATCTGTTGATCCTGATCGGTGGGCTGACCGGATTTTCGATGATCGGCGTTGACTGGTCGAAACTTCAGTGGCTGGTCGCCGCGCTGGGTGTGGGACTGGGCTTCGGCCTGCAGGAGATTTTCGCCAACTTTATCTCCGGCCTGATTATCCTGTTTGAGAAACCGATTCGTATCGGCGATACCGTGACCATTCGCGATCTGACCGGCAGCATCACCCGTATTAATACCCGTGCAACCACCATTACCGACTGGGATCGCAAAGAGATCATTGTGCCGAACAAGGCGTTTATCACCGAGCAGTTTGTGAACTGGTCGCTCTCCGACTCGGTGACGCGCGTGGTGCTGACTATCCCGGCGTCGGCGGAAGCCAATAGCGAAGAGGTCACCAACGTGCTGCTACAGGCGGCTCATCGCTGTAGCTACGTGCTGGAAACGCCACAGCCGGAAGCCTTCCTGGTTGATTTGCAGCAGGGTATTCAGCTGTTTGAGCTGCGTATTCACGCCGCAGAAATGGGGCACCGTATGCCGTTGCGCCATGAGCTGCATCAGCTGATCCTGCGCGGCTATCAGGAACACGGGCTGGAGATGCCGTTCCCACCGTTCCAGGTGCGAATGGAAACGATTGGTCGTAAAACGCCGGCCAGCAACGGCGCGCCGGTAGCCAGAACCTATAAATCGGGTGGTTTATAAGCCGCAACCGCGTCAGGCGTCAGGCGTCAGGCGTCAGGCGTCAGGCGTCAGGCGTCAGCAGGCCGTAAATTAGCCGCACTTCAGATTTTTCAGATAACACTATTGAGTGAGACAGATCCCGGGACGGGATCTGTCGCTGAGAAGGGTTTGCTGCTTTATCAGCAGCGATCTACCGTAAAGGCAATCACGTCGCTCAGCTGCTCCGCCTTTAACGCCAGCATGATTATACGGTCAACGCCCAGCGCCACGCCGGAGCACTCCGGCAGGCCGTGCGCCAGCGCATCCAGCAGGTTGTTATCGATCGGCTGTTCCGGCAAACCGGCAGCCGCGCGCTTTTTATTATCCTGAATAAAACGCTGACGCTGTTCGCGGCTGTCGGTCAGCTCGCGGAAACCGTTCGCCAGCTCAATTCCCTTAAAGTAAACCTCGAAGCGTTCCGCCACGCGGTGATCTTCCGTGCTGATCTCCGCCAGCGAAGCCTGGGTCGCCGGGAAGTGATACACGAAGGCCGGGCGGTCTTTACCAATCTCCGGCTCTACACCGAGCATAAACAGCAGCTGCAGCAGCGTATCGCGATCTTCTTCGCGGTTTGCCAGATCGCCCGCCCCAAGTTTTTCAGCCACTTCACGCAGCTGGACCTTATCGGCAGAAAGCGGATCGATCTCCAGATGGCGGATAAACGCCTGCTGGTAGGAGAGCGTTTCCGCCGGCGCGCATTCCAGGACCTGCTGGAGCAGATCGTCCACCTCATTCATCAGGCGGTACATATCATAATGCGGGCGATACCACTCCAGCATGGTGAATTCGGGGTTATGGTGGCGCCCCATTTCCTCATTGCGGAAGCTGCGGCACAGCTGATAAATCGGTCCGCTGCCCGCGGCCAGCAGCCGCTTCATATGATATTCCGGGCTGGTCATCAGATAGAGATCGATGCCTGCCGATGCGCCCGGTCCCACAAAACGGGTCTGGAACGGGAACAGGTGGACGTCGGTGACCGTGGCCTGGCTCATCGCCGGGGTTTCCACTTCCAGTACGCCACGATCGGCAAAGAAACGCCGGATTTCAGCCATGATCGCCGCTCGTTTTAATAAATTAGCGATGGATGCACTCGGCTGCCAGCTGGCCGTTTCGCTCATCTTTTCTACTCCAAAGTCAGTCATGGCAAGAAGTCTACCTGTACGTGGCGTCGCACACAATTCTACGTGAAATAAAACCGTTTCTTACGGCAAATCACCCTTTGTACGCTTTTTCTACACTACCCGCCCAAATACCCGAACACATCAAGTTAGCGCATTTTTAGCCAAAGTATACTGGGCACAGACTGGCGAAAGAACTTCGCCAACACTATGAAAAAAAACAAAAAGTTAAGCAGGGAGGAACATGTGCAAATCCTGACTGTCGACATGGTCATTGTCGGTGCGGGGGGGGCCGGACTGCGCGCCGCCATTGCTGCCGCAGAAGCTAACCCGAGGCTGAAGATAGCGCTGATCTCTAAGGTCTATCCGATGCGAAGCCACACCGTTGCCGCCGAAGGGGGTGCCGCCGCCGTCACCACTTCACAGGACAGCTTTAACTCTCACTTTCACGATACGGTTGCCGGCGGCGACTGGCTCTGTGAGCAGCCGGTCGTAGATTACTTTGTGGAACACTGTCCGCAGGAGATGGCCCAGCTTGAGCGCTGGGGATGTCCGTGGAGCCGTCAGCCGGATGGCTCCATTAGCGTACGCCGGTTTGGCGGCATGAAAAACGAGCGCACCTGGTTTGCCGCCGACAAAACCGGCTTCCATATGCTGCATACCTTGTTCCAGACGTCGCTGCAGTATCCGCAAATTCAGCGGCTGGATGAGTATTTTGTCCTCGACCTGCTGGTCGACGACGGCGTTGCCAGCGGCCTGGTCGCGCTGAGTATGATGGAAGGTACGCTGGTTGAGGTGCGCGCGCGCTCGGTCATCCTCGCTACCGGCGGCGCTGGGCGTGTTTATCGCTACAACACTAACGGCGGTATCGTCACCGGTGACGGCATGGCGATGGCCTTCCGACACGGCGTGCCGCTGCGCGATATGGAGTTTGTGCAATATCACCCAACCGGCCTCCCCGGCTCCGGTATCCTGATGACCGAAGGCTGCCGCGGCGAAGGCGGAATTCTGGTGAATAAAGATGGCTATCGCTATCTGCAGGATTACGGCATGGGCCCTGAAACCCCCATCGGTCAGCCGAAAAACAAATATATGGAGCTGGGACCGCGGGATAAGGTTTCTCAGGCGTTCTGGCACGAGTGGCGCAAAGGCAATACCATCGCCACCGCACGCGGTGACGTGGTGCATCTGGATTTACGCCATCTCGGCGCGAAAAAGCTGCATGAGCGGTTGCCGTTTATCTGTGAACTCAGTAAAGCGTACGTCGGCGTCGATCCGGTCAGTGCGCCGATTCCGGTGCGCCCCACCGCTCACTACACCATGGGCGGCATCGAAACTAACTCACAGTGCGAAACCCGAATCCAGGGGCTTTTCGCCATCGGTGAATGCTCTTCCGTCGGCCTGCACGGCGCTAACCGGTTGGGTTCAAACTCGCTGGCAGAACTGGTGGTGTTTGGGCGCCTCGCGGGTGAGCAAGCAGCACAGCGCTGCGCTCAGCCGCATTCCATCTCCGATAACGCCATCAGTGCCCAGAGCAGCGACATCGAACGCCGTTTGCACGCGCTAACCCATCAGTCCGGCGGTGAAAATCTGTCGGCGCTGCGTGATGAAATGGGCATGGCGATGGAAGAAGGCTGCGGTATCTATCGCACCCCGGAATTGATGCAGAAGACGATTGATAAGCTGGCCGAGCTTAAACAGCGGGTCGAAAACGTGGCGATTACCGACAGTTCCAGCGTATTCAATACACAGCTGCTGTACACCATTGAGCTGAAGCACGGTCTGGACGTTGCGGAATGCATGGCCCACTCGGCATTTGAGCGCAAAGAGTCTCGCGGTGCGCACCAGCGGCTGGATGAAGGCTGCACCACGCGCAATGATGATAAATATCTGCAGCACAGCCTGACCTTCTTTAATCCACAGGCTGCACCTACCGTCGCCTGGGACCCGGTCACCATTACCCATCTGCCACCGGCACAGCGCGTGTACGGTGCCGCATCGGAGGATAACAGCCAGAAGGAGCCCGTAAATGAGTGATAACGCCCTGCGTAAAATCGATATTCTGCGCTACAACCCGGAAAGCGATCGGCTGCCGCGCCATGAAATATTCAACGTGCCCTGGGATGAGCAAACGTCGCTGCTGGATGCACTGGGCTATATCAAGGACAACCTCGCCTTCGATCTGTCCTACCGCTGGTCCTGCCGAATGGCCATCTGCGGTTCCTGCGGAATGATGGTCAACGGCGTGCCGAAGCTCGCCTGTAAAATTTTCCTGCGCGACTATCCGCAGGGAATGAAAGTTGAGCCGCTGGCTAATTTCCCCATAGAGCGCGACCTGATTGTGGATATGACCCATTTCATCGAAAGCCTGGAAGCCATCAAGCCGTGGATTATCGGCAACGCTGATGATGCCGCTCAGGGTCCGGGGCGCCAGACGCCTGCGCAGATGGCGAAGTACCATCAGTTTTCCGGCTGTATTAACTGTGGTTTATGTTATGCCGCCTGCCCGCAGTTCGGGCTTAACCCGGAATTTATCGGCCCTGCGGCTATCACCCTCGCCCATCGTTACAACCTGGACAGCCGGGATCGCGGCAAAGCACTGCGCATGCCGCAGCTAAATGGAGAAAACGGCGTCTGGAGCTGTACCTTCGTCGGCTACTGCTCCGAAGTTTGTCCAAAACACGTCGATCCGGCGGCAGCGATTCAGCAGGGGAAAATAGAGAGCAGTCGGGACTTCATGATCGCCACGCTGAAACCTCATTAAGGGAGACCGATATGACGACAAAACGCAATCCTTACTGCCGCCCGGTGGAGTCCGGCTGGTGGCGCTCACTGCCCTTCTACCGCTTCTATATGCTGCGGGAAAGCACGGCGATACCGGCGTTGTGGTTTAGCCTGGAGCTGATTTTCGGCGTATTTGCCCTTAAGCACGGTGCGGAAAGCTGGGCGGGCTATGTGGCGTTTTTACAGCATCCCGTCACGCTATTGCTTAACGTGCTGGCGCTGATCGCCGCACTGCTGCACAGCAAAACCTGGTTCGATCTGGCCCCCAAGGCGTCGATCATTATCGTTAAAGGGGAGAAGCTGCCGCCGGAGCCGCTGATTAAAGGGTTATGGATCATCATGGTCGTCCTCAGTCTTGCGGTACTGGCCGCTGCGCTGTGGGCGTAAGGAGCATAAATGAAAGCATTACCGCAACGTTCTGACGAACCGATCTTCTGGGGGCTGTTTGGCGCAGGAGGTATGTGGACGGCGATGTTCAGCCCGGTGCTGATCCTGCTGATCGGCCTGCTGCTGCCTGTAGGCTGGTCGCCGGAAGAAGCATTCAGCTACACGCGAATTATGGCCTTCGCGGCCTCTTTCCCCGGCCGAATCATCCTGTTACTGGCGATTGTCCTGCCGCTGTGGTGCAGCATGCATCGCCTCCATCACGGGCTGCACGACCTGAAGCTGCATATTCCCGGCAGTAAATGGCTGTGCTACGGGCTGGCAGCGATATTGAGCGTAGTGGCATTAATTGGCGTGATTACGCTGTAGCGCCAGCAGCTGAGGCTGAGGCTGAGGCTGAGAGAGAATATCGACCTGCGGAGGCAGGTTTTGAAAGGATTGTCAGGCCAGCGCCCTGCACCGGCCTGACAAACTGATTACTGAGTACTTTTTTGAATTGCCTTACCGCCCGCCTCAACGTCTTCACCCACGCCACGCGTGGTGTTACAGGCTGTCAAAACGGAAGAGAGAACCAGAACAGAAAGAATGGCTAAAATACTTTTCTTCATGGCAATTTCCTTTTAATCATTAATAAAGAACAGCGCTTTAAGCATAGCCGTAATTTATTCAATTGCCCTGAGGGCGCTGATAAAAAGGAAAAGCGTGCGGATAAGGGTCCGATGAACCGAACCCTTACTGATTCAGGCTTACTTTACGCGTGAAACGTATTCGCCAGAACGGGTATCAACTTTAATCACTTCGCCAATCTGTACGAACAGAGGCACTTTCACTACCGCGCCGGTGCTCAGCGTAGCTGGCTTGCCGCCGGTACCTGCGGTATCACCCTTCAGGCCAGGATCGGTATCGGTGATTTCCAGCTCAACAAAGTTTGGTGGCTGAACGGCGATTGGACGACCGTTCCACAGAGTCACGATGCACTCCGCGTTATCCAGCAGCCATTTTGCCGCTTCACCTACGGTCTTCTCTTCAACAGGGTGCTGTTCGAAGGTTTCCGGGTGCATGAAGTGGAAGAACTCACCGTCGTTGTACAGGTAGTTCAGGTTGGTATCTACTACGTCAGCGCCTTCAGCGGAGTCGGTAGACTTGAAGGTTTTCTCTACGCGAGTACCGGTCAGCAGGCGACGCATTTTTACGCGCGCGAATGCCTGGCCTTTACCTGGTTTAACAAACTCGCTGGCTTCGACGGCATAAGGCTCGCCTTCGAACATGATTTTAAGACCGGGACGGAAATCGTTGCTAGAATAAGTCGCCATAAAGGCCCTCTACAATTTTATTACTGGTACTAAGCCAAAAAAATGGCACACATTGTAACCCTAAATACCCCTGCACGAGAAGATTGGTTGCATCAACTTGCCGATGTAATCACCGATCCCGATGAATTACTGCAACTTTTAGCGTTGCAGAATGACCCTGAACTCGCTTCAGGCCATGGCGCACGCCGGCTTTTCGCACTCAGGGTGCCAAGAGCGTTTGCTGCGCGCATGCGCAAGGGCGATCCGCAGGACCCCCTGCTGCTACAGGTGATCACCTCGCAGCAGGAGTTTGTTGATGCGCCAGGTTACAGTACCGATCCGCTGGATGAGCAGAGCAGCGTGGTGCCGGGTCTGTTACATAAATATCGAAATCGTGCGCTGTTGCTGGTCAAAGGCGGCTGTGCCGTCAACTGCCGGTACTGCTTCCGCCGCCATTTCCCCTACGAAGATAATCAGGGTAATAAGCGCAACTGGCAGCAGGCGCTCGAGTATATCCGACAGCAGCCAGAACTGGATGAGATTATTTTCTCCGGCGGCGATCCTTTGATGGCGAAAGATCACGAACTGGACTGGTTAATCGGCGAACTGGAAAGCATTCCGCATATTAAGCGTCTGCGCATTCACAGCCGTCTGCCGGTAGTCATCCCACGGCGCATTACCGAAGCGCTTTGTCAGCGCCTGGCGCAATCGCGTTTGCAAACGCTGCTGGTGAGCCATATTAACCACGCGCAGGAAATTGACGATGACCTGCGTCACGGTATGCGCATGCTGAAGCGGGCAGGAGTCACGCTGCTGAATCAAAGCGTGCTGCTACGCGGTGTGAACGATAATGCCCCTGCACTGGCAGCACTGAGTAATGCGCTGTTTGATACTGGCATCCTGCCGTACTACCTGCACGTGCTGGATAAAGTTCAGGGCGCAGCACATTTCTATGTTGATGACGACCGGGCACGCGCTATCGTGCGTGAACTGCTGGGAATGGTGTCGGGCTATCTGGTGCCGACGCTGGCGCGAGAAATTGGTGGCGAACCGAGTAAAACTCCGCTCGATTTACAGCTGCGGCAGCAGTAACTATCGCGGCAGAAGCAACGATCCTGTCCCCTGTCTGACAGGGGACAACCGTCGGCGCAGAGATCTTCCGTTAACAAAAAGGGTGGCCATCATGGCCACCCTCTTTCACTATCAATTCAGATCGCAATGTATCAATGCGCTCACGGGCACTTATACACCTGGCCGCTCATCTTGCTGTCGAGAGGTGCGAAGCTTGACCAGATATTCTGCGTTGGGCTGGTTGCACCGTAAATCACGTTACCGCCCATTTCAGCCGCACGGTTGCGCAGGTCGTTTGCCGCACCGCGCAGCGAGCTGCCTTCTCCACCCGAGCCGGAGAACCAGTTACTTTGTGAGCCGGTAACGTTACCCAGAAGCTGGCAGCTGCTGGCTGGCTGCTGGTCGGTAAAAGTCACACGCTCACCCGCAGAACTCAGAGTATTAGAAGAGCTACAGCCCGCCAGCAGCAGTGCCGCAACGGAGAGTCCCAACAAGTTAATCCGCATTATAATCCCCATTTATTATCATCAGAGTCAGGCAGACGTAAGGTGAGCCTTAGGCATCCTTTACCTGCGAAAACAGCATCATTCAGGCTACGATGTGCGCACCTACTTATACCCTTTTCAGCAGTAAAAAAAAACAGTCATGAGGTACCACTGCGTGGTGGATACCGGCGAGGGTTGTCAGGCCTGCATGCATTAAAACGTCACACAAGGGTTACTACCTGTATATTCTTCGTTAAAAGATGCGAGAAAAAGGGGCGTTATAAGACCATAAACGCGCAACGTCAGTCAGAATAGGATGCCATTAAAAAACGCTAAGTTAGAACAAAAAAAATCAATCAATAAAAATCCAAAAACCTCACAAAAAAGCCTGATTAAAAAAACCTTTAATGAGAAACATAAAATCAACAACACCATAAAAATAACATTTAACAGTTACACAACAGATATATTTCATGAGAACACAGAAAAAAACTCAATTTAAAAACAGAAAAAAAAACCAAATACTCGCATCGCTGCGACATTAAAAACCATTCAAGGAAATTTAATTTTTAATAGATGACCTCCATACGAAATCCGTATAACATTTATCGCGTTATGAAGTAAAGACCATAACAACGAAGGATTGAATAAACAATCTGCGGCTTCAGTGGTACGTTTATTCTTATAAATCTATCCGGTAAAGGAATATACTAATGAAAAAGATGACAATTCTTGTTTCTGTTGTCGCGGCGATGGCAACCGTCAACGTAGCGAACGCGACAAACTCAACGGCAACCATGAATATTACGGGTAAAATTGTTCCCCCGACGTGTAATATCAGCTTCAATGGTGGAACCTCATCATCACTGAGCATGGGTAAAATCAACCCAGGTCTACTTTCAGAAGATCACTTCAGTGCGCTACCTGAATTGAAAGCCAGCCTGTCGATTAGCTGCCCGGCAGCCACCGGAGTTGGCTTTAAAGCAAGAGATGTCGCAGAAGGTGCGCAAAGCGTTAAAATTACGGGTTTGGATGTGAAAGAGTTGTTTAGCTTTGGCAATACAGAGAGCGGTACCCCTATTGGCGGCTATACTGTCTCAATGGAAAGCGGAACGATTGATGACTCAAGAATCGCCCACTTCCTGAGCTCATTTTCCGGACAGGCCTGGGATGACATGAATTCCGGAGCCGCCCTCGATCCCAGCAGCATCTTTATGTATAGCTGGTCCACCACAACCTTAGTCCCACAGATGGGGCGTCAGCATCAAATTAATCTGAAAATCCAGCCTTTCATTAATGCAACGAAGGAATTAGGTACCAGCGACGCTATCGAACTGAATGGCCAGGCGACCTACGATCTTGTCTACCTGTAATTTCGCCTTTTTTTAATACCAATGCGGGGAACCCACGGGTTCCCTTATTTATTACAACCAGAGGCGCTATGAAATTAAGAATTTACATTAAGACTATCTTTTATTTAATGATTTTCTCCACACCACTTCCTTTAATGGCAATTATGCAGCCTGAATCATCAATGCTATTTATTAAAGAATCGGAAGGCGGCGGAAGCATAAACGTTAATAACCAGGAAGATCGTGAAGCATTGCTCTACGTGAAAATCCTGAATTTACCTGACGATCCTCAGCCAAAACTTTTCGCTACTCAACCAGTTATGCGCGTAGGAGCACATAAAACACAACGTGTACGCTTTATTCTTGTTAGCAAGCAACCTCTGCAGCAAGAACACTTGAAGCGGGTGGTATTTGAAGGAATCAATCCTAAAAAAGAGGGCAATGAGAACACCATCGATTTGAATATCCGCCATAATATCCCGGTCATTATTCATCCTAAGAGCCTACCCATTATTCCCGCCCCGTGGAAAGAGCTTGTCTGGTCATTACAAGGGAACACGTTAACCGTTAACAATCCAGGGAAATACGTCGTCAGGCTGGCACAGAGAATCACGCTATTACCTTCAAAGAATACGGCTCTGCTGGAAAAGGCCTACATCCTGCCGGGACAGTCTTTAAAAGTGCAGGTGAAAACGCCCGAAATCCTGGCCTCAACACAAAAAGTCAGCATTGAAACCCTGTCAAAATATGGTTATGAGACCGGGATGGTAGAAATGGATATCACTCACTAAGAGTGACGAGGAAAGGGATTTTGGCAGCACGAAACGCCCAGGATGGCATGATTAAAAAATCTGGACTTTTGACCAGTACCTTACTCTTTGCGATTGTTTTCAATTACGCCAAACCGGCTGAAGCCAGCAGCCAGAAAGAGGGCGCTGAAGGAAACTGGGACATGGTGGCACTTAAACGTCGCGGAATCATCGCTGAGAACATGGAAAACCTTGATGAATTAACTGCCATACCAAAAGGTATGAATCTGGTTGATATCACTCTGAACGGTAAGTTTATTGGATCGTTTCAGGTTCAGGCTAATGACAGGGGGACGGTATGCTTTACTCCTGAGATGTTTGAATCCCTCGGGTTAATCCCACCCAAAGCGAGTAACGTAGCAGAATGCTACGACTGGATTGGTGAACAGCCCGACGCCAGCCTCGCCTGGCAGCCTGAGACACAGACGCTGAGTATTGTGGTGCCGCCGCATTGGCTACAACAAAACGATCTGACGGCAGAATCCGGTGGCATAGCTGCACACGTTAATTATAACTCTTTCACCAACGTGAATACGTTCAAAAATGGCACTGAGCGCTACAGTTGGTTATCGCTTTACAGCGGCATCAATGTGTCCAACTGGCTACTGCGCAGCCAGCAAAATATTCAGGACGACCATGGAAAAATGACTGCGGCGGTTAACTCAACCTATCTGGAGCATTTTTTCGGCAGCCTGAATCGCATCGTACAGGTAGGTGAGGTGACGGCACAAAACACGCTTTTTTCCATCGGCTTACTGAAAGGCGTGCAGTTATTTCCTGATGGCATGCGCTCGGAACAGGCTGACGCCAGCGGAGTCGAGATTGACGGTATCGCAAACACGCCTCAGGCCCGCGTCGAAGTTCGACAATATGATCGGTTGATTTACAGCACCTTAGTACCTGCCGGGCCGTTTCATCTGACTAATATCCCCGTGCAAAATGTTAATGCAGAACTTCATGTCACGGTGGTTGAAACCCAGGGTGAAACCCACCAGTTTGTTGTTCCCGTTACGCAGCTTGCGTCAGCTTCACAACCGGCACCGCAGGGGTACAGCGTGGCGATGGGGAAACTGAAAAACTATTCTGGCAGCGGCAATGTTCCGGCAATACTGACGATGAACCATAACTGGCGCCTGCTAAGTCGCTGGTCATTACGTTCCGGGGTACTGTTTAGCGACAACTATCAGTCCGTGGCCGCTTCCGTAAGCGGTAGCCCTGAATCAATAACGGGGCAGTCATTCCACCTGCAGGCAATGCTGGTGCAGAATCGCTATCAGCATAATCAAAGCGTCCAGCTGCGTGCTTACAGCAATCACAATCTGGGCAATAATCTGTCACTGACTTTGGGTGTAAAGAAAAATACCGCAGGCTTTTTAACGTTAGTAGAAGCCGCAAGCCGCACCAGAAGCCGTAAGGATAACTATTACAGCAAAGATAATCTGGAAGTAAGCGTGGACCTTGGCTGGACGACAGACTGGCTTGGAACGCTGTCGCTCACCCACAGTCGGTCAACAACGTATTCCGATGAAAGGGCCTGGCGTTATTACATGATCAACTGGAATCGACGTTTCAGCCACGGGCTACTGCTGACAGCCAGTGCCGCTCACGGCAGCGGAGGCACAAGGAAAAATAACAGCGTGAACATTAATTTTAGCTGGCCGCTGGGTGAGAAGCGTTTCCGCCATTACTATCGCAGCTACGATCGGCGACGCCTGCTAGGCAGCAGCGTCAACATGCCGTTGAACAGCCTGAGTGAATTGCAGCTTGCCGTAGAAGAAGAACATAGCGAACGTAACCGATCTGTACAGGCTTCACTTTCCAACGACCTACGCTATACCAACGTGAACTTTAATATGCTTGTGGATAACAAGCATTATCGAAACTACAGCGTTAGCACTAGCGGCAGCGTGGTCGCCCACAAAGGGGGCATCACCTTCAGTAACAATCCCGTCCAGAGCACCTACGGCCTGATCAAACTCAGTAATCCGATTGCAGGTATCCCCGTTAACACTCCGGGGGGAACCACCTGGACAGATTGGCGCGGGATGGCAGTGATCCCCTCACTGGCAGCCTGGCACGATAACACCATTGATATTGATGTCGATCGGCTTCCGAAAAATGCGGATGTCTCTAACGGGCACCGCACCCTTCGCCCCGCATATGGTTCGGTCAAAACCGTTAATGTCGCTATGCTGACAGGCACGCGGTTGTTAATGACGATATCATTAGCCGACGGCCGGCTGTTGCCAAAAGGCAGTACCGTCTGGGACGATCGGAAAATAGTCGCTGAGGCAGTCGATGATGGTGTGGTGTTTATAGAGAATGCAGCAAACGAAGGTCAGTTACATATCAACGTGAGTCACTCGACCGAGCAGTGTGACGTTCAGTACCGGTTGCCGCCCGACGACGACCCGGAGAGCCTGTATCAGCAGCTCGCGCTTGTCTGCAAATAACGCACCACATAGCGTACAAAGTAAAACGCCCGGCAAGGCGAAAACCTTACCGGGCGCGGCTACTCTCCCGCACTCAGGCGGTTAAGTGGCGGAGGAATTACATCATTCCGCCCATACCACCCATACCGCCCATGCCGCCAGCACCGCCTAAATCAGGCGCGTCGCCTTTTGGCAGGTCGGTCACCATGCACTCGGTGGTGATCATCAGGCCAGCAACAGATGCCGCGTACTGCAGAGCAGAACGGGTTACTTTGGTTGGGTCCAGGATACCGAAGTCGATCATGTCGCCGTATTCTTCAGTCTGTGCGTTGTAACCGTAATTACCTTCGCCTGCTTTCACCGCGTTGGTGACAACAGATGGCTCTTCACCGGCGTTGGAAACGATCTGACGCAGTGGAGCTTCCATTGCGCGCAGCGCAACTTTGATACCCACGTTCTGGTCTTCGTTCTGGCCACGCAGTTCCAGCAGCTTAGAAGCCACACGAACCAGCGCCACACCACCACCAGCAACCACGCCTTCTTCAACCGCAGCACGGGTAGCGTGCAGGGCATCTTCAACGCGTGCTTTCTTCTCTTTCATTTCAACTTCAGTTGCTGCGCCCACTTTCAGAACGGCAACGCCGCCTGCCAGTTTCGCTACGCGCTCCTGCAGTTTTTCACGATCGTAGTCTGAAGTGGCTTCTTCGATCTGCTGACGGATCTGAGCAACACGGCCAGAGATCGCCGCTTCGTCACCGGTACCATCGATGATGGTGCTGGTGTCTTTGTTGATCACAACGCGCTTAGCCTGACCCAGATCTTCCAGGGTGGCTTTTTCCAGTTCCATACCGATCTCTTCAGAGATCACGGTACCACCGGTCAGCACAGCGATATCCTGCAGCATCGCTTTACGACGGTCGCCGAAGCCAGGTGCTTTAACCGCAGCCACTTTCACGATGCCGCGCATGGTGTTAACAACCAGCGTTGCCAGCGCTTCGCCTTCAACATCTTCAGCAACGATCAGCAGTGGTTTACCGGCTTTCGCTACAGCTTCCAGTACTGGCAGCAGTTCACGGATGTTAGAGATTTTTTTGTCAGCCAGCAGGATGAATGGAGATTCCAGCTCAACTGCGCCGGTTTCTGGCTTGTTGATGAAGTACGGGGACAGGTAGCCACGGTCGAACTGCATACCTTCAACCACATCCAGCTCGTCCTGCAGGCCGGTGCCTTCTTCAACGGTGATAACGCCTTCTTTGCCCACTTTTTCCATCGCCTGAGCAATCAGTTCGCCCACGGTTTCATCGGAGTTAGCAGAGATGGTACCAACCTGAGCGATAGCTTTAGAGTCGGAGCAAGGTACGGACAGTTTTTTCAGCTCTTCAACGGCTGCAACAACGGCTTTATCGATGCCGCGCTTCAGATCCATTGGGTTCATGCCAGCGGCAACGGCTTTCAGGCCTTCGTTAACGATAGACTGAGCCAGTACGGTCGCAGTGGTGGTACCGTCACCCGCTGCATCGTTAGCTTTAGAAGCCACTTCTTTCACCATCTGAGCACCCATGTTCTCGAACTTGTCTTCCAGTTCGATCTCACGCGCTACAGACACGCCATCTTTGGTGATGGTCGGTGCACCAAAAGATTTATCCAGAACCACGTTACGGCCTTTCGGGCCCAGGGTAACTTTTACTGCATCTGCCAGGATATTCACGCCGCGCAGCATTTTTACGCGAGCGTCATTACCGAATTTTACGTCTTTAGCTGCCATTTTCTAATTTCCCTTAAATTCGTTAGGTTCAGTGAGTTACGCGTAAATTACGCTTCAACAATCGCCAGGATGTCGTTTTCAGAGATGATCAGAACTTCTTCGTTGTCGATCTTCTCGGTTTTTGCGCCGTAGCCTTCGTTGAAAATCACTACGTCGCCAACTTTCACATCCAGCGGCTTCACTTCGCCACTTTCCAGGATACGACCGTTACCTACAGCCAGCACTTCGCCACGGGTGGATTTACCCGCTGCGGAACCGGTCAGCACGATGCCGCCTGCAGATTTAGATTCAACTTCTTTACGCTTAACAATCACACGGTCGTGCAGTGGACGAATTTTCATTGATAGCTCTCCTTTGAGAAGTCCAATCAGTCTTTTGGGATGAATGCCGGGCTTCGCTCGAAGCTGGCCTCGTGACGGAAGAGATAAGGACGGAACAACCCGCTTTCAAGGGCTGGAAATTATTTTTTTTGCTTATGTCGCCGTTCGCGTGCTTTTCAAGCAGTTGACGATAAAAAAAACGGCGCGACCATCAGGTCCACGCCGCCGGAGATGACGATACAACAGGCTTAACGCCGGTCGTCGCGATCGTCATGTTCGATCAGATTATTCTCTTTACGCTCATATTCACCGTCAACGGTAAACCCGCTGCTGCCGTTAGCTCCGCCGCCGCCCCAGACGCGCAGATGCGGCATCAGTTTCAGCGTCAGGTGCTTCTGCACCGGCGGCAGTAGCAGCAGCAACCCCAGGAAGTCAGTGAAAAATCCGGGGATCAGCAGCAGGAAGCCCGCCAGGATCAGCGAAACGCTTTTGACCATTTCGGCAGCCGGGCTTTCACCCGCATTCAGCTTCTGCTGCATTAACATAAAGTTTTTCATCCCCTGGTTTTTGACCAGCGAGATACCGATACAGGAGGTAAAAATCACCAGCAGCATGGTGAGTAAGACCCCAAGGACGTGGGCAACCTGAATAAAGAGTGAAATCTCAATCCAGACCAGCACGAAGATGACTAAGAACGGTAACCAACGCACCGTATTCTCCTCTTTAAGTGGCCACCCCGCTAAAGGCAGAGCGGCAGAAAATGGCGATCCTGAAGACCGATATTATAGAAGATGGGAGCGCCCTACCCCGTTTTCAACCGTAAATGTGGAAATTCATCCATCCGCATCTTTTGCCGGGACGATCACATATTATTGAAGATGTTTGAAATGGCACACGCTTTAAGTGATCTGGATTCAGTCTTTTCACTGGCAACAGAATATGATCGTGCCTGAGCGGTCACGAACGGATAAAATACGGCTCAGGGCGTTTAACGCCACGATAATCCCCGGTGACCTGATTCCGAGCTGGTTATTGTTGCTGACTTACGTTGTACACGGACCGTACGCAGGATCGATTCCGTGCTGACGAAACGTTCAGTACCTGTTGCCAGAGAAGGCAGGCGCTTAAATTGTGTAGATTTCCCGGCAGTTCTAACAAGAAGGTTCTCATGGCTAATAACATTCGTATCGAAGAAGATCTGTTAGGTATACGTGAAGTTCCGGCGGATGCTTACTACGGTGTTCATACTCTGCGTGCGATTGAAAACTTCTACATCAGTAACAGTAAAATCAGCGATATACCTGAATTTGTTCGCGGCATGGTGATGGTGAAAAAAGCCGCCGCGCTGGCAAATAAAGAGCTGCAAACCATCCCACGCAACGTTGCTAATGCGATTGTCAACGCCTGTGATGAAGTGCTGAACAACGGCAAATGCATGGATCAGTTCCCCATTGACGTGTATCAGGGCGGCGCAGGAACCTCGGTGAACATGAACACCAATGAGGTGCTGGCCAATATCGGCCTTGAGCTGATGGGCCACCAGAAAGGTGAATATCAGTACCTCAACCCGAACGATCACGTTAATAAATGCCAGTCCACCAACGACGCCTATCCAACAGGCTTCCGCATTGCGGTGTACAGCTCAATCCTCAAACTGCTTGATGCGATTGCCCAGCTTAGTGAAGGTTTTCAGCGCAAAGCGGTGGAATTCCAGACCATCCTGAAAATGGGCCGTACACAGCTACAGGATGCGGTGCCGATGACCCTCGGCCAGGAATTCCATGCCTTTAACGTGCTGCTGAATGAAGAGATTAAAAGCATTCTGCGCACCGCCGAACTGCTGCTGGAAGTGAACCTGGGCGCAACGGCGATCGGCACCCGACTGAATACGCCGGACGGCTATCAGCAGCTGGCGGTGCAAAAACTGGCCGAGGTCAGCGGGCTGCCGTGCGTACCGGCTGAAGATCTGATTGAAGCAACCTCTGACTGCGGTGCCTACGTGATGGTCCACAGCTCGCTGAAGCGCCTGGCCGTGAAGCTGTCGAAAATCTGTAACGACCTGCGCCTGCTCTCTTCCGGTCCGCGTGCCGGCCTGAATGAAATCAACCTGCCGGAGCTGCAGGCGGGTTCTTCCATCATGCCAGCCAAAGTTAACCCGGTGGTGCCGGAAGTAGTCAATCAGGTCTGCTTCAAGGTGATCGGCAACGATATTACCGTCACCATGGCGTCCGAAGCGGGTCAGCTGCAGCTGAACGTGATGGAGCCGGTGATTGGCCAGGCGCTGTTTGAATCGGTGCATATCCTGACCAACGCCTGCTACAACCTGCTGGAAAAATGCGTCGACGGCATCACCGCCAACAAAGCGGTATGCGAAGCCTACGTGTTTAACTCCATCGGGATCGTCACCTACCTCAACCCGTATATCGGCCACCATAACGGCGATATCGTCGGTAAGATCTGTGCCGAAACCGGCAAGAGCGTTCGTGAAGTGGTGCTGGAGCGCGGTCTGCTGACCGAAAGCGAGCTGGATGACATTTTCTCTACCCAGAACCTGATGTTCCCGGTTTACAAAGCAAAACGCTACACCGATGAAAACTAACAATAAGCGATTTACCCGATAGCCCTTTTAAGGCACGTCAGTTCAGCGAACGACGTGCCTTTTTACTTTCCACGGTCTACAAATCATTAACAACTTATTATCAGTAATTTAAGGAGCACATAGATGTTGCTACCCGAGCTTGTCGTTGTCCTGCTGGCTATCTACCTGGGTTCCCGGCTGGGCGGGATCGGTATTGGTTTTGCCGGGGGTTTAGGCGTGCTGGTACTCACCCTGGGGTTCCAGATAAAACCCGGTGCCATCCCCTTTGACGTGATTGAAATTATTATGGGGGTGATTGCCGCCATTGCCGCCATGCAGATCGCCGGCGGGATGGATTACCTCGTCAATCTGGCCGAGCGCCTGCTGCGTAAGCACCCGCGCTACATCACCTTTCTGGCTCCGCTGGTCACCTACGGCATGACGCTGCTGGCGGGTACCGGCCACACGGCGTTTTCCACCCTGCCGGTGATTGCCGAGGTGGCGAAAGAGCAGGGCGTGCGCCCTTCCCGCCCGCTTTCGATTGCCGTAGTCGCCTCGCAAATTGCGATTACCGCTTCTCCTATTTCCGCCGCCGTGGTGTTTCTGGCCGCGCTGCTGGAGCCGAAAGGCGTTAGCTATCTCGGGCTGCTGGCGGTGGCGATTCCCTCAACGATGGCGGCTATTTTTGTCGCGGCGCTGGTGACCAACTTCCTCGGTAAGGAGCTGAAAGACGATCCGGTTTACCAGGCACGACTGGCGAAGGGCGAAGTCACGCTGCGCGGTGCCAGTAAGTTTGAAGAAAAGCCCGGCGCGAAGCTCTCCGTCCTGCTGTTTTTAGTCGGCATCGTGGCGGTGGTGTTCTACGCCACGGCCATTAGCGACGCCGTTGGCCTGATCCAGAATCCGGTCCTGCCGCGCAACGAAGCAATCGTGGTGTTTATGCTGACCGTCGCCACACTGATCTGCCTGACCTGCAAGGTGGACACCGGTGAAATCCTTAGCGCCAGCACCTTCAAATCCGGCATGAGCGCCTGCGTCTGCGTGATGGGCGTTGCCTGGCTGGGGGATACGTTTGTTAAAGCACACATCGGCGAGATCCAGAGCGTTGCCGGTGAGCTGCTGGACAGCTATCCGTGGATGCTGGCTATCGTGCTGTTTTTCGCCTCCACGCTGCTCTACTCCCAGGCGGCCACCACCAAGGCGCTGATGCCTGCCGCCCTGATGCTCGGCGTATCGCCGGTCACGGCAGTCGCCTCCTTCGCTGCGGTGTCCGCGCTGTTCGTGCTGCCGACCTACCCAACCCTGCTTGCTGCCGTTGAGATGGACGATACCGGCTCCACGCGCATTGGCCGCTTCGTCTTCAACCACTCCTTCCTGATCCCCGGGACCCTGGCGATTATGCTCTCCGTGGCGTTTGGCTTCCTGATTGGGCATTTAGTGCTGTAGCCAGGCCAGCAGCGGGCCGCACGCCATCGTCTGCGGCCCGCTATCACGCTCTCAACTTCATCCTGAAAAGCCATCCCCGACTTGCCATGCTATTATCTGCGCTTGCCGTACAAGGAATAGCCGACAGCACCGCTTTCCGGTCTGTCTCAGCCCCAAATGGAGAGAGCCAACGCCCGTTATGATCCCACGACTTTTGACTTCTTTTTTACTGCTGCTGTGTACCCTGTTCAGCGTTAGTGCCAGTGCATCGCTTTTCGGCCAGGGCAGTAACAGCCAGTTTGTGCCGGTTAATCAGGCTTTTGCTTTTGACTTCAGCCAGCAGGAAAACCAGCTTACTCTCCGCTGGCAGATCAAACCCGGCTACTACCTCTATCGTCAGCAGATGCATATCAGCGTGCAAAACGCCACGCTGGCGCAGTGGGAACTGCCTGCCGGCAAACCGCATGAGGATGAGTTCTACGGTAAAACCGAAATCTACCCGGAAAACCTGACGCTGCCGTTCACCATCCAGCAGGCGAGCAGCGGAGCGCAGCTCACCGTTACCTATCAGGGCTGCGCCGCCGTTGGATTCTGCTATCCACCGGAAACCCGCAGCGTGCCGCTTAGCGCTGTCTTCGGGCAGGAACCCGCGTCCGCGCCGGGCGCATCAGTCACAGCGCCACCAGTGGAAGACTCACCTGCCGTAGCCAACAACCCGCCGCCTGCTGAAGCTTCACCTGCCGCAGCCAGTAACTCGTCCGCTATTGAAGCGTCGCCGGTTGCAGCCGATAACCAGTCAGCGGTCGCCGTCAGCAACGCGCCACCTGCCGCAACGCCTGCGGAAGAATCATCCTCGCTGCCGTTCTCACCGCTGTGGGCGTTGCTGATTGGCATCGGCGTGGCCTTTACGCCCTGCGTACTGCCGATGTACCCGCTGATTTCCGGCATCATTCTCGGCGGCAATCGTAAATTCAGTCTGTGCCGCCTGTTTATGCTGGCGATGATTTACGTTCAGGGCATGGCGCTGACCTATACGGTGATGGGTATTGTCGTTGCCGCCGCCGGGCTGCGTTTCCAGGCGGCGCTTCAGGCCCCGGCCGTGCTTATTGGCCTGTCTGTGCTGTTTATCGTGCTCGCTCTGTCGATGTTCGGCCTGTTCACACTACAGCTGCCTTCCACTCTGCAAACCCGGCTGACTCTGTGGAGCAATCGCCAGCAGGGCGGATCGCTACCCGGCGTGTTCCTGATGGGCGCGCTGGCCGGGCTAATCTGTTCCCCCTGCACCACCGCGCCGCTGAGCGCGATCCTGCTGTATATCGCCCAGAGCGGCAATATGCTGGCGGGAGCCGGTACGCTCTACCTTTATGCGCTGGGCATGGGCCTGCCGCTGATCGCCATTACGCTGTTTGGCAACCGCCTGCTGCCGAAGAGTGGCCCGTGGATGCAAACGGTTAAAGAAGGCTTCGGCTTCGTGATCCTTGCCCTGCCGGTGTTCCTGCTGGAGCGGGTCATCGGCGATGTCTGGGGGCTGCGTCTGTGGAGCCTGCTCGGTGTCGCTTTCTTTGGCTGGGCGTTTATCAGCAGCCTGAAAAGCAGCCGGGGCTGGCTGCGCGTACTCCAGGTGATCCTGCTGGCGGCGATGCTGATTGCCGCACGTCCGTTGCAGGACTGGGCGTTCGGCACTCAGGCAGCCAGTACTGAGGCCGCACACCTTAACTTCCAACGCATCAGCAGCGCGGCACAGCTCGACCAGAAGCTTCAGGCCAGCCGTGGCAAAATCACGATGCTGGACCTGTACGCAGACTGGTGCGTGGCATGCAAAGAGTTTGAGAAATATACCTTTAGCGATACGCAGGTGCAGTCAGCCCTCGGTAAAGTGCAGCTGCTGCAGGCCGATGTGACCCGCAACAGCAGCACGGACAGCGCGCTGTTGCAGCATTTGCAGGTGCTGGGGCTACCCACCATCCTGTTTTTCGATGCCAATGGTCACGAGATCCCTGGCTCACGCGTCACCGGCTTTATGAAAGCGGATGATTTCCGCCAGCATTTGCAGAAAGTGACACCATAAACAACACTAAAGCCTTATTGCGCATCCGTTGCGATGCCAGACCGGAACAGAAAAGGAGAGCCAATTGCAGCGTGAACAGGTACTCGAGCATGCCCTGAATATCCTCGAGAAATACGGATTGGCGGCAACAACCTCTCTTACCATGCTGGTTGGAGAGCTGGATTGCTCCGAAGAAGAGATTAAACGCTTCTGGCCCGATCGCGAAGCGTTGCTGTATGACGCCCTGCGCTATCACGGCGAGCAGATTGATATCTGGCGGCGCAAGCTGCTGCTGGATGATGAGCTCAGCGCCGGTCAAAAGCTGCTGGCGCGCTATCAGGTGCTGGCCGATGCGGTGAATAACCAGCGCTATCCCGGCTGCCTGTTTATTGCCGCCTGTAGCTTCTATCCGCAGGCCGACCATCCGATCCACCAGCTTGCCGAACAGCAAAAGAAAGCCTCCTGGCAGTACACCCACGAGCTGCTCGATACGCTGGGAGCGGAGAACTCCACGCTGGTCGCCCATCAGATGGAATTAATTCTGGAAGGCTGCCTGTCGCGCCTGCTGGTGAAACGTCAGGTGCAGGACGTTGAAACCGCCCGCAGACTGGCCGAAGATGTTCTCGCCATTGCAATGTGCCGTAAGAACGGTGCGCTTTCCTGAGCAGCTTTTGCACCATCAGAGCAAAAAGCAGGCAGTCAGCGGGGATTTAGGTATTTTTTATGACAAAGCCGTTGACGCCGAACGGCCATTACGGTTTAATGCGCCCCGTTGCCCGAATAGCTCAGTCGGTAGAGCAGGGGATTGAAAATCCCCGTGTCCCTGGTTCGATTCCGGGTTCGGGCACCAAATTTAAAGCATACTGGTTAGAAGTTAGTTTTCTAACGGGTGTCTGAATGAAGGTGGTGTTCAAAGCAACGGTGAGTGCATTTGCATCATCGAAGGTTGAATGTTTTAAACCTTCAAGAAAGGGTATCAGTTTACGCTGATGCCTTTTTTTTCGTTGGTGAAAAATAATTACCCCTGACCTCATCACGTGGTAACCATGAGTAAACTAATTCCCTCATCTCTGGTTGCTTTAAAAAAGGCCTCGCCGTGTGAGGGCTGCAAATATCTGCCGGAACGGCGGCACTCCAGTCTCGTTACAATTTCACCCACTAACAGGGGTTTATGGGTTCAATTGTCTGAAATTAGGGGAAAGGCTAAATATCTTCAGCCTTTGGCGCTTATCTCACCTTTTTGAAGATAATCAGGATAAGAGGTACACCTATTACGAAACCGTAAATCGCCGCATCAAAAACGGCATTTGTAGCTTGAGCAAGTGAATCAACAGCTTGGTAATACTCATTCAATGGAACAGGGTTTGAGACAAGGTTCTGGTTTTCTGAGAAGACCTCGAATGCTTGTGAGGCGATAAACAGACCGAGGA
This sequence comes from Erwinia sp. S38, assembly GCF_016624545.1. NCBI lineage: Bacteria > Pseudomonadati > Pseudomonadota > Gammaproteobacteria > Enterobacterales > Erwiniaceae > Erwinia > Erwinia sp. S38. The sequence goes on along the minus strand of NZ_JACVTS010000001.1, from coordinate 280,486 downwards.
AGTAGCCTAAGCTAACAATGCAAATCCCTCCCCATCGGAGAATGGTTTTAGTTCTACTCGTCAATGTCATAAGAACCACCTAATACACCACCAAACGTACCACTGGAATATTGTGATAATGAATCACCGGTAGCGGCGGCTTCGGCAGCAATATGCTGAATTTTACCTTTTGGTGACTCTTGATATCGCAGTAAATTGTCCTTGTTGGGGTATATTTTTTTAAACTCTTCCGTCATTTCAATTACTGTCATTGATGAGAAGTCAGAGCTTTTTGACCCAAGATAACGCTGCAACGAGACAGGGATCGTGAAATCCTCTTCAGATTCGATAGGAATCTGCGTCGTGATGGACGTGTAGTTATGCTCGAATACTTTTGAACCAGCAAACTTGATCCCTTCAACAGAGTGAGTGGTACAGTTATTTCCCGTTACGTCGTACTCATCGATAGTGCGACCTCTTCGCTGAGTTGTTTCTTTCATCTCCGATGTTCGAATTGCTGGCTTACCTTTGTTCCAAAGATCTTCAAAGAACTGTCTCGTTTTCATCGGGTCAGCGTCATCTATTCGAAATACTCTTGCGCCCATACGGTACAGTTCCGCTCTATAGTAAACCCTCGCATCTTCACCTTGCAGAAAGTTTAAAATCCCATCACCCGTTAAATTACCTGGACCTGTTCTGCCGTAGCGACCATAAGTATAGAGATAAATAGAATTACCCTGATGAACGGATACGAAAGCGTGTCCTGCGTCGCTGGTTTCAGTCCAAATGTAAACACCGTTCAATAACGGGTTATGTTCTGGCTTACAGATGTCAGCAAAATTATTCATTTCAGGATTTGCAATTGGACCGGGGAGTACGGGAAATTCAAACGAGTGAAATTGAGCCATATTGTTTTTCGCTGGCTCTCTAGAAAATTCGTAAGTATCAAAGATGGAAGGAATAAAACGTGATTTGCAAGGACAAGAGCTACGGCTGTGCAATGTCCCGGCAATCCTTTTTCCATGTATGTCGTCGTTTTCAAGACCTCCCACAATGCGAAATCTACCGGCATGTTTACCACAGGTAACTTGATGGCCTTCGCAGGCCATGTCTCTATCAAAGTGTTGGTGATCGGGACATCCTTCAATAATTCGACCACCGCAAACGGTTTTATCCCCCCTGAATAAGTAGTGACCAATAGCCATTCATCTTCATCCTTATGTTATTTGTAAACCCATACAGAAAGTGTAGGCTTTTGGCTGTGGTGAGTAAATGCACAAACGTAATGAACTCAGGGTATGAGCACGGTTAAGTTGAGTGTCGCTTAGTTTTCACTGTTAAGGCGGTACACGCACTTGTGATTAACGTGAAGGCCTTCGCGGCGCAGTAACTGCCAGATGCAGCGATAGCCAAAACGCCTGCGCTCACGTGCCAGCTCAAGGATGCGCACTGATAAATGCGCATCAGCTGCCGGACACTGAGAATCATAGCTGCAGGTCGACAGGGACAAACCTGTAAGCCTGCAGGCACAATGTTGCGACAGACCGGTCGCATCGCACATAAACTCGACGGCTTCCCGCTTCTGGTCTGTCGTCAGTACTTTCGCTCCGGAGCCACCTGAAGTCCCTCCCTATCCAGCATGGCTTCGGCAAGCAGCTTCTTGAGTCTGGCATTTTCTTCCTGAAGCTACTTCAGGTGTTTAACCTCGGGAACCTCCATACCGCCATACTTCTTATGCAAGGTGTAGAAGGTGGCGTCGGATTTGGCGTGCTTACGGCAGTGCTCACGGGTAGAAACCCCGGCTTCAGCCTTGCGGAGGATACTGATGATCTGTTCGTCGGAAAAATGCTTCTTCATGGGGATGCCCTCATGTGGCTTATGAAGACATTACTAACATCAGGGTGTATTAATCAACGGGGAGCAGGTCAAGATGACTCAGCGGCACGATCAACACGTTGAAGACCTAAGAGTGTAAGTATCCCCAGCACCCGAAAAAAACCGGCCCTGTTGGCGGAAGTCAGTGGTGATTTTCACGGTCTGAAGGGGAAAATCAGCAGCGCCGACGGGCTACGTCGTCGGCGCTGTAGACTATTTTCGCGCTTCGCGCAGATCGAAGCGCACCGGAAGGCTGATGCTGATCTCGGCCATGCCGACGACCATCTCCGGCGGTGGCGGCGGCACCGGCGATGCGCGCAGCGGTAGCTCAGTGGTTTCCCGATCCAGCGAGCTGACGCCGCTCGAGCGCAACAGCTTCACCGCCAGCACCCTGCCCTGGCGATCGAGGGTAATGCTAATCTGCGCCACGCCCTGCCGCTGCTGGCGCAGCGCGATCGCCGGGTAGCGCTTGTAGCGGCTGAGATGCGCCAGCAGTTCGCCGCTCCACGCCGAAGCGTTGCGGCTGGGCTGGGCAGCGGCCTGGCTACGCGGGGCGGCAACGGTTTTGCCCGCCATCGGCGGCGGCGCGCTGGTATCCGGCGCGGCCGCTGCGAGGGAAGGCGGGTTCGGCGGTGCCTTTTCCACCGGACGCTTCGGGGGTTTCTGCTTCTCCACCGGGGTTTTGTCAGGCTGTGCGGCGGCGGTTGTGCGGTGAATCAGGGCGTCGGGTGCCTCCGTCAACTGCGGCGCGGCCTGCCGGGTTGGCTCAGCCTGCGCGGCGATCGCCTGCACCTGGCGCACGCCGGTCGGCCTTTTCTCGCTGTTCGGCACCGATTCGGCCTGCTCGGCAACCGCCAGCAGCAGCATCGGCTGAGCGGCAGGCAGCGGCGGCGGCGGGGCCGCACGGTAGCTCAACCACAGCAGCAGCGTGCCGTGCAGCGCCAGGGTAAGCAGCCCGGCCGCGGCCCGACGGCGCTGCCGCTGCGGTGCGGGAAGCGGGCTGGAGGGAAGGACGGAGTGAGCGATCATAAGCAGCAGTACCCGGATTGGCCGTAAAAGGTGCCCGATATGCCTGAAAACAATCGGGGGATTACCCTGAGGTCACCCGAACGGAGAGAAACGGGCAGAACTGCGATGAATTATGGGGTTATTTATCTTAAATTGTCTTCACTGTAGTTTTATATTCTACTTCGAATATTAACATCACTCTTTTTAAGCGTATTCGTCTGTTAATAGTCGACTATGAGATGCTGATGAAGTATTTCGATAGCGAGCTGACCTGAACCGGCAGCGTGCCTGGCAGCGAGGCAATAATCCGATCGGTGTCAGCGAGCGGGAAGGCACCCGACAGCCGCAGGCCTGCGACCTGCTGACCGCAGCGGATTACGCCGCGACGGTAGCGCGCCAGCTCGGCGAGAAAGTCATCCAGTCGCATATTGTCGGCGTACAGCATTCCCTGCTGCCAGCCGGGTTCCCCGCTGACCCTGCCCACCTCGTGGAAACCGCTGAGATTCAACCGACCGCCGTAGCCCGCGTTGAGGGTGGTGCGCTGGCCATCCAGAGGCATGACGCTGAGCTGGCCGTGATAGACCGCAAGCTCGCTATAGTCGTCATGCAGCCGCAGGCTGAACCGGCTGTTGTGCGACTGCACGCTGCCCTGCGGCAGCGACAGCTGCAGCGGCATGCCGTTGCGCGGCGAGGCGACCAGCATTTCGCCCTGCAGCAGGCTGAGCTGCGGCAGGCTGACGTTCACCGCGGTCTGCGTGTTCAGCAGCAGATCGGTGCCGTCGCTCAGCGTGACCCGCTGCTGCTCGCCGATCGCCGTGCGGTAGTCGGCCTGCCACGATCGCCAGGGCAGCCCCCCTGCGCCGACCGCGCCGATCAGACCAACGCCGGCAGCGCAGCGCAGCAGCCGACGCCGCTGCGGGTTAGCGACCGTCGACAGGCTGCGGTGCGCCGCTTCGCCGTTCAGCTGCGAGAACTGCGAAGAGAAGCGGCTGATATGCTGCCAGGCCCGCACGTTTTCCGGGCTGGCCGCCAGCCAGCGCTGCCAGCCGTCCTTATCCTCGCCGCTCGCCTCTTCCGACATCAGCTGCGTCAGCCACGCCACTGCCTCGCGTGCGCTCTGCGGGTCAATCTCTTCGGCCATCGCGCCCCCCTCCGCCGTTATCACGCAGAGAGCGCAAAGAAGCAGTGCAGGTTGGCACGCTGTAGGTACTGTTTCACCGAGCTGGTTGAGACGCGCAGGCGTTCTGCAATGTCGCTGTAGCGCATGCCCTGTAGGTGCGCCAGCAGGAACGCTTCGCGCACGTGCGGCGGCAGCCCGTCCAGCGCCCGGTCAAGCTGCTCCAGCATTTCAATCGCCTGCTGACGCACTTCCGGCGAGGGGATCGCCTCTTCCGGCAGCTCGGCGAGCGCCTGCAGGTAGTGTTCTTCAATTTTTTTACGGCGGTAGAAGTTGGCGACCAGGCGGCGTGCCACCGTCGCCAGGAACGGGCGCGGCTCGCGGATCGTTAACAGCTGCGGGCTGAGCAGGATGCCCATAAAGGTATCCTGTGCCAGATCTTCCGCATGGGACGCGCAGCTGACCCTGTTGCGCAGCCAGCTGCACAGCCAGCTGTGATGCTCAAGGTAGAGCTGTTCGGCAAAACCGTGGGACGCTGCGCTCTGTTTCCTCGCCATGCAAAACACCCGATAGTAATGATAGTGAAAATAACAATCATTATTATTTAGATAATGTAAATGGCGTGTCAAGTTATTGCTGAATTTTAACGCGTTTTACCGCGTTGTGCGGCCACACGTGCGGTGCGGGGGCCACTGCGGCCCCCGCTGGGAGGAAGGATTAGAAACGCTGGCTGACGCTGAACTTGAAGTTGCGCCCGACGCCGGAAACCGATTCGCCGAGGTACGGATAGTAGTTGTGGTTCAGCAGGTTATCGACGGTGACCCGCGCCTCAAGACCGCGCCAGAAGTTTGGCTCCCACGAAGCGAACAGGCCGTACAGCGCATAGCCGGAGGTTTTCGGCAACGCCCACACCGCCGCCTGAGGATCGCCATCCACCGGCGAGCGGTCCTGCTTACGTACGAAGTCGCCGGTTACGCCGAAGGCCAGATTGGCACGCGGCACTTTCAGGCCGAGCATCGCGTGTGCGGTCGTCGGCGGGATTTCGGCGATCCATGTTTCATTACCCCACGGGTCGCGCGGTGAGCCGTCGCGCTTACCGCGAATCGATGACAGCGACAGGCTGCCGAACACGCTTTCGCTGTCGTAGAACGACTCAACCTCGAACCCTTCAATGGTGTAGCCCGGCAGGTTGCGGTAGTTGGAGAGCGGCTGGCCGCAGCTGCCCTCTTCGCACAGCACGCCGCGGCGGTAGAAGATCTCGTTCTTTCCACGGTTACGGAACAGGGTGGTGCGGATCTGCAAGCTGTCCTTGTCCAGCAGCAGGTCGTTGAAGTCAAGCACCGCGCCCAGCCGGATGCCGGTAATGCGCTCCACCTGCAGATTGCGGCTGGTGCCCGGCACGCTGGAAGCGGCGGACTGCACTTCATACTGCTCGTCGATCACCGGCGCGCGCCAGGTGCGGCTGACGTCGGCAAACAGCGAGACGTTACGCGTCGCCTTCCAGATGGTGCCGAGGTGCGGCGACCAGCCGGTGTAGGTCACGCTGCTGTAGTCGTGGCCGGCCAGCGGATCGCTGTCGTTATAGCGCGGCGCAAGGTTCGGCCGCCCGGTGTTGGTGACATGGTCGTAGCGCAGGCCAGGGGTGATCGTCAGGTCGCCGTAGCTCACCGCATCCTGTAGATAGACGCTACGCGTCTCCTGTTTACCCGCTGGCATATAGTAAGGCTGGAAGTAACCATAGTTGTAGCTGGCGTTGGTCGCGCCGGACGGATAGTACATCAGCGTATCGCGGTCGTGCTTATGCAGCTGCGTGCCGATCAGCAGCTTGTGCTCCAGCGGCCCGCTGCTGAACTCGCTCACGTTGCTGACGTCCAGCTGGCGGTCGGTATAGCTGACCCAGCTCTCGTTGCCCAGCGTGCCGAGATAGCTGGACTGCGAGGCGGAGTCAGGCCGCCGGTCATGCTGCTCGGTTTTCGAATAGGCCAGCGCCACGGTCAGATTGACCAGCGGCTGTGACTCCGGGGCAAGGTTCCACTTCGCCGAGTAGTTGCTGTCCTTCTGGTCGCGGTAGACCAGAATGCGGCGCCAGGCCTCCTCATAGCCGTAGCGGTCGATGTTCGCCTGGCTCGGTGCGGCGATATCGTCGCGTTTGGCGGCAAACGGCTGCCAGCCGTCGGATTCAGAACGCATCGCCGAGAGGGTCAGGGTCTGCGAATCGGTCAGATAGAGGTTAGTTTTCAGCAGGTAGGAGGTCTGGTCGTTCTCAGAATAGGCGAAGCGCGTGCCGTCCGGGCGCTTGATGTTACCGCCGTCGCGGCGGCTGGCGTACAGCAGGCCGTCGGCAAATCCCTCCTCGCTGCGGCCGTACAGCGCGCCGCTGTAAATGCCCTGGCGATCGTTGGTGTGGTAGCTGTATTTCAGCATACCGCCGAGATCTTCTCCCGGACGCAGCATATCACCGGCGTCTTTGGTTTCCATCGTGATGGTGCCGCCGAAGCCGCCGTTGGCGTTCTGAATATTATGCGGGCCCTTGTCGACGCTCACGCGCTTCAGCAGCTCCGGCTCAATAAAGACCGAACCCTGGCGATACTTTTCGAAGCCCTTCGGCGCGCCGTCCAGTACCACCTTAACGTCTTCCATGTCGCCCATGCCCCAGATATTCAGGCTCTGCCCACCCGGACGAGGCGAACCGGCCATCGACACACCCGGCAGCTTGTCGAGCAGGCTGGCAACGTTGTCGGCCTGGATGCGGTCGATATCCTGCTGGTCAAGCGTGGAGCGCCCGGCGGCGGTACTGTCGGACAGCCCGGCGACCACCGACAGCTCTGGAATGGCGAGAGCCTGTTCCGCCGCGCTGTCGACCAGCCGGTAGCCGCTGTCGGTCTGTTCAGCGCGCAGGCCGCTCCCTGCCAACAGGATGTCCAGCGCCTGCTCAACACCGTAGCTGCCGCGCACGCCGGCGCTGCTTTTCCCGCGGGTCTGCTCCGGGGTGAAAATCAGGATGACGCCCGCCTGGCCAGCGGCGCTGCGCAGCGCCCCCGCCAGATCCCCGGCAGGAACCGAGAAGGTCTGCGCTGCGGGCTGCTGCAGCGTAGCGGACTGTGCCAGCGCGCCAGCGGGCACGACGGCGGTGGCGGCCAGCAGGCCGGTGATGGCGATAGCAAGGCGACTACGGGCAGAGGCGGCCCCCGCGCGCGTCGGGCGGACTGTATTTTTTATGGTCATTAAGCGGTTCCCTGAAGGTATTGAATCGAAAGCTCATCAAAGAGGTCACGCGAGGAAAGAAATCGGGCAGAAAAAAAAGAAAATTAGTCGGGGAACGGGCTGCGCTATCTATCCTCTTTCATTCTGAGGAGAGAGATATGCCAAAAAGAGAATCACAATGCATAAAAATCGGAACCTGTAATTTAAATCGATAAACTCCCTGTCAAATCCCCCAGCGTCACCATCAACATCATTGGGTCTATTGGTGAAGGCTCAAATCCTACTCTCAGGTAAAATGTACGCGCTTCATCAGACAGCGCATGTACCATCATTCCTCTGATGCCGATCGTATCTGCTACCTGAATGACCCTTAGCCCGGCATCGCGCACCAGCGCCCTGCCAACCCCCTGGCCGTGTAATGATTTATCCACCGCCAAACGGCCCAGCACAACGACGGGGATGGGATCGGGCATATTACGGCGAAATCGTCCGGGAGCGGCATTCGTCATTACGGCACTGGAGGCCAATGAATAATACGCCAGCACGTTTAAACCATCACAGCTGACGAAAGTACGTGATGCGCCAGTGACCTGATTTTTCATCGCCCGCTGTTTTAGCCAGTTATCCATGGACTCCACGCCACAACAAAATGCAGACAGCAGATGTTCGGCGTGGAGCGGCTCGGGTGCAGATATCATTCTTTCTTTTCCCACGGGGCAAGGGTTTGCATCGTTTTTCGCAGTGCGTCATTCGCAGCAGGAGCCTGATCCAATCGGGTAAGAAAAGCCTGATAAGCGTCTGGATCTGCCATGATGATCCGCCGATCGATTAACGCTTCCTCCGCGGCGGCACGAGCAGCCTCAAGAACAAAATCGGTGCGATTTTTTCCCTTGGCTTTTGCCGCACGATCGATGAGATCCCGCTCGGCGGGCTTGATGCGCAAATTCAATGTTTCGCGTTTGACAGAAGCACTGTTCGTTACGGGCATAATGTTATCTCCGCCATACTTACTGGACATTAATCATACAGCAATCGTAACGCAGATGTCATTACGAGCTATCGTAACCACAGGCAGCAGGATGCTCCTCAATTAGAATGCCACGGCAGCATTCACCGCCCCAGCAGCCCCTTAAGAAGCCCACGGCTTTCATCCAGGTCCGCCATCTGCCGTTCAATAACATCCAGCTGCTCGTGCACTTTCACCTGTAAAGCCTCACAGGGCGCGCTCCCCGAACTCACACAGTTCAGCAAGCTGCGAATAACCGGCAGCGTAAATCCGGCCGCATTCAGCATCAGCACCCGACGGACCGTTTCCACATCCTCTTGGGAAAAATGCCGGTAGTTTGTGCCGCTGCGCGTCGGGTGCAGCAATCCGGCCGTTTCATAGTAACGGAGCATGCGAATGCTTACGCCGGTCAGCGACGCCAGCTTACCAATCTGCATATCCCCTCCCCTTGACTCTGACAGTGCTGTCAGAGTGTAAGCTTGCCTTTGTCGAAATAACAGGAGCAGCACAATGTTGAAATTGATCATGTGTGTAAAAAGACGGGCGGACTTAACGGCAGAAGAATTCGATCGATACTGGCGTGAAAACCATGCCCGGCTGGTGACTAAACACGCTCAGGTACTGGGAATTCGTCGCTATATCCAGACCCTCCCTTATGCTGATGCTTCGGCACAAGAGGCACTACGGCAAACCCGAAACGCCCCTCAGGTGGATTACGATGGCTGCGCTGAGCTGTGGTGGGACGACATGGCGTCGCATCTGGCGGCGCGAAAAACCGAGGAGGGATTACTGGCACTGCGGGAGCTGATTGCCGATGAACGACAGTTTGTCGATTTAACGCAATCACAGCTCTGGTACGGTGAGGAAAGGACGATCGTTTCTGAATCAGAAAAATAACGTCGCGGCTCTAAACCTTATTTTCAGCTATTCTCCCTGAAAACTGACTTCAGGGGGAAACAGACGCCGGGTCATATGCAAAAGAATTGATCTGCAAAATGAAATACACTCTCCACATGCGGCCTGTAGGTTCGATGTTCCTCATCACGGCTATTTTCAGCCAGAAATCCTCCACTTCAGAATACGATAAACATCAACCAGCCCATCCGGCTGAAAAATTGAATTTCAGGTAACCCCCTGCCATCCAGAACTCTCTATTAGTCTAAAATAAAAATAGAATAGCCTTCCCACTTTTTCTTCACCGTGACAAACCTGCCAGCAAAAGTATGTTTACCATTCGTTTAAAAAACCAGTAAATAACCACATAATAAATAAGCGTTATTTAAATTTACCCTACCCAGGAGAATACTTACCAAAACTGTCAAGTACCTGTTAATTGTCTTCATCTATTATTTAAACATTAACGATAGACGACCCTCACAATCTCTTGCACTAAGTGGTGATTTTTTCCTATAGGATAAAGACCAAAATGGTACTAAAAAAATAGCATGAGAGGATATGGAATGTCAGTGGGGATCTTAAAAGAGTCTAAATATGAAATATTGGCAATCTTGAGAGAAGAGTGCAGAGTTAAATCTGAAATAGACATTTATCATAAAGGAGAATTGTGGGCAGCAAATATCAAAAAGGTTGATTTCTCATGTTTTTATATTAATCCTGATGATTCGGATTTTTCATCAATTACTGACAGTGCTGGGTTTTCTTTTGTATTACACAGCCAGTTAGGAAAAATTGAGTTCAGTGCTGCATTAAGCACCGAAAGTGACCGTCAAAACACCGCCAATGCCATTGCTTTTTTTTTGCCTGATAGCATTAACATTTTGCAACGTCGCTTAACACAACGCGTACGCGTTAAAAACGATTCGGGTTTCTTCTGTTCGGGTCGACACAAGAGCGGTGAAAGCTATAGATGTACTATCAATGACCTTTCTGAGGGAGGATGTTCTTTTATATCTGAATCCTTCAAAAAAAAGTTCATGGATAAAGGAATGGCATTAGACAATGTAGAGATTTCACTTGCAGAATACGGTATTATCGTTACCAGTCTGAAAGTGGTTAACGTCACGCCGGTGTATCAGGATCGTTCTCATGAACGAAATGCTTTTCGCATTTCCTGTAAATTCAATTATAAAAACCCCGACACTAAAAAATACATCGAGGACACCGTATTAAAGATAACCGTCGATCAAAAACTCAAGTCCAGACGATTTTAGTTCCAAATTATATTTAAGTTTGAATAGCATATTGTGTATTCTGGTTGTCATTGCCGTTGGCGATGACACATCAAATAAAAAACTGACACCTGAAAAATAATGAGCAATACGATGCTTATCGATACGTTATCTCGTGGTGATATAGCTATTCGCTATGTTTATCAGAAAATGTTTTCACCTGAAGGAAAACTGGTTGCCGTTGAATGCCTGAGCCGCTTTGACCGAATCACCGTCTCCCCCGATGTTTTTTTTCGCAATGTAAACAATTCATTACGTGAAGATATTTTTATCGAGCAGCTGGCACAGGCAGAGCAGCACAGAAACTGGTTCCTGGATAATGCTGTGTTTCTGACTATCAATATCGACGATCATATCCTCTCGCTTCTGCAACGTCATGATATTGCGGAGAGGATTGAACGGCTGGAACATGTGCATTTTGAGGTAGCTGAATACTCAGTCAGCTTATTGAGCCGCGCGCCGGTAAACCGTTTATTGCCGCTAAACGTTTCGCTCTGGCTGGATGACTTTGGTTCTGGTCACGCCGGGATCGGTGCTATACGCGGCTATCATTTTAATTACGTAAAAATTGACAAGGAATTCTTCTGGCATTTAATAGAAAAAGAACACGGACGTCAGCTCATGCAGGCGTTAATTACATTCCTGTCAAAAAATAATCATCGGGTGATTATCGAAGGCGTTGAGAACGAAGAACATCAACGCTGGCTAAGCGGCATGGAATGGTTTGCAATGCAGGGATTTTACTGGCAGGAAGTCAGTATTGAACAACTGGTGCAGGAAGAAGTTGTTATTTAATATGCCGGAGCAATCCGGCATCACCCTTCGATATTATTAATTATAAACCAGCTCCAGCGTTGCCAGGCTGCTAATCGGTCCGCTGGTCACCTGCTGCGGCGAGGTGGTCACATAGCCTATATAGTAGGTTAATACGCCACTGCTTGCCGATTGATCCTGCATCTGAACCTGATTCTGCTGCGGATCGGCCGGAACAATTTTATTTTCCGCCGCCAGCGTGCTGCCGTCATTGGTCGCCAGAGCCAGGTAAATATGGCGCGCACCGTCGGGTAAAATATTATCCAGGTACTCGGCACTGTTGTTATTCACCGCGCTTATACCCACACCACTAATCCAGCGTACACTGACTATCGGAAGCGATATTTGTCGATCTTCCCCGCCATGCGAATTCAGCTGGCACTGAGACAGTTCCAGCGTAAAAGCCTGCGGATTCATAAATGCCCCCGCTCCTCGCTGGTGAACTTCAGTAAGACTGACCGGAGCCAGCCAGATATTACCGCTACCGGCGTTATTGCTGCCATTTAGCGCCACGCTGCATGACGTATCGCTAACTCGCCCACGAAAATCGATCCGCCCATCATCATAGAAAGGCATCTTCCCCTGGGCTGAAAAGGCGGTTAAACCGCAGCCCAGCAGAATCATCTGAACGATCTTTTTAAGGGTTAAATACGATAACAATTCGCTCATATCCACCTCCCGGGTTAATCGTACGTCAGGTTAAAGACCATATGAGATTCCACTTCACCGGTCGAGGTGGTCGGCAGGTACTGATAGAAACGGGCACGATACGGTAAGGTGATATAGCGCGTTTCCTGGCTCTGTAGCGTACCGATGTTGTATTTTTTATTAAACTCGATTGGCGTACCGTCTTTCAGCACCTGAATACCGATCCCTTTTGCCGCCGAATTGCCGGTTTTTTCGTTAATCAGTGCCCCTTTGGTCGCGGTGGTATTGGTGGCCAGATTCCCGGAGAACGTCGTATTGATGTTAGCAAACCCGGAAGCGCTTAAGCCGCCGCTGCACTGCAGCTGAATATTAAAATCTCTTCCGCCCGCAGTCGTACCGACTCCGTTTAAATCGGAACGTTTAATTGCGCCCACATCAACATTCATATTAGTACCACTCAATACCGTACAGGAAGGCGAAACAATGGTGATCGCATTGGCACTCAGATAGGTGTCCAGAATGGGATTATTACCGTTCTCCCAGTCGTAGCTCGTATATTTTCCTGCCGCCAGCGTACCGCTTCCGGTGGTGGTGGCGGTTTTAATAATCTCCAGGGTGAAGCGCGACCCCTCCAGAGAATAGGTCGTGGTTCGGGTTATCGATGAGGAATAGGTATCCGGGTAGATAATATTCACCGTGGCCCCGCCGCGGCTGAAGCGCATGCCGATTCCCGGCACGTTGGTAGAAAACACCTTATTACCCAGATTGGTACTGCCCGCCAGCGCCATCTTCGCCACAAAGCGGTTGGTGCCGGAGGTACAGGTGTAGCTTGCGCCGCCCGGCGCATTCATCGTCCAGTTTCGGGTGGCAATCACCGAACCCACCGGCAGATCGGGCGGCACCACCACCCTGCCCACCACCATATCCAGCTGTACCGTTGGCTGAGAGAGTCGGGTACAGGCTGCCCAGGCGGAGGTTGTCCCCATCATCATCAGCCCCATCAAGATAACCAGCTGCTTACTCAGCGACATACCCTTTCCTTATTGTTTTCCTGGCCCAGCTCAACGGAACACTCTCCGCCGCTCCATTTCACCACCGCGCGCCGTGCGCTGGCATCGCTGATAAACAGCATGCTGCCCTGGCCTACGACGCCAATCGCTTTACCGTCCGCATCGTAAACGGAGGCGGCAAACGGCAGCGGCGACTGATTGGCCTGCCGGGCATGTAGCGTGATGTTGTTCTGAATTGACGTATTGAAGGCCACTTTCACCACGCTGTCTTCCCACGGTACGACCTGAGCAACCGTTCGCTCGAACGCGACATCGTCATTGCTGCCTTTCGGGTCAATTTCAACCGCATTGATGCGGTAGGGGCGCAGATACGGCAGAACCGCATAGCCGTTTTTATCCACGCGCGTCCCCGGTGAACCCGGCAGTTCAGCACCTGCCGCATCCTTCGCTTCGATCAGCGCCATGGTCGTGCCGGTCTCCGGCGACAGGACGATGCCGCCGCCGTGAGCAATCAGCGTCCCACTGCCGCCCAGCCCGCTCTGGCGATAGCCCGCGCCCTGACTGTAGCTGCCATTCAGCGTGGCCAGCGGCGTACGATAGCTGCCGTTCAGCGCCACATCATGCTCACCGCCGCTGGAGGTGGTGGTGGAAATGCCGTAGTTAAGGTTATTGCTGCTATCCAGCGAGCCGTTCACGCCAATCTGTGAGCTGCCGAAGTGCGAGTTATTAAATGAGGTATTCGAGGTCAGGTTGGCGGTACGCCCCTCGCCGAACCACAGCGGATAGCTGAAGTTAAGCGACACGCGGTCGTCGCGGCTGTGGCCGGAGCTGTCCGGGGTATAAACGCGCTGAGCGCCCACCGACCATGACAGGCGGCCAAACATATTGTTGTAGCTGAGCTGATACTGCTTCTCGGTGCCGGAACGGTTCCAGTAATCGGAGATGCGGCCGCTCAGATAGAAGCCGCCCCAGCCGTCCGGCAGGCTCTGGTTGACGGTAAAGGTCAGGCCGTTTTTCTGCCGCCACTGGGTGTAATTGCTGTCGTAGTATTTCTCCTGATCGACCGCAAACAGCGCGTCGTTCAGGTTGTAATAACCTTTGGTGGAGTAACGATACGCCGCCAGCACGATGCTGGTCTGGGTTTCGGTGAACATCCGGTTAAAGGTGGCACGGTAGCTCTGGCCGTTTTCATTCAGCGTATCGCTTCTCAGCCGTGACTGGGTGATATCGAAGGAGAGCGCACCGAAACCGGTATTCATCCCGGTGCCGAGCAGGAAGGCCTGATAATCATTAAAGCCGGTAGCGCCGACATAGCCGGTAAACAGGTTATTCAGACCGTGCTGCCAGGTCGCCTGATACAGCACGGGTCGGTTGCGCAGCGAGCTGTCATCAACCTTACCGGCGGAAAGCGCATAGCGCGTCATTCCCGGGCGTAGCAGCTGCGCCACCGAGGCGTAAGGCACGTTAAACACTTCTGTGCTGCCATCGGATTCTTTCACCGACACTTCCAGATCGCTGCCGTAGCCGGAAGGATAGACATCTTTTAATACAAACGGCCCTGGCGGCACGGTCGTCTGATAAATCATATTCGCGCCCTGGCGGACCGTTACCAGCGCGTTACTCTGCGCCACGCCGCGGATCTCCGGCGCGTAAGAACGCATTCCGTCAGGCAGCATATTGTCGTCGGTCGCCAGATTCACACCGCGCACACCAATGGTGTCGAAGAACTCGCCGTTGGTGAAGATTTGCCCCGCGCTGACGATGGAATCGACCTGCGGCAGCGGCCGCTGTACGTAGGTCTGATTACTGCTCCAGCGCGCCTTGCCCTGCTGCTGCTGCCAGTTCAGATTCCCCACGTGCTTCAGCAGCCAGCCGTCCCAGGAAAATCCCGCATTGATGCCCAGATAGGCGCTGCTGTTATCCGAACTTTCACCGGCCGAAGCGTGGCTGGTCCAGGTGTTCGCCATCCAGCCCAGGTTCAGCGCGGTAATGCCTTTATCCCAGAATTCCGGGCTGACGAAATTTTTAAAACGCTGATCTTCATAGATTTGCGGCACGGATATTTCCAGCCGCAGAGAGGACTGAATCAGGTTATCTTTAATCGTGTCTTCGCTGTGCCACTCCGGCAAACGGCCGCAGAAGCCTTCCTGCTGGCTGAGCGTGGGGTTGAGCTTCTCGGCGGCAATACCAAACTGCGCCAGCATGGCCCGGGTGTAACAGATCCCCATTTTCCCCTCTTGATCGCGGGTGACATTGAGATCGTAGCGCCCTTTCCACTCGCCGTTGGTGTACACGTCAAGTGAGTAGGTTCCCTCGGTGATGGCGCTGGTAGAGAATCGTGACAGATCGACTTTTTCACGGCTGCCGACGATAAAACCGTCGTTAAAGGTGTAGGTCGCCCCTGGGTTTTCCTGTCCGCTGGAAACTAACGGCAAGCCGCAGAGCGCAATTGCCATCGCCGTGCGTAAACTTCCCGGGCAGAATAACTTCTGCTTCATTATTTTCACCCTTATTGAACGGCGACTTTCACAGCAACATCGGCACCATAGTCATTGATATTGTTAACAGTCAGCGTCTCGCCTTTGCTCACCGACGCGTTCAGTGCAATCACCTGGCTTGACTGCGGGGCAAGCATTACCGTTTTGCCATTGAGCGGCCTGGTGCCGTCGCGCGAAATACGGCTGACGGTGATATAAAACGGCGTGGGGTTCGATACCGATAAGCGATTACCGCTGGCGGAGAGTGCGAGTTTCTCGGCGGCCGCATCACGGTTGCCCAGCCCGGTCGGGCGATAGATAAACTTGAAGCGCGAACGAATCGCCAGCTGCAGGACGTTCTGCCCCTCATTTTTGCCACTGGCGACCACCGGCGGGATTTCCAGCAGGTTCAGCCACCACAGCGTCTCTTTATCTTTGGCTAATCCGGCATCGCTGCCGAGTTTGATGCGCAGCGTCTGGCCGCTTTTGGCATCCACTCGGGAAATTGGCGGAGTAATAATAAACGGCGTGGTGATAGTATCCGGCGTAGCGTCGGGATTACCGTTATCCAGCCAGGTTTGCGCCAGCGCCGGGCGGTCTGCGGTGTTGGAAAGCTGCACCGTTATTTCTTTTTCATTTCCCGGATAAATAAAGCGGGTGCCGTTGACAATAATATTGTTGGCGCTGGCCGCAACACTAAAAATGGAAAAGAAAAAAAGGGCAATCGACTTCATGCTGACCTCAAAATAAAAAATAAGCGGCAGCACGTGCCGCTTTATCACTGTTTAAACCAGCCGAAAAAGGCCGTTTTAATTTCAGGCAGTAATTACTGGTAGGTAATTTCGTAAGTCGCGTAGCTGTTCACCACACCGGTGGTGACAGTAGACGGGGTGCTGGTCGCGTAGCCCACGATATACGTGAAGCGAGCACCATCCTGTACAGCAGCAGCGTCGCCGGTGACTTTCGGCTGGGTGCTGTCGCCAGGGATGATTTTGTTGGTCAGCGCGGTGGCACTGTCTGTTGCCAGAACCAGCTGAATGTTTTTAGCACCGGCGGCTTCGGTGTTCGCCAGGTAGCCCTGCTGCTTGCTGGTTGCGCCAGCCAGCAGGTTACCACCGGTCCAGTTCACGCCCAGCTTGGTCAGATCGTCCTGCGCGGTGCCGTCAGCGGCCTGGCAGTTAGACACGTCGATGGTGAAAGATTTTGGTTTCAGCAGTGTATCAGCCGATGCACCTTTTACTTCAGTTAAGGTCACTGGAGACAGATAAACATTGGCATCGCTGCCCTGGCCATTAACGGAAACAGTACAAGAAACATCGGTCACTTTACCGAAGAAATTAACCTGACCACCACCCACATTCTGGTCAGCCGCATTAGCTGCAGACAGGCCTAAAAACGCAGTCGCCATCGCGGCGGAAAGAATTACCTTTTTCATTGCTTATCCTTGTCGGAGAGAGTTATTTATCAATTAGCCAACAGCGGTCCTGCACAAAGTCGTCGACTTTTTGCCATACGTATTTGTGCAATGGTGAATAGAAACTTCAACTGACCGGAAGCCGCAAGATTAAGGCGTCAGATAGCGAGTCTCGTTAAGGAGAGTTCGTTAATACTGTCGGCGTCAAAGAATGCTATTTCGCCGACAAATATACATTTGTTCACATCTTAATGGCGGCTGGTTTGACAGCGAGCGGCTATTAATTTTTAAGGAACAATAGATTTTTTTAATGATAAAGGTTAGCGAATTTCGTAAGAATTTTAAGGTGAATAAAGAGGGCAAGGGGGCAAAGGGGATATCGATGATGCTTGATGTGGCCACCACGTAAGAGCGGGCAGACCCGGTGGGCTGCCCGCTCTTATACGCCGCTAGCGCTTAATTTTACTGGTGATACCGCGCAGCCTGTCGGCCGCCGCCATAACGAAGATAAAGAAGACCGGCACGAAGAACACCGCCAGAATCGTCCCGGTGACCATTCCACCAAACACCCCGGTGCCGATGGCGTGCTGAGTCGTGGCGCTCGCCCCGGTTGCCAGCATCAGTGGGACAACGCCAAGGGTAAAGGCCAGCGAGGTCATCAGGATCGGCCGCAGGCGCATACGGGCGGCACGCAGGGTCGCTTTGAACAGATCGCCCTCTTCCCGGTAGAGCTGCCGGGCAACTTCAACAATCAGAATAGCGTTCTTCGCCGACAGACCGATGATGGTGATCATCCCCACCTTAAAGAACACGTCGTTGGGCATGTCGCGTAGCAGAACGGCACAAACGGTTCCCAACAGCCCCAGCGGAACCACCAGCATCACCGAAAACGGGATGGTCCAGCTTTCATACAGCGCGGCCAGCACCAGAAATACCACCAGCATCGACAACATCATCAGTATCGGAGCCTGTGAAGCCGACTGCAGCTCCTGCTGCGACTGCCCGGTCCACTCCACAGCAAACCCCGACGGCAGCTCCCCGGCAAGCCTCTCCATTTCGGCCATTGCATCCCCACTCGAATAGCCCGGCGCGGCGTTACCCGCAATACGGAAAGCTGGATAGCCCTGATAGCGAATCAGCTGCAGCGGCGAGGTTTGCCAGTCGGCCTGAACAAACTCGGACAGCGGCACCATGCCGCCGTTTTTATTGCGCACGTAAAGTGAGAGCACATCTTTCAGCTGCATGCGGTACGGCGCATCGGCCTGCACAATGACCTGCTGAATGCGACCATGGTTCGGGAAGTCATTCACGTATGATGATCCCATCGCACCCGACAGCGTCTGGCTGATATCTGCAAAGAGTACGCCCATTGCTTCCGCTTTTTGGCGATCGATGCGCAGGTTAATACTGCTGCCGTCAGGCAGGCCATCCGGATAGACATCCTTCACAATTTTGCTGCTGGCTGATGCACTCAACAGCCTATTCAGTGCTTCTCTTTGTGCTTTATAATCGTGCCCCGCTCGGTCTTCCAGCCGCAGCGTGAAGCCGGTGGAGTTACCCAGCTCGGCAATCGGCGGCGGCAGCAGGCTCATCACCGTGGCATCAGGAACGGATGACATGGCATTTTGCACCCAGGCCGCTTCTTCCTGCGCCGTCGCCCCGTTTCGCTCATTCCAGTCTTTCAGCATAGTAAAGGCCAGCGCGGAATTAGATCCCGATCCGGCAAAGCTGAAGCCAAGGATCGACAGGTTACGATCGATGCCCGGGCGCTCGGCAACCAGGGACTCCATTGTTTTCACCACGTCGCTGGTACGCTCGGTGGTCGCATCGGAAGGCAACTGGAGGGAAGTCATAAAGTAGCCCTGATCCTCTTCCGGTAAAAAAGAAGACGGCAGGACTTTGAAGCCAAAGGCCAGCACCGCGCATAGTGCTACATACAGCAGCATCATCCGACCGGTTTTTTTCAGCAGGCGGCCCAGCCACGACGCATAGCCGGAAGACATCCGTTCAAACCCGCGGTTGAACGCGCGAAAAAAACGCCCTTTGTGATGTGATTCCGGGGTAATCGGCTTTAACAGAGTGGCGCAGAGTGCGGGCGTCAACGTTAATGCCAGGAACGCAGAAAACAGAATCGACACCGCCATCGACAGGGTGAACTGACGGTAGATAATCCCTACCGAACCACTGGCCAGCCCCATCGGGATAAATACGGCAGTGAGTACCAGCGTAATACCGACCACGGCGCCGGTGATTTCACGCATTGCCTTTTCTGTTGCTTCGCGCGGCGACAGGCCTTCTTCCGCCATCAGGCGTTCGACGTTTTCCACCACCACAATCGCGTCATCAACGATAATGCCGATCGCCAGCACCATGCCAAACATCGTCAACACATTGATGGAAAACCCACTCAACATCATCACGGTGAAAGTGCCCAGCAGCGCTATCGGCGCAACAATAGCCGGGATGACGGTATAGCGGATGTTCTGCAGAAACAGAAACATCACCAGGAATACCAGCACCATCGCTTCAAAAAAGGTATGGACCACCTTCTCGATGGAAATTTTAACAAAGGGAGCAGTATCAAACGGCAGCGAATAAGTCATGCCTTTCGGCATGGTTTTCGCCAGCTCTTCCATTCTCGCCTGCACCGCCGCCGAGGTTTTCACCGCGTTGGCACCGGGCGACAGCTGGATCGCCGCCGCCGTAGACGGTACGCCGTTGTCACGGATAGAGAAAGAGTAAGTTTGTAATCCCAGCTCCACCCGCGCCACGTCGCCCAGCGTCACCCGTGAACCGTCGGTATTGGCCTTCAGCACGATCTGACGGAACTCCTCCGGCGTACCGAGCTGGCCGCTAACGGTCAGTGGATAGGTCGAACGCTGTCCGTTAATCGTAGGGGAGTCACCGATACGGCCGGGGGCAATTTGCGCATTTTGCAGACTGATAGCATTGGTAATATCGTTAATCGTCAAACGATAGGAAATTAACTTCACGGGGTCTATCCATACCCGCATCGCCTTCTCTGCCCCGAATGCCTGGACTTTCCCCACGCCTTCGATCCGGCGCAGCTCTTCCGTCAGGTTACGGGCGAAATAATCGCTCAAATCAGCCTCGGTAAAGCGACCCGGAGCAGAATTCAGTCCGACAATCATCAAAAAGTTTGAGGAGGCCGCTTCGACGGTCAGCCCGTTTTGCCTGACCGTTTGTGGCAGCCTTGGCTCCACGACTTTAATCTGGTTCTGCACGTCTACCTGAGCCAGTTTAATATCGGTCCCCGGCTTAAAGGTCACCGTAATTATGCCCAGACCTGAGGTATCGCTCGAGGATTCAAAATAGAGCAGATCGTCCACACTGGACAGCTCGCGTTCGATCAGTGAAATCACCGATTCATTCATGGTCTGCGGCGTGGCGCCGGGATAGCTCACGGCAATCATTACGCTGGGCGGCGCCACAGATGGGTACTGCGCCACCGGCAGCTGTGGAATGGCGATCAGCCCAAACAGCACGATAAACAGTGCGATAACCCAGGCGAAGATCGGGCGATTGATAAAAAATTGCGGCATCAGATTTTCCCTTACTGATTTAAACGGTAATTACGCACGGGGCGCGAGCGGAACAGCCGTCACTGGCATGCCTTCCTGAAGCTTGTCCTGGCCTTCAATCACCAGTCTTTCGCCTGCCTGCAGGCCGCTTTTGACGATCTCGCCCTGGCCGCTTTCGCCCGCCAGCTCAACGCCGATCTTTCGCGCCGCGCCATCGCTATCGACCGTCCAGACAAAACTGCTGCCGTTAAGCCGCTGCACCGCCTGACCCGGTATCACCAGCCCGTCCTTAGCGATGTGTCGGGTAATGTTGACGCGGATATACATCCCCGGCAGCAGTGCACGCCCCGGATTGTCCGCCACGATGCGCAGCACCACGTCGCCGGTTTCGTTGTTAACGCTCACGCCGGAAAACAGCAGCTGGGTCTGCACGTCGTAGGCTTTACCGGCCTCATCCAGCAGACTGACCTGTAGCGCGCCCGGCGAGGCTCCGTCCGCCGCAGGACGGTCAATAATATGCCGCAGCTCCGATGCCGGCAGGCGGGCATCGACATAGACTTTTTCCGTCTGCTGCACGATAGCCATCGCCTGCGTATCCGCCGCGCTGACCAGCGCGCCTTCGGTGACAAATTCCTGATCGATTCGCCCGCTGACCGGGGCCTTCACCGTGGAGTAAGCCAGATCCAGCTTTTTACGCTGCAGCGAGGCTTTGGCTTCCGCCACGCTGGCCGCCGCCTGGGCACTGTTCGCCAGCGCATCATCATAATCCTGACGGCTGACGGCGCCGGTATGCAGGATCTGACTCAGCCTGTTCGCACGCTGCTGCAACTGGCGATGTGAAGCTTCAGCCCTGGCAAGGGTGGCTGCTGCCATATCCACTTCCACCTGGAACGGGGCTGGATCGATTTGGAATAGCGGCTGGCCCGCTTTGACTTCAGAACCCTGAGAAAACAACCGGGCGGTAACAATCCCCCCCACCTGAGGCCTGATTTGCGCAGTGCGCAGCGCGACAACGCGGCCCGGCCAGCTGCGGGTCACCGACACCTCCCCCGCTTCCAACGCAGTCACCGTTACTTTTGTTGCTTCAGTTAGCTTAACGGCGGTCTTATCCTGATCCTGCCCACAGCCGACAATTGACAAAACAACAGCGGCCACCAACAACATCCGTCCTTTAAGTTTCATAGCGGCATCATTTCCAAAATTTATGAGAGTGAATGACGGCAGACTAAACCTGTTTTATGCAGAATCGGTGGAGGAAATGTGGAGGGAGTGTGGAGATGAAAAATAAAAAATATTGCCTTAACAATCCGTTACGAATGCCCTATGTTGGAGCCCTATGAACAATCAATCCCCGATCCTTGTTGTTGAAGACGAAGCGGAAATCGCTGAGATCGTCCAGGCATATTTGCAACGCGATGGCTTTAACACGCTTCATGCCGCCAACGGCGTCGACGCGCTTGAACTGCATGCGCGGCATGACCCCTGCCTGGTGATTCTGGATATCCGAATGCCCGGTATGAACGGCTGGCAGGTGCTCTCCGAGCTGCGCCGACGCGGCAATACCCCGGTGCTGATGCTGACGGCCAGCGATGGCGATACCGATAAGCTCGCCGCTTTGCGGATCGGTGCCGACGACTACGTAATCAAACCGTTCAATCCCGATGAGGTGGTGGCCCGGACCCTCGCTATTTTGCGGCGTGCGGCGTATCAGACCCGCCCCGATACCGCCATGCCGCAGGTGCTCAGAACCGCCCGGCTGGCGCTCTATCCTGAAGAGTTCCGGGTGCTGAATGCCCTCACCGGAGAAGAACTGGGTATCGCGCTAACCACCACCGAGTTCCGTCTGCTGGCCCACATGATGCGCTATCCGAAAAAGGTCTTCAGCCGCCTGGAACTGCTGGAAAACTGCCTGGCCGAGGGGGAAACCCTCGAGCGCACGGTGGACAGCCATATCAGCAAACTGCGCAAAAAGCTGGAAGAAGCCGGGATTTCAGGTATGCCCGAAAGCGTGCGCGGCCTCGGCTACCGGCTGGGGGATTAGCATGAAGGGTTCCGGCCTGAGCCGCCACCTGGTCGTGCTGATGACCCAGGTCATCTGCTCATCGATCATCATCTCTTTCGGCGTGTATTACGCCTGGTACGGCCTGGCGCTGCTGTTCACCAATATGGAAGAAATAAGCTACGAGCTGACCACCGGTGAATGGCTGCAGTTCGGCATCTCTACCGCGCTGTCGCTGGCGGTGGCGGTCCTGACCGCCGTCAGATTTGCCCGCAAGGTGCTGTATCCGCTGAACTCTCTGGCCGACAGCGCGCGTAAAATAGCTGGCGGCGAACTCAGTACTCGCGCCGAAGCCGGCGACCGCAGGCTGACGGAAACCGCCGCACTGGTGGACGACTTTAATACCATGGCCGAGCGGCTGGAAACGGCCTCGGGCGAGATCACCACCTGGAATGCGGCCATCGCCCACGAGCTGAGAACGCCGGTGACCATCCTGCGCGGGCGGCTACAGGGGCTGGCCGACGGCGTCTTTCCCCCGGATCAGGCGCTGTTCGTTAATCTGGTAAAGCAGACCGAGGGCCTGGCGCGGCTGATTGAAGACCTGCGTACGCTGAGCCTGGCGGAAAGCGGCCATATGCCGCTGCATGCTGAAAACTGCGAAATCAGCCGGGAGATCGACGCCGTGGCGGAACTGATGCGGCCCTCGCTGGCCGAGCGCAGACTGTCGCTGGTACTGCGGCTGGATGACATCACGTTACACTGCGACGCCGCGCGAATTCGCCAGGCGCTGCTGGCCCTGCTGGACAATGCGCGGCGCTACGCCACGCCGGGGATCGTGATGGTGTCCTGTTTCCGCAGCCCGGAGGGTGTCACTATCGCGGTAGAAGACGAGGGGCCGGGTATCCCGGCGGAAATCGGTAATACCCTGTTTAATACCTTCACCCGGGGCGATCAGTCGCGTTCACGGGAAAGCGGCGGCACCGGGCTGGGGCTGGCGGTGGTACAGGCGATTGCCAAAGCCCACGGCGGAAAAGCACACTGCGGGATCAGCGAACTGGGCGGCGCGGCGTTTAAGCTGACTTTTACGAATAGTTAGCAATATGTCGGATGCGGGCTAACCACGGCCCAGCAAACGTGAAAACTGCTGTGCCAGCTGCGCGCCTAAATCGGTGCGGCTGGCGTCTTCGCCGATCACCAGATTGTCCACCGCGCCGTGCATACCGTGGTACATCAGCATCGCGGTCAGCCGGGGCTGCTCCAATTGCCAGGCTCCCAGCGCAACCCCTTCGTTCAGCAGCGCCAGCACCTGATCCAGCACCGCATCGCGATCCTGATTGCCGCGCGTGTGGTAGTGGTGATCGTGATACAGCGCATCATGCACCGCCATGCTGTCCAGATACGCCGCCACGCAGCTGTTGCACCAGGCGTGCAGGCGGGCTATCGCATCATCCGCCGGGCAGGCATCCATCGCCAGCTGAACCCGATCGATAAACTGGCGGGTAAATCGCTCGCGCAGTGCGGCCAGCACTTCATTTTTTGACGGGAAGTAGTGATAGAACGTGCCCTTCGCCACGCCAGCATCGCGCACGATCTCACTGACCGTAGTGGTCTCAAAACCCTTAGTGATAAACAACCGCTCGGCGGCATCCATCAGCTCGTCCAGTCGAACCTCTGCCGGTTTGGTGCGCGGCTGCGGCGGTCTATTTTCCTGTGGTGAATTCATTTTCGCGTCCCGTATTGCCCGGCTGTCATCGTAACCAATGTCGCTTTTCTTGACCAGAAAACCGCAAAATAGCCGCCACCAATCCATTGACCGACGGTCAGTCATTATCTATATTGAGAATCATTATCAATAAAATGACAGGATCACGGAGACGCTATGCACCGCTTACGCCGGGTTTCGCTGGTGGCAGCCATCTGCCTCGGCACCTTTATGACGTCGCTGGATATCAGCATTGTTAACGTTGCGCTGCCCGCAATGCAGGCGGCACTGAATACCACGCTATCCGGGCTTCAGTGGGTGGTGGATGCCTACGCGCTCTGCCTTTCCGCCTGCATTCTCTCCTCCGGCCCGCTCAGCGCACGTTTTGGTCACAAGCGCGTGTGGCTGTGCGGCATTGCGATTTTTACCGTGGGTTCAGCCCTTTGCGCGCTTGCCGGATCGCTGCCCACTCTGCTGGCGGGGCGGGTGGTTCAGGGCATTGCCGGAGCGGCGATTATTCCGGGGGCGCTGTCGCTGTTAACTCGATCTTTTCCTGATGAATTTCAGCGTATTCGGGTCATTGGCATCTGGTCGGCGGTGAGCGCTCTGTCGCTGGTCGCCGGTCCGCTGCTCGGCGGCATCCTGGTGCATATTACCGGCTGGCAGGTGATCTTCCTGATCAACCTGCCCATCGGGATAATCACCCTGCTGCTGGGCCACTATGGCCTGCGTGAAAGCGCCTCGAAAGAGCGCCTGTCGCTGGACCCGGCCGGGCAGCTGCTGAGCGTGCTCTGGCTGGGAGCACTGACGTTTGGCCTGATAGCCAGCGGCGAGCACGGCTGGCGCAGCCCGCTGAGCGCCGGTTCACTGTTCGCCGCGCTGCTGCTGTTTGCCGCATTTCTGCGGGTGGAAAAATTCGCCGTCCGCCCGCTGCTGCCGCTCGACCTGTTCCGCAAGGCTGACTTTACCCTCTGCAATCTCGCTTCGGCGGTACTCGGCTTTTCCGCCTACAGCAGCGTTTTCTTTGTCTCTCTGTTTCTGCAGCAGGCGCAGGGATGGAACTCGCTGGAAACCGGCTGGCGCATGGCACCGGAATTCATTGCCATGGCGATAGTGGCGATGGCCTTTGGCCGTCTGTCGGCCCGTTTTAGTGTGCTGATGATGGCAGTGACCGGCTATGCGCTGATGGCTGTGGGTCTGCTGCTGATGCCACTGCTGGACGCCGGTAGTCCGGGGCTTTTCGTGAGCCTGCTGCTGGCGATACTGGGTGCAGGGATGGGGCTGGCGATGCCCGCTACCAGTGCGCTGGTGATGCGCAGTGCGCCGACGGAACGATCCGGGATCGCCTCGGCGGTAATGAATGCGCTACGGCAGGCGGGCATGACGCTGGGCATCGCCCTGCTGGGTACGCTGATGAATCTTCATGCGCAAGCCGTACTGGCTGCCAGGCTGCGGGCGGCCCGCTTCAGCCAGCCGGAAGCGTTGGCCCACGCGGCAATCGTTGAGCATCACTGGCCCACGAGCGTGGACGGTGAAAGGCTGATGCAGGAAATGGCCCACGCGATTGCCAGTGGCTTTGGCAGCGCGATGCTGTGGGCGGGGCTGATCAGTCTGGCGATGGCGCTAGTGCTAATGCTGCTGCATCCCCGTTTCCGCCAACGATCTACCGAACCGCCGCTCGTCTCGGATGGCGCGCGGCACTAAGCCGGATGCTGGGTGCCGGTCAGCGCCGGCATGGTTTCCCGCATCATCGCCAGAAACATACGCAGGCGGGCGGGATAGTAGCGCGCGTGCGGATAGACCAGATACACCGGCAGCGCCGCCGCGTGCCACTGCGGTGCCAGATGCCGCAGTTTTCCCTCGGCAAGATCCTGCTGCACCATCCACGATGAGGCAATGCCGACCCCCATCCCCGCGAGCACCGCATTACGCAGCGCATACAGGCTATCGGTCAGCAGGC
The DNA here is from genome assembly GCF_016624545.1 of Erwinia sp. S38. NCBI lineage: Bacteria > Pseudomonadati > Pseudomonadota > Gammaproteobacteria > Enterobacterales > Erwiniaceae > Erwinia > Erwinia sp. S38. The sequence goes on along the minus strand of NZ_JACVTS010000001.1, from coordinate 254,543 downwards.
GCGGCTGAATATCAAAACGCTGTACCTCGCGGCTGGCATCGTGCGTCAGCGACACGCTGTGGCGATAAAAGGTACTCAACGCCAGCCAGGGCAGATCCTGGAGCTGCTGCGGCCGTTCCGGCAGCGAGCGATCGCCGAGCAGCGTGGGGGAGGCGATAACAATACGCGGGACTTCGGCCACCAGAACCGCCACCACCGACGGTTCGGTAATGGGCCCAACGTGCACAGCGCAGTCAATGCCTTCGGCAATAAAGTCCGGCGTGCGGTCGCTGAGCATCCAGTCCACGGTCATTTTTGGATAGCGCTGCAAATAGGCCTGTAGCGGCGCGATCATCTGATCCTGGCCGAAGGCATGCGGGGCCAGCACGCGCAGCACGCCCTGCGGCTCTTCCGTCACGCCACGCAGATCGTCCTCTATCCCCTGCCAGCTTTCCAGCAGCGAACGCGCATGAGCGTAGCAGCGCTCACCGTCTTCGGTCAGCTTCATCACGTGGGTATTGCGCTGCAGAAGCTTCAGACCCAGCAGCTTTTCCAGCGTTTGCAGGCGGCGGCTGACGGTAGGTTGAGTGGTTGACAGGCGCAGGGCGGCCGCAGACAGGCTGCCTGCTTCAACGATGCGCACAAAGGTTTGCATCAGCTCTATACGGTCAACGCCGGGTAATATGTCTTTGCTCATACGTTCATCGTATAACAGTTCTACCTGGCAGGCGACTACCAACCGTTATCGTAACGGTGAAAAATACCTGCAACTTCTGATGAAACGAACAACGGGTAACAACCATGTCAACGCAAACACATCCATCGCATAACGAACGGCCGCTGGCGGCTTCGACCGTGCTGATGCTGGCGACCGGTGCCGGCTTCAGCGTCGCCTCAATCTACTACAGCCAGCCGATGCTGGAAATTTTATCCGGCCAGTTGCACGCCAGTGTGACCGCCAGCGGCCTGGTGCCAACCCTGACGCAGATTGGCTACGCGCTGGGGATACTGCTGCTGGCCCCGCTGGGCGATCGCCACGATCGTCGCACCATTATCAGCATTAAAGGGCTGCTGCTGACCCTCGCGCTGCTGCTTAGCGCCGCCGCTGGCAATATCACCGTCTTGCTGGTTGCCAGCCTGGCGGTGGGAATTGCCGCCACCATGGCGCAGGATATCATTCCGGCTGCCGCTCATCTGGCACCGACAGCGCAGCGCGGCAAAACCGTCGGCACGGTGATGACCGGGCTACTGCTGGGTATCCTGCTCTCGCGGGTGGTCAGCGGCGTGGTGGCGCAGTACGCAGGCTGGCGCACGATGTTTATTCTCGCCGCCGTGCTGGTGCTGGCGATTACGCTGGTCCTCTGGCGACGCCTGCCGCATATCGCTCCGAGCACCGCGATGAGCTACCCGGATCTGCTGGCCTCAATGCGCCATCTGTGGCTGCGCCACGGCGAGCTGCGTCGCGCCGCGCTGGCGCAGGGTCTGCTGTCGGTAGGGTTCAGCGCCTTCTGGTCAACGCTGGCGGTGATGCTGCACAGCCATTACGGCTTGGGCAGCGCCACGGCGGGTGCGTTTGGTCTGGCCGGGGCAGCGGGTGCGCTGGCCGCTCCGCTGGCGGGCATGCTCGCCGACCGCCACGGCCCGGCCATGGTGACCCGGCTGGCCACGGCGCTGGCGACCGTATCGTTTGCCGCGCTGTTCCTGCTGCCGCTGCTGCCGGTTCCGGCTCAGCTGGCGCTGATTGTTGTCTCTGCTCTCGGCTTTGATTTTGGCGTACAGGCCACGCTGGTGTCCCACCAGACGCTGATATTCGGTCTGGAACCTGCGGCACGCAGTCGTCTGAACGCGCTGATGTTCACCGGGGTCTTTATCGGTATGGCCGTCGGTTCTGCGCTGGGTAGCCTGATGCTGGAACGTGCAGGCTGGCCGGGCGTGGTAGTGCTGCTGACCGTCGCCGGTGCCGGTAGCTTTGCGGTGAGAATGTGGGGCCGCAGTGCGGAAACGCGGGATGCGATAACGGCAGCAAAATAGTCGGGAAGCGGATGACGTATGAACCCGTCATTCAAATCCCAATTACGTCGCGGAAAACCGCTATAAACTCAAACAGTGCGAACCCTTTTATCGGGTTCGCCTTTTTATAAACGCTAAGCCAGTCAGCCAATCAGCCAATCAGCCAATCAGCCAATCAGCCAATCAGCCAATCAGGAAATTTTCAGCTCGCCGTAGGCCGCCGTCCAGTCCTGATCGAAGCGTTGCAGCGCGCTGTCGACTGCCGGATCGAGCAGGAACAGTTCGGCGACATCCGGATCGACGGTGATCGACTCGCATCCTGCCAGCATGCAGTCCAGCACCTGGCGCGGCGTACGGAAGCTGGCCGCCAGCACTTTGCTCTGCGGGCAGTGGAGCGACAGCAGTCTTTGCAACTCTTTAACCAGCATAATGCCGTCGCCGCCCTGCGCATCCACGCGGTTTACGTAAGGCGCAATGTAGCTGGCCCCGGCCAGTGCAGCATAGAACCCCTGCCCTGCGCCGTATACGGCGGTGCCCAGCGTCGGGATATTCTGCTGGGTCAGCGCCTTGATCGCCGTCAGACCATTATGCGTTACCGGCACTTTCACCACCAGCGACGGGACGATTTCACGCAGATGCAGCGCTTCATCCACCATCGCGGCGGCATCATGGGCGATAACCTGGGCAAACAGCGTGCTGTCTGCGGGCAAAATCGACACCAGTTCCTGCAGCACGCTGCTTAACGGGCGCTTGCTGCGCGAAACGATGCTTGGGTTTGTCGTGACGCCTTTAATCGGCAGAACGGCCGCCAGACGTTTTACTGCCGCAACGTCAGCGGTATCTAAATAGAATTCCATGGTGACCTCCGGTGCAAAATGCGATTCACAATAAAAAAGTTTCATATGCAATATATTTTTATTTCATTAAAAAATAAATCTGTATCTTTGTATAAAACGCGATCGCTATCACATTGTAGAAATACTGGGGAAATTAAATATAACTCGTTGTATATATTGAAATATAGTCAAAATAAGGGCAGAAATATTTATATATCGCAAGTTGAGTTTTCTATAGCGGAGGGTTTCGAAACAAAGGAAAGAAAATATGAAAGAAAAATGCCCGAATTAGCCACCGCATAAAAAAACCCAACGCGCCGAACCACCGGTCAGGCGGTCAGGCGGTCAGGCGGTCAGGCGGTCAGCACCTTAACGCCCTGCCCGGTTAAGCTGCCAACAAATTCTGCGGAAAGATGCCGATCGGTGATAATCGTATCAATATCGCCATGCTTCGCCACATTATAAGGGTAAAGTTTGCCAAACTTGGCGGACTCGGCAATCACGAAATTCTGCACCCGTTTTTCAATCGCCAGCCGAATGTTCTCTGCGCGCATCACGTCGCGGCCGGTAAAACCGTGTTCCGGACTGTAGCCATCAATGCCAATAAACACCTTGTTAAAGTTGATGTTGTTAATACACAGGTGCGTCAGCGGCCCCACCAGGCACTCGCTGCGCTTTTGCAGTACGCCGCCGATTAACACCACTTCCTGATGACAGTTCTTCAGTTCATTTGCGACATACACGCAGGGCGTAATCACCGTCACATCCAGCCCGGAACGGCCAATTTCGCGGGCCAGATGGGCGTTACTGCTGCCCGCTTCAATAAACACCGTGTCGCCCTCGCAGAGCAGCCCCAGCGCGCGCTTCGCCATCGCCTCTTTGGTACTGAAATTACTGCTGACCCGCTCGCTGAGATCGTTAAGCGACACCGCATAGCCGTGGGTCCGGGTCAGGTAGTTCAGCTTTTCCAGCTCGACCAGATCCTTGCGAATCGTCACGCCGGATACCGCGAACTGCAGCGCCAGATCCTGAATGCTGACCTTCCCCTTTTCTTCCACCCGATCCAGAATCAGCCGATGCCGCTCTTTCATCTCATCCTCACAGTGCCGTACGCCCGACAGCAAAAAACTTTCATTAGTAAATTATTACTTTCATATTATGAAACATGAGGAGCGATAACAATCACCGCCATTCGGCCTGTATCGCAAAAATGAAAGAAAAGCGGCACAAAGGTGCAAAATTCGCCTCTTTTTTTTTGCACCTTTTCCGACGAAAATAGCGGATGTTTTTTCTACTTCAGGGCATGGAACCGTGATTAAAATGATCGCCGTCGATATGGATGGCACCTTTCTTTCAGACCAGAAAACCTATAATAAAGCCCGGTTTTTGGCCAGTATCAGCAAATCAAACAGCAAAACATCCGTTTTGTGGTGGCCAGCGGCAATCAGTATTACCAGTTGATCAGCTTCTTCCCAGAAATCCGCGATGAGATCACCTTCGTCGCCGAAAACGGTGCCTACATTATCGATCGTGGGCAGACGCTCTTCTGTGGCGATCTCAGTGCCGACCGCGTGCAGCGCGTACTGACGGTGCTGTCGGCGTTCCCGGACGTTCACGTGGTGCTCTGCGGCCCGCGCAGCGCCTGGATGCTGGGATCTTCGCCGGATGCGCTGGTGACGCTGATGTCAAAACACTACCACCGCCTTGAACTGCGCGAGAGCTTTGACCATCTGAATGAAAGCGTCTTCAAGTTTTCGCTGAATCTGCCGGACGAAAAGATCCCTGAACTGATGGCACACGTCGGCCATGCGCTGGACGGTATCGTCACCCCGGTTTCCAGCGGCTTTGGCTTTGTCGATCTGATTATTCCAGGCGTGCACAAGGCCCACGGACTGGCGCTGTTGCAGCGGCAGTGGGGCATCGCCGATGAGGAAGTGGTTGCCGTCGGCGACAGCGGTAACGATATCGAGATGGTGGCGCATGCAGGCTTCGGTTTTGCGATGGCTAACGCGCAGCCTGCGGTCAAACAGGTTGCGCGCTACCACACCGAAAGCAATAACGACGAGGGCGCGCTTAACGTTATCGAGCGCGTACTGACCAAAAGTGCGCCATTCGGCGGCTGGGCTTAGCTCAGCTCCTCAGTCAGCCGATCGAGCGAGTCCTGCTGTAGCTGCTGATACAGCGCAAATTCATCCTGCACCGCGCAGCCCAGCGCCTGCTCAAACGCCGCCTGGCTGGGATTGCCGCTGCTGACGCTGCTGGTGTCGCTGCCCAGATTGGACTGGAAAATCCCCGCCGCGCTGACCGGCAGAAAGTCCTCGTAGATGATCGGTTCGGCAATCACCGCGCCGCTGACGATCAGCGCCTCCAGATCCTGCCCCGACTGTGCCGCAACGCCCGGATTGCGCCGGTAGCGGTAAAAGGCCAGCTGCTGCTGACGCAGTTCGGCATCGCTGTCGGGAAACGCGGCAAACACGGCGCTGAGGTGCTGCTGATGGGCGGCGTTATCGCTGAACTTCTGCGCTGAAGCCTCGCGCAGCAGCCGATCGTACAGCTCGCGGCCTTTACGGGTCAGGGCGACGCCGCGCTGTTCGATCTCACCAAAGCGGGCAGTGTGGGTGCCCTGCTCGCGGTCGGAAAAACGGATCTCTTCATTCAGCGCCTTAAAGCTGGTCTGTCGCAGCAGAATCGGACAGCGTCGGCGCGGCGGGCCTTCAATCACCTCTTTCGGGCTGATGCCGTACTCCGGCATCAGCTGCTGCACGCGGTCGATATCCAGCGTGCGCGGCGTCAGGTGGTTGATGTGCGGCCCACGGAAGCAGGCGACATCGGCAATCAGCCGGTGCTGGGCCAGCAGCGCGTTATAGGTTGGCAGATCCACCGCCGCCTGCTGGTGCCAGCGGAAGGTTTCCAGCGCTTCTCTGACGAACTCCTCCGCTTCACTTTCGCTGAATCCGCCCTGCTGCTGCCACAAAACCAGCAGCTCGCGCAGGCGCGGCGTATAGATATCGCGGCGGGCCAGCACATCGGCCACCCGCTGGCGCAGGGCCGGATCGTCAATCAGCTCCAGCCGCAGCAGCGAGGTAAAAACTCGGAAGGGATTGATCAGCAACGAGGCTTCACTGACCGGACGAAAAGCGGTGGAATGGACCGGCACGCCTGCCTCGGAGAGATCGTAATAACCCACCGCCGACATGCCCATCACCGCAAACAGCTGGCGCATGGTGGCCAGCTCGGCCGCGGTTCCCAGACGAATCGCACCGTGACGTTCCACACTCAGGCGATTCAGTTCTTCCGGGGATAACGCGCTGCAATCCCGCGCTGATTCCTGCTGATTCACTTCCCGCACCAGCTGAAGCAGCGTGCCGTACTGTGGCACTTCCGCCTGGTACATGGCCGACATGGCTTTAGAAAAGCGGTCGCGTATCCGATCGGCACTGATAAATCTGTCACTCATTGCAGCTCTCCTGAAAAAGCTCAAATTATCCCACTGGCAGCATAGTCACCCCGCCGCGAGTTGAGTACCGTTTGCATCACAGATTATCAATAATGTGAATCAGCCCGCGACTGCGGCTATTATCATGGCGATCGTTTTATTTCAGGGAGAACAAACATGCCTCAACCCCGCATCGGCGTTGGTGTACTGATTTTTCGCGACGGCAAAATCCTGCTCGGCAGGCGTCTGGGCAGCCACGGCGAGGGCGACTGGTCTGCCCCCGGCGGCCATCTGGAATTTGGTGAAACCCCGCAGCAGTGTGCCGCCCGCGAGGTGCTCGAAGAAACCGGGCTGATCCTCGGTGCCACCACGCAAGGCCCGTTTACCAACGATTTTTTCCACGCCGAGCAAAAGCATTACGTCACGCTGTTCGTGCTGGCCCATGCGGCCAGCGGCACGCCGCAGCGCTGCGAACCGGAAAAATGCGCGGGCTGGCAGTGGTTCGATCCCGCCGATCTGCCACAGCCGCTGTTTGCGCCGCTGCGCTCGCTGCTGGCACAGCAAGGCAGCCTGGCCGCGCTGGCAAAACCCCCGGTTTAACGCGGCGCGGCGGCGAGCAGTGCCGCCCAGCCGCGCTGGAAGATCTGCCGGGTACGGAACGCCACCAGCGCCTGCCAGTCGGCATCCTGCGGGTTGAAGCCCTCAAACAGCTGCCCTTTCAGCTGCCGCCCCTGCTCGCTCGCCGGTTCGCCATACAGATGAAGCCAGTGGTCGTCGCGCACCCGGCGATGCATTTCATCCCCGGCATAGGTCCCGCACTCCACCACCAGCTGGATCAGCTCCGTATCCGGCAGATTATCGAGCAAGAACTGTGACAGATAGCCGGTGGCCGTGGCGGTGACGCCGGTTTCGCTGTCGCGGCCCGCGCCGGTGATCAGCACCGTCAGCCACTCGCCGAAAATCTGCCGCGCCTCGTCCAGCGCCGGGTAAGGCCGCTCGGCGATCGCCAGCAGCATCGGATGCCCCCAGGCTCCCGCGCCGGTGTGCAGATCGAAGCTGATAATGCGCTCCGCATGCTGGAGGTGACTGGCGATAATCTGCTTCAGCGTCAGATGCGACCAGCTGGCGCGGCTGCCGCCGAAGAAGATGCCGTCGGCAAACTGATACTGCCCGGCCTCAACGATCTGCTTCACCCCGCTCCAGCCGCGTACGGCACACTGCTCTGCCAGCATGGCATCCGCGGCGGCACGTTCAGGGCCGTTCACGTCGCGGCAGGTGTAGATCGCGTGCAGTTCGCGGTAAGCCGCATTTTCCGGCGCACCGGCGGCGAAGTCGATAAAGTTGCGGTTGAGGTCGGCGTTATCTTCATTCACCCGCCGCAGGTGCGCGGTGCCCCACGGATTCAGCAGGTGAACCAGCACCACCGCCACGTCATCCGGTAGCGCCTGGCCCTCCAGCGCGTCCAGCCAGGCAATCTGGCTGTCGGAACCGTAGTAGCCTTCTACACCGTGCGTGCCGGAAATAATCAGCATCACGCGCGGCGCATCGGCGCGGCCCAGCACCGCGACATCGGTTGAAAGCGCTTCACCGGCGGGGCCGGTTAACGGATGGTCGTAACGGGTTACGGTGCCGCCGTTGCGCGCCACCGCTGCCAGAAAGCGCGCCCGCTGCGCGGTGAAATCAGGAAGAACTGTCGTAGTCATCACTTATTCCGGGCGCTTGTAGACGTCAAAGCTGAAGTACTTCTTCGCTAACTTATCGTAGGTGCCGTTTTTATGCAGTTCGGCCAGCGCCTGATTAATCTTTTCGACCCGCGCCGTGTCGTCCTTGCGCAGGCCGATGCCGATGCCCTCACCGAAGTATTTCTGGTCGTACATCGGCTCACCGGCGATATGATAGCCCGCGCCCTGCGGGGTTTTCAGGAAGCCGGTTTCGGCCGCTGCGGCATTAATAAAGGTGGCATCCAGGCGGCCCGAGGCCAGATCCGGGTAAATTTCCGCTTCGTTCTGATAGCTCACCACCTGCACGCCCTGCGTTTCCCATACGCTTTTAGCGAAGGCTTCCTGGGTGGTGCCCTGCGCCACGCCGACGGTTTTCCCCTTCAGCACCGCCGCATCAGGCAGCAGCCTGCTGGCTTTAGACGTCAGCAGCGCGCTCGGCACGTTGTAGATCATGTCGGTGAACAGCACCTGCTGGCGGCGCTTTTCGGTCATCGCCATCGCCGACAGGATCGCATCGAATTTACGCGCCTGCAGAGCCGGAATAATGCCGTCGTACGCGGTCTGCACCCAGACGCATTTCACCTGCATCTGCTGGCAAACGGCATTACCCAGATCGATATCAAACCCCTGTAGCGATCCGTCCGCCGCCTTGCTTTCAAACGGGGTAAAGGTCGGATCGACGCCAAAGCGCAGTTCTTCAGCAGCCTGCGAGGAGGCGCTAAAGGCGGCCAGCAGGGCCAGCGCGGTAAGGGTGAGTTTTTTCATGGTAGATCTCCGGATTAATCAGGCGTTTATCCCCAAGTAATACCATGATTAATCGCGGAGAAATAAGGTTATTAGCTTATAAAAAAGGAAGAATAATTAGCAGGAGTGATAGCTATCCCTCCGGGTACATCTCCAGCAGGCGGCGGGTGACGCCGTTGGTCCAGCCAAATCCGTCCTGAAGCGGGTATTCCCCCCCGGCCCCCAGCAGCGCGGCATCACCGCTGACGTTGTACTTCTCCACCATTTTATGGTGCTGCTGATAGGTTGATGACACGGTTCTCAGCCAGCGGCTGGCGATTTCATGTGCCAGATTCTCGTCGCCGTAAATGCTGAAGCCCTTCACCGCCATCCACTGTAGCGGCGCCCAGCCGTTGGGACTGTCCCACTGCTCACCGGTCTGTTCCATGCTGGAGAGCAGGCCGCCCGGCGCCAGCAGATAGTCGCGCACCGCTTTGGCCGTGCGGTTCGCCTGGTCGAGGCTCGCCATACCGACATAAACCGGGGTGACGGCGGCAGCGGAGAACGTTGCCTGCTCGCCGTCGCGCCAGTTGTAATCGCGGTACAGGCCGGTGTCGTTATCCCACAGATAGTGGTTCACCGCCTCCTGCCGACGGTACGCCAGCTGCTGATAACGTTCGGCGGTGGCCTCATCCCCCCTGGCGGCCGACAGTCGGGCAATCGCCATCTCCAGCTTGTAGAGGAACGCGTTCAGGTCGATGGGGATAATGCTGGTGGTTTGAATGCTGGCCAGACGGCCCGGCTCGCTCAGCCAGCGCGAGGTATAGTCCCAGCCCGACGCCGCACCGGCACGCAGGTCGCGATACACTTCGCTGGACGGGCGCGACGAGTCACGTGCGGTTTCCACGTCCTCAATATAAGACTCGTCGCGCGGGGTATCGCGATCGTCCCAGTAGCGGTTCAGCACCGTGCCGTCCGGCAGCATCACCACATGGCGATACGCCTGATTCGGCTCCAGATTTTCCTGGCCGTCCATCCAGAAAGCGTACTCGCTTTTCAGATGGCGAAGATAGCGCTGCGCCTCGTTGACGCCGTTCTTTTCGAACAGTTCCACCATCATCGCGAAGACCGGCGGCTGCGAACGGCTGAGATAGTAGGTGCGGTTGCCGTTGGGAATATGGCCGTAGCGATCGATCATCCAGGCAAAGTTGTCCGCCATATTGCGCAGCAGATCGCAGCGCCCGGCGGCGGCAAAGCCCAGCATGCTGAAGTAGGAATCCCAGTAGTAGGTTTCACCAAAGCGCCCGCCGGGCACCACGTAGGGTTTCGGCAGCGGCAGCAGCGAGGAATATTCACAGTGCTGTTTCGGGTGACGGGTTAATACCGGCCACAGCGCGTCAATATGTTCCGCCATGGTTTTTTCCGGGTCGGAAACATAATGACTTTCATTAACCTGCGGCAGATCGAAATTCTCCAGCACGAAATTATGCAGATTAAAATCATCGCGTTCGCGCGCCAGGTAATAACGAAACATAATCCGTTCCGGATCTATTTTTGGTGCACAGTCAGCAAAGGTTTTACTGTCGCTAAAGATGCGCGACGTCTGCACCGCGACGAACAGTTCCTGATAGCGGTCAGACGGCGTCAGAATATCGGAGACCGGCAGGCCGCGGATGTGCTCCGGCTGCGGCTCCATCACCGCTTCTGGGCCGGCTTCGTAGTCGAGATACCAGTTCTCAAATTCGCCGGGAATGTTAGTCATCGTCTCAGTGTGATTGAAAGTGATAAAAGCCTCCTGCTGCCGGTAATAATCGGCAGAATTCACATGATGAATTTATCGTACTGATAATAAGTATAGTACCGGTGTCTCTTCACGCAACCCGATGTTTCTATTAATCTTAATGACATATTATTTCAAAAAATAAATGAATGGTTAAATACGGTATTTTTATAAAAAAAAGAAAATATCAGGGAGAATGAATAAACATAAACTGACAAATTCAGCTTCCTGCCGTATTGATTAAAAATAGCCGCCGAATAACAGTCATTTAGTGTGATCCGGCTCACTGTTTTGCCGTATGCGGGTTTCCCAGCTTTATTCGCGGCAATCTTCAATCCGAACAGCAGATTAGTACGTTTTTCCCAACGGTGACGCGCCCCGCTGGGCGCCGCAGGCAGCAGCTGTTATGTTACGTGTTTGTAAATTTTAAGCGGCCGGCATTTTTTCACTCACCGGCCTTACGGAGCCATTATGCAATCTGGCACGCCCGCCACCTCGCCCACTGCACCGATACCACGAACCTGGTGGATTGCCCTGCTGGTGGCCGTTACCTTCTTTATGGAAAACCTGGATGCCACGGTAATCACGACGGCCATGCCGCAGATGGCGCGTGATTTCTCGGTCAGCGCGGTGGATATGAACGTCGGCATAACCGCCTTTCTGCTGGCGGTGGCAGTATTTATTCCGCTCAGCGGCTGGCTGGCCGACCGCTTTGGCGAACGGCGTATTTTTGCCAGCGCCATCGTGCTGTTTACCCTCGCCTCACTGCTCTGCGGCCTGAGTACCTCGCTGCCGATGTTTACCTTCAGCCGCGTGCTGCAGGGGATCGGCGGTGCGCTGATGGTGCCGGTGGGCAGGCTGCTGGTGCTGCGGGTGACGGAAAAACAGGATCTGGTGCGAATGATCGCGCTGATCACCTGGCCCGGCCTGATCGCTCCGGTGCTTGGCCCGCCTCTCGGTGGGCTAATCGTCACCGTCGGCCACTGGCCGTGGATTTTCTGGCTAAATATCCCGCTGGGTATTGCAGCACTCATCTGTACCTTCTGGCTGATCCCCAAAGGCGAACGCGGCCAGCCGCGCCCTTTCGATTTAGCCGGCTTTCTGCTGACCGCCATCGCCTGCGCCGCACTGATCGCCGGGCTGGAGTCGCTGGGCCAGAGCCATCTGCTTGCGGGCACGGCGCTGCTGCTGCTGGGCAGCCTCAGCGCCTGGCTGGCGTGGCGACATGCGCGCCGCGCAACAGCCCCGATGCTGCCGCTGTATGCACTCAGTATCAGCTCGTTTCGCAGCACTCTACAGGGCGGCTCGCTGTTTCGTGCCGCCATAAACGCCATTCCGTTCCTGCTGCCGCTGATGTTCCAGGTCAGCTTTGGTCTGTCGGCGATGGAGGCCGGTATTCTGGTGCTGTGGGTGTTTGCCGGTAATCTGGCGATGAAGCCGTTCACCACCGCAGTGATGCGCCGCTGGGGCTTCCGGCAGGTGCTGCTGGTCAACGGAGTCATCAGCACGGCGGCCATCGCCGTCTGCGCCTTTATTACCCCGGCGCTGCCGTACCCGCTGCTGGCGCTGGTGCTGTTTATCGGCGGGCTGTCGCGTTCAATGCAGTTCACCTGCTATAACTCGCTGGGCTTTGCCGACGTGCCGCGCCCGCAGATGAGCGCCGCCTCCACGCTGTTCAGCATGTTCTTCCAGTTCAGCATGAGTGCCGGTATCGCCTTTGCCGCGCTGGCGCTGCGCGCCTCGATGTCTTTACAGACGCACTCACAGCCGCTGCCGGTAGATTTTTCCTGGGCGTTTATCGCCGTCAGCCTGCTGTCGCTGCTGGCATTACTGGACAATCTGCGGCTGAAGGCGGGAACCGGCGAACACGTTTTACAACGCCAGCCGTAGCGATAATGGAAAATCTTGCGCATGTGATTTACTTCTCACTGCCGAGAAAATAAACTACCGCTCCTTCGTATTTCAACGAAATCCATTTATCGCTTATCGCTAAAAACCCTCAGGCAGAGGGTTTTCAATGAAAGGACCCTGTATGACGCTCCACCTCTGGTTGGCCTATACCGGCGTGATTGCCGCACTGATTGCCATTCCCGGCCCGTCGGCTTTAATCAGCATGACCCACGGCCTGCGCTTCGGCCGTAAACATGCGCTGGCAACGGTTGTCGGCGGCGTGCTGGCAGCCATGGTTCTGATGACCGCCTCCGCGCTGGGTCTGGGTGCTATTCTGGCCGCCTCCACTACCGCCTTTACCATTCTGAAAGTGGTCGGTGCCGCCTATCTGGTCTGGCTGGGTATTTCCGCATGGCGCGATAACAGTCATGAAACGCCGGTGGCCACCCCAGAAATGGAAGATGCGCCGAGCGCGCTGCGCCTGTTCCGTAAGGGCTTTATGGTCGGCATCAGCAACCCGAAAGATCTGCTGTTCTTCGCCGCGCTGTTCCCGAACTTTATTGATGCCAGCCAGCCGCACGCGTTGCAGTTTGCTACACTGGCAATCACCTGGGCCGCGCTGGATTTCAGCATTATGTTCAGCTATGCCTGCGCCGGTCGTCGCCTGTCCGGGCTGTTCTCTAACCCGAAACGTCTGCGGATGCTCAACCGCTCAACCGGCAGCCTGTTTGTCTTTGCCGGTGGCGCGCTGGCTATCTCCGCCAAATAATCCCTCAGGGCCGCCTCACCGCGGCCCTGCTGCTTTATAGCGGGGAATTTATGCGCTTTTGATTCTGCCGCTGGCGCGGGCATAGGCAAACAGCCCACCCGCCGCGACGATGTTCGCCAGCTCGCCCGCCGGATCGATGGCCGCCGTTTCACCGCAGTCCAGTAGCGTGACGGTCTGCGCGTCGTTGTCGATTTCCACCCGGTCGCCGGTACGCAGGCGATCGCACAGCCGCGTGGCCGAAGCCAGCGGCAGCACCTCGCCGGTCGCCACGCAGTTGCGGAAGAAAATGCGGGCATAGGACTGCGCCAGTACCGCCTGCACGCCCGCCGCGCCCAGCGCAATCACCGCATGCTCCCGTGAAGATCCGCAGCCAAAGTTTTTACCGGCAACGATAATCGGATGCGCAGCCCGCTGGCCGGAGGCATCCAGAAACGGCTGCGCCCCTTCCGGCAAACCACACATCGCCAGCCCCGCCAACTGCGCGTAGCCCTCCGGGGTCGAGGGATTCACCTTCAGGTATTCGGCGGTCAGGATCTGGTCAGTATCAATGTTGTCGCCCAGTACGTAGACCGTTCCGCTGACGATATTTTTCATGATGGCGCTCCTAACAGCTCAACAGGATTGGTTATGGTGCCGCGCACCGCCGCGGCGGCTACCGCATAAGGGGAGGCCAGATAGATGTTGGCGCGCTTGTGCCCCATACGGCCCACGAAGTTACGGTTGGTGGTGGAAATCACCGAAATCGGCTGATTAATCCGGCCGAAGGTATCGGCAGGCCCGCCGCAGCAGGCCGCACAGCCGGGCTCGGATGAAAGGTTCACCCCCGCAGCGGTCAGGATTTCATAGATTGACTGGTTCGCAATGCGGGTGACGATCAGCTGATGAAACACCTCTTTGGTGGCCGGAACGGCAAAGGTCGGGATCGCCACTTTGCGGCCCTGCAATATCCGAGCGGCGGCAACAAAATCCGCCAGCTTGCCGCCGGTGCAGGAGCCAATATAGGCCTGCGAGATTTCCACCTGCTGCAAAGTAGCGATCGATACCACATTGTCCGGCGAGTGGGGTTTCGCCACCAGCGGCTGCATAGTGCTGACATCGATGTCGACAACGCGGCTGTAAACCGCATCGGCATCGGCCTCAACCACATTAAAAGGCACCGTGGTGCGCGCCGCCAGGTAGTCGAGGGTGGCCTGATTCGGCACCATAATGCCGTTCTTAGCCCCGCACTCCACCACCATATTGCACATGGTCATGCGCTCTTCTACCGACATGGCGTCAATCACCGGACCAGCAAACTCAATCGCCTCGTAGGTGGCCCCCTCCACCGTCAGTTCACGCAGCAGGGCGAGGATCAGGTCCTTCGCCTGCACCTGCTGTGGCTGTTCACCGTGATAGTTCACCCGAATGGTGGTCGGCACCTTCAGCGGGATCTCACCGGTGCCCAGCGCATAGGCCGCATCGGTGATCCCCAGACCAATGGCAAAACAGCCAAACGCCCCGGCGGTCACCGTATGGGAGTCGGTGCCCAGCAGCACTTCTCCCGGGCGCGTATGGCCACCTTCAGCCAGACCAATATGGCAGACGCCCTTATAGGCGGGTGTGCCCACATCATAGAAATACTTCACGCCCTGCTCGCGGGCAAATTCACGCATCACGCGGATATTCTGATTCGCCTGCGGATCGGCAGAATAAACAAAGTGGTCAGGAATAAGAATAAAACGTTCCGGGTTCCATATTTTCGCCTGTTCGCCAAATTCTTTCTTAAATACGCTGGCCACACCCGGCATACAGGGATCGTGCGACATTAATATATCGACCTTTGCCCAGACTATTTCTCCAGGCGTCACGCTTTCGCGCCCGCTGGCCCGGGCGAGTATTTTCTGACTGATTGTCTGACCCATGTTAATTTTCTCTCTGCGCGATTATTTTCCGATGACTCACAATTACTTGTAATTACCCTATCTCTTTTCGGTGCGCCAGAAACGGGAAATATGCTAGTATTCTTTATTGTTTCTCCTTAAGAACAATCCGGGATAATAATGAGCGATTTTGAAAACCTGCACGGGATGATTATTTTTGCCAAAGTGGTGGAAACGCTGAGCTACACCGAAGCGGCAAAGGTACTCGGGCTGGCAAAATCCTCGGTCAGCAAGGAAATTTCGGCGCTGGAAGTGCGTCTGGGGGCGAAGCTGCTCACCCGCACAACACGGCGGATTCAGGTGACGGAAGTCGGCATGACCTATTATCACTACTGCTACCGTATCCTGCACGAAGTGAAAAGCGCCGACCTGTTTATCCGCCAGTTCCACGAAGAGCCCACCGGCAGCCTGCGCGTGGTGGCCCCGGTCACCTTTGGCTGCCAGTGCATCGTGCCGGTGCTGAATCGTTTTGTCGCCAGCAATATCCACGTCAGCGTCGATCTTGACCTCACCGACCGCCCGGTCAGCCTTGAGGACGATAATTTCGATCTGGCGGTGGTGATTAAGCGTGAGCTTCCCGGCCACCGCAACTATCGCCCGCTGATGGATATCACCTGGGGGATTTACGCCGCGCCGGATTACCTGCGGCAACACGCTGAGATTACCAGCCCGGACGATCTCACCCGCCATGACTTTATTCTTTTTCGCGGCCCGGCCCACACGATCTCGCTGCCTTTCAGAAAAGAAAAACAGAAAAAAGATATTGAAGTCCGCAGCAGATTTCGTGCCAACAACAGTATTGCGCTGGTGAATTCAGCTATAGCCCAGACCGGCATCGCGTATTTACCCAGCTATATTGCGCAGGAAGCCGTCGATGAAGGTAAATTAGTTCAGGTACTGCCGGACTGGGAAATGGATATTTATAAATCCTACGTTCTGATGAAAACGGACAGCTATATTTCCCCGCGCGTGAGGTTATTCGTTGAGGCACTGCAAAAAGCGCTGAGCGGTAATTAACGTTTAGGATTAAGGTTGGGAGATGGCGGTAATTAATGCTCCGAATTTATTCCGGGAGAGTAACAATAAAAAACGCCCGCATTCGCGGGCGCTGATTGATTTTCGCGTTATTCGCGCCTGAAGAGAGCAGCATCTGCCGTCGTCTCAGGCGCAGAAGCGATAATCAGTAGTAGTTACCGTGACGGTAATCCCAGGTGGTGAAGATGTCAGACAGCATTGACATGATCTTATCCACATCCAGACCTTTACGGATCAGTACCGGGCATGGCGTGATGTTGCGCTCGCCTTTCTGCTCTGGCACCAGCTTACCGTTTTCGTCCACCATCGCGACCATCACACCCTGCTCGTAACGGGTCTTTTCAGATTCGTTAGGCTGGATAGATTTCACGTAGTCGTTTGCCGCAATGATCAGGTCAGCGTGCTGTTCGATACGCTCGCCGATACCTTCTACCAGGCCACGGTTACCTTTACCTGACGGGTTAGCCGAGCTGGCGAAGGAGAACTTGCCGTGGTTTTCCCACAGTTCTTTTGCCAGGTTCTCACCAGGCACACCGAACTTGATGACGAAGCAGCTGGTCTGGCGGCGGTCCATCATCAGGTCTTTAGAACCGTCTTCCGGAATGCGCGCGACGGCTTCTTCTTTCCACGGCAGGATGCAGCCCAGCAGAACGTCTTTGTCCCAGTGCTGCTGATACAGCTCTTCGATTTCCGGGTTCAGCTGAGCCAGCTCTTTCAGCTGCTCCAGCGAGCCGCACAGCACCACGCCAGGCTTGTTACGGTTACGCTGCTTGGCGTCGAACTTACGCTCCAGGCCTTTCGCATCAGAGGTCATGATGATGTAGCCCACTTTGGTAGGGCAAACGATCATGCCGCCTTCAGCAGACAGGATTTCAACGGCTTCCGGCTGTAAGCCACCATTCCAGTTAACGACTTTATTGCTCATCATGACACCTTCGGATTCGGTTTAAATTAGGAGGGTAATCACCCGTTGAAACCATCCTGCCACAACCAGTTTTTCCTGCAACAATAAACGCGATCGTGGCCATATTGTTTCCATACGGAAACAATCGTTGCACTACGGAAAGGGTGAAACCGACGATTTGGCGAAAATAATATTCCACCGATAAATCTGATGGTGACATTTCCCTGACTAACTCATTAAAAATCATGCAGTTTATTCATTTCGTTTTTCCTGTTTCAATGTTGAGCTGGCTCGCAGTTTATTAAATTAACCGCCTCTCCCACCGTTGATGCTTTTACAGCCATTAAGCTTAACGAGTCAGGTGAATCACTCGCCGGGGGAAAATCATGAACACACATCACGCTCAAAGTCGCACACATGTTTATCGCAAAAACATGCGCTATCTGCTGCCGCTGCTGGTGGTCTGCTATCTGTTTGCCTTTATCGACCGAACGATCGTGGGTTTCGCCTGGCTGGAAATGGAGGCCGATGTGGGTCTGAGTGCCGCCGCGTTTGGCCTCGGCGCAGGGCTGTTTTTTATTTCTTATGCCTTCTGCGAAGTACCCAGTAATCTGCTAATGCTGAAATTCGGGCCGAAGATCTGGTTTTCCCGCATTCTGGTCACCTGGGGTATCATCACCATTCTGATGGCTTTCGTGCAGGGTCCATGGTCGTTTTACGCGCTGCGTTTTTTACTCGGCGTCGCCGAAGCCGGGTTCTATCCGGGCATTATCTACTTCATCACTAAATGGTTCCCACCTTCGCGCTGCGGCCAGGTCATCGGCATTTTCTTCCTTGCGAATCCGCTGGCACTGGTGATCGGCAGCCCGCTCTCGGGGCTGATTATGCAGATGGACGGCCTGTATCAGCTGGCGGGCTGGCAGTGGCTGTTTATTCTGATGGGCCTGCCGCCGGTGCTGCTGTCGCTGATTGTCCTGCGCTCGCTGCCGAACACGCCGCAGCAGGCGCACTGGCTGAACGACCAGGAGCGCAGCCAGATCGCCAGCGATATTCAGCAGGAGCAGCAGCAAAACGGCGTCACCGACGCGCCCGGTCAGCATCAGCACCCGCTGCGGGTGATGAAGGATCGCCGCATCATGATGCTGATTGCCTTCCTGATGTGCTATCCGATAGTCGGCTACGGCCTGATGCTGTGGCTGCCGAGCATTATCAATAAGTTCAGCACTTCGGTGATGATGACCGGCCTGCTCTCCGCTCTGCCGTGGCTGGCGGCGGCCGTGGCGGTGATCGTGGTGCCGCGATCCGCAGCCAGGCACAACACGCCGTTCCTGCATATCGGCGTGACGCTGGCGCTCAGCGTGACGGGACTGATCCTCAGCGTGATATTTAACGATCCGCTGTGGCGCATGCTGGCACTGTGCATGGCGGCCTTTGGCATCTTTGCCGGGCAGCCGATTTTCTGGAGCTTCCCGGCAAGGCTGCTGAAAGGCACCGATGCGGCGGTGGGCATTGCGTGGATTAACGCCTTCGGCATTGTGGGTGGCTTTATCGGCCCGTACGGATTTGGCGTGGTCGCACAGCTAACCGGCAGCAATGAGAACGGGCTGGTGTGGTTTATCGGCTGGGGTATTTACGGCCTGCTGATGCTCTACCCGCTGCGGCGGATGATGCGCCGCCAGCGCGGGATGAGCGGGGAAGCAGCAGCGGTTCCGCATCATCCGTAACCCCTCAGCAGGACGGGGGCAGAAGCCGGGTCGGTTGAACAAACGGCAGAATCGGCAGGGCCATCGCCCCTTCAGCTACCTTCTCAACAAGCGGCGAACATGGCGATCCGGCCGTGCCCGGATCAGCCGTTAAACCCCAGCTCGGCGGAGATGGCTCTGGCGGTGGCCACCACCGGTGCCATCAGCTTTTTCACCCCGACCTGCTGCAGCTTGGCGGTCGGCAACGACACCGAAACGGCAAACGGCACCCGCTGCTGGATATCAAACACCGGTGCCGCCAGGCAGGACACGCCCAGCTCATTCTCTTCCCTGTCCATCGCGGTTTGCTGCTGGCGAATCACCTTCAGCTCGTCCAGCATCTCCGGCAGCGTGGTGATGGTATTTTTTGTCAGCTGCTGGATTGTGTCCTGATGCGTTTCCCAGTAGTGCGCCGGATACTCTTCGCTGCCCCAGGCCATAAAGATTTTACCCATCGCCGAGCAGTACAGCGGCATATGCTGGCCGATATACGCTCGGGTTCGCAGCATACCGGTCGTCGGCTCCAGCTTGTAAATCAGAATCACATGATCGTCTTCACGGCTGGAGAAATTTACCGTTTCCCCCACTTCCAGATTGAGTTTTTCCAGATGCGGGGCCGCAACGTGAATGATGTTCAGCGACGACAGCGCCTTCTGCCCCACCGAAATAAACTTAGTGGTCAGTCGGTAGCTGCCGGGCGACGGCGCCTGGGTGACATAGCCGCTGCTGTGCAGCCCCTGCAACAGCCGGTGAACGGTACTCTTATTCATCCCGGACAGTTCTGACAGATTCGCCAGCGGGCAACCGTTGGGGTAATTACTCAATATCTCAATCAGCTGCAGGCCACGAAACAGACTCTGGGTGCCAGCCGGCTGATCCTTTTTATCGTCCTTTGCGGTATCCGCCTTTACGCTCATTCACGCTTCCTCTTAATGTCCCGCACACCCTTTACGGGGCTTTGTCTGATGGTAACTCATGCCTCTGCGGCTGTGAATATGGAACGACGTTTCAACACTGACAATGCTCCATATTAGACGGTTAAAAGCGCAAAAGCGAAGTGAGCGATTCATCACAGTTCTATAACATTAAAAATAACCATCTGATTTATATAAATAAATAAAACTTCCTCACCTTTGCTTTCCGCCCTCAGTAAGAATACTATTTTTGAAACTTGATTTCGCATGTTGGAATAAGCGGTGTTTTTATTAAGCTGTCGCCGCCGTTGATACTTGTCTGTTGTTGCAGGAGACTGTTATGCAGAATACACCCGGGGCAGCGGTTCTGACGCTGAGCCATATCACTAAACGCTTTGGCGGCAACATCGCCGTCAACGACGTCAGCCTGGAGGTTCATCCCGGTGAAGTCCTGGCGCTGCTGGGCGAAAACGGTGCCGGCAAATCCACGCTGATCAAAGTCCTCGCCGGGGTTTACCCACGCGACAGCGGCGATATCCGCTTCCACGACGACACCATTACCTCCGCCGCCGCGCTGAAAACCGCCCAGCGCCAGCCCATCGCCTTTATTCATCAGGACCTCGGACTGATCGAGTGGATGACGGTGGCCGAAAATATGGCGCTGGTGATGGGCTTTACCCGTCGGCTGGGGCTGATTGACTGGCGAGCGGTGCGCGAGCGCTCCCGCCAGGCGCTGGAAGAGGTCGGTATCGCCCTCGACCCGGACTCACGCGTGTTCGAACTGTCGCGCACCGAAAAGTCTCTACTGGCTATCGCCCGTGCGGTGGCCGTCAACGCCGAAGTGCTGGTGCTGGATGAGCCCACCGCTTCGCTGCCTGCCAACGACGTCCGCCATCTGTTCAGCGTTATCGAACGCCTGAAAAGTAAAAAAGTGGGGATGATTTACGTCACCCACCGCCTGGACGAAGTGATCGAAATTGCCGACCGCGTCTGCGTAATGCGCGACGGGAAACGCGTAGCGGGCGGCTTCACCCGCGACTACAGCCTGCGCAACCTGGTGGAAATGATCGTCGGCGAAGCGGTAGAGGGCAACCAGCGCGAGCCGCTGCCGGAAAAAGCCGATCCGGTTCTGGCCTTCGACAGCGTCTGCATTGATGAAGTGGGCCCCGTATCCTTCAACCTGCAGCCCGGCGAGATGCTGGCGCTGGCCGGCCTGCGCGGTGCCGGGCAGGAGGAGATTGGCCGCCTGCTGTTTGGCCTGCGTCAGCGTACCGGCGGCAGCATTACCTTCCGCAAGCAACACTATCAGGCCAGCTCGCCGCAGCAGGCGATGGCGGCAGGCGTGTCGCTGGTCGCCGGGGATCGCACCGGCGAAAGCCTGGTGATGTCGATGAGCGTGCGTGAAAACCTGTTTATCAACCCCTGCGCCAGCGGCCATCGCCTGCTGTCGCACTACGGACGCCGCGCCGAGCTGGGGGCCAGCTGGTGGAAAATGCAGCTGTTTGACGTCCGCCCCAAGGACGTCAGCCTGGATATCAGCGCCCTCTCCGGCGGCAACCAGCAAAAGGTGGTGATGGCGCGCTGGATGCACCTCAATGCGCCGCTGCTGATCCTGGAAGATCCGACTGCGGGCGTCGACGTGGGCGCGCGCGAAGAGATCTATCACCTGCTGAACAAAGCGCTGGCTGAAGGCGTGGCGGTGCTGGTGATCTCCAGCGACTTCGAAGAGATCGCCCATATCTGCAACCGGGCGCTGGTCTTCAACCGCGGGCAGATCGTCGGCGAATTGAAAAACGATCGCGTCAGCTTTGCCAACCTACTTGAGCTGGCCTCCGCCAGCAGCGAATCCACCGTCGCCACCGTGTGAAATTTAACGCCACCCCGCAGGCGGTGGCAGGAGAAGATCTATGTCTAAAACGTCCGTCAAATCGACCGCGCTGGAGCAGCGGGTCAGTCTCAGCCAGCACGGTGCAGGCCCGTGGTCGATGCAAATCGTCACCCGCTACGGCCTGCTGCTGCTGTGCGTGCTGCTGGTGGCGATGTTCTCGGCGCTGTCGCCGTCGTTCGCCAGCATGCTGACCCTCCAGGCGATCCTCTCCAGCAAGGCCAAGATCGCCCTGCTGGCGCTGGCCGCAACGATCCCGATGATCGTTGGCAAAATCGATCTTAACGTCGGTTTCGGTATCGTCCTCTGGCACATCCTCGCCATTACGTTACAGGTGCAGTACGGCTTCTCCTGGCAGATGGCGGTACTGACCGTGCTGGCCATCTCCGCGCTGTACGGCCTGCTGAATGGCATTCTGGTGGCGCTGGCGGATATCGACAGCTTTGTCGCCACGCTGGGTTCCGGCACCGTGCTGTACGCCATCGCGCTCTGGCACTCCGGCGGCCGTCAGATCGTCGGCGATCTGCCCGACGCCTTCACTGCCCTGCACTACACCGAAATTTTCGGCATCCCGATTGGCGCGTTCTACGTGCTGGCGGTGGCCATTGTCCTGTGGCTGATCACCGAACACACCCCGCTTGGCCGCTGCATGTACGCGGTGGGCGGTAATCCGGCGGCGGCGCGGCTGAACGGCATTGCCGTTAATAAATTCACCATCGGCGCGTTTATCGCCTCCAGCGTGCTGACCGGCTTCAGCGGCGTGCTGATCGCCGCCGAACAGGGCGTCGGCCAGGCCAGCGTGGGGATGGACTACCTGCTGCCCGCGCTGGTTGGTGCGTTCCTCGGCAGTACCACTATTCGCCCGGGACGGGTCAACGTCTGGGGTACGGTGGTCGGGATTGCCATTCTGGCGATTGGTATCGCCGGTATTCAGCAGTTTGGCGGTGAGTTCTGGGTTGAACCGCTGTTCAACGGTGCCACCCTGCTGCTCTCCATTAGTCTTGCCGGCTACGCCCAGCGCCGCCGGATGTTAAACCAGAAAGCCGTCGTTCGCAGCCAGAGCGCCCCGGCAACGCCTCCTGACAATAATCAAAACGCCACTACAGGAAGTCAGCTATGAAAATTCACGTTCTTGCCTTAACCCTCAGTACTCTGCTGGCCGCCTCCCTGCCGGCACACGCCGACAGTTATCTCGACCAGGCCACAGCGGCAGTGACTAAAGCCACCGCCAGCGTGACCGAATGGGACGGACCGACCACCGGCCCTAAGCTACAGGCGAATAAAAAGGTGATTTTCATCGCCTCCGACATGAAAAACGGCGGTGTGCAGGGCGTGCAGCAGGGGCTGAGCGAAGCCGCGAAGGCGGCGGGCTGGAAGCTCGATACCCTGGACGGCGGCGGCTCGGTAAAAGATCAGCTAGCCGCGCTGAATCAGGCGATTGCCCAGCGCCCGGACGGCATCGTGATCGGCGGCTGGAACCCGAACGTCGCGAAGGTGCTGCTGAAAAAGGCCGCGCAGCAAAAAATCGTGCTGATGGCCTGGCACGCGGTGCCGCAGCCGGGGCCGATTCCGCAGTACGGCGTCGTCACCAACATCACCTCGGATTCAACCGAGGTGGCGCGTCTGACCGCGCAGTATGCGGTGGTGCATTCCGGCGGCAAGGCCAGCGTGCTGATCTTTACCGACTCGCTGTATCAAATCGCGCTGGATAAAGCGAATACCATGAAGCAGGAGATCGAGAAGTGCAGCGGCTGTCAGGTCGTGGAGTTTATCGATACGCCGCTGGCCGACACCGCCAACCGCATGCCGTCAATGACCTTCAGTCTGCTGCAAAAATACGGCGATAAGTTCCAGTACGCGCTGGCGATTAACGATCTCTACTTCGACTTTATGGCTCCGGCGCTGAAAACCGCCGGTAAAGGCGGCAGCAACGCGCCGTTTAACGTCTCCGCCGGTGACGGTTCGGTTTCCGCCTTCCAGCGGATTCGCAGCGGCGACAGCCAGATCGGCACCGTCGCCGAGCCGCTGAAGCTGCACGGCTGGCAGCTGCTGGACGAGTTTAACCGAGCCTTTGCCGGGCAGCCGCCGTCAGGCTACGTCACCCCCGCGCACCTGATCACCAAAGAGAATATCGGCAGCGACGGCGGTCCGCAGAACCATTATGACCCGCAGAACGACTATCAGGGCCACTACAAAACCATCTGGGGCGTGAAGTAACGGAGGCAGAACAATGGCAATCACCGACGATCTGGTTATTGAGACGCTTTGCTCCCCGGCGATCTGGGCGGAAGGGCCGGTATGGCTGCCGCAGCAGGATGCGGTGGTGTTCAGCGACGTTAAGGGCAACCGCATGTTTCGCTGGCAGCGCAACGGCGAGCTGGAGGTATGGCGTTCACCTTCCAACTTCGCCAACGGCAACGCACGCGATGCCGAGGGGCGGGTGATCAGCTGCGAGCACGGCCGGCGCGGCATCAGCCGTACCGAGCACGACGGCAGTGTCACCCTGCTGGTGGAGAAAGTGGACGGCAGGCGCTTTAACTCGCCTAACGACGTGGTGGTGCGCTCGGACGGCACCATCTGGTTTACCGATCCGCCGTACGGCATCACCAGCGATGACGAAGGCTATCACGCACACAGCCAGGTGATCGGCTGCTATCTCTACTGCTTCGATCCGGTCAGCGGCAAACTGACCATCGCCGCTAGCGATTTGCAGCGTCCTAACGGGCTGGCTTTCTCGCCCGACGAAAGCCTGATGTACGTGGCGGATATGTCGGTGATTGATTTTCCCACGCTCGGCCGCCGCGAGCTGCGGGTGTACCAGGTCGAGGGTGATCGGCTGAGCCACGGCAGATGGTTTACCGAAGTCGCTCCCGGAATTCCGGACGGCTTCTGCGTTGACCGCCGGGGCAACGTCTGGTGCAGCTGTGCCGACGGGGTGATCGCCTTCGACAGCAGCGGCAACCGCATCGGCAAAATTCCGCTGCCGGAGTGCGTGTCTAACTGCACGTTCGGCGGCCCGGACGGTGACGAGCTGTATATCACCGCCACCCGCTCGCTGTACCGGGTACGTATCAGGCTGTAAGGGGGAAACGGTGGCGCTGACCGAATCACTGGCTGTACCGGCCGCGCCGCAGACCTCAGTCATCATCACGTAGCCGACGGCAGAGGAAACTTTGCTGTCGGCTTTGCCATGCCCGTTTTTGACCGGGTGTGGCGACGATCACAGAAGCTGACATTAATTTTATCTATCTGTTTTTTAACACTAAATTCACCCCCCGTTTTTTTGACTTCATTCCAATAACCTCATAGGATTTATTTGGAACGACATTCCACATATTGAAATACACACCAGCGGGGAGTAACAGCAGCATGAGAATCAGCTACCAGCAGTTAAAGCAGGAGTTCCTGCGCGTTTTACTGGCGCGCGGCGTGGCGGCGGAGAAGGCAGAAGCCTGTGCCACCCTGTTTGCCGATACCAGTGAAAGCGGCGTTTACTCCCACGGCGTGAACCGCTTCCCCCGCTTTATTCAGCAGCTGGATGCCGGGCATATCGTGCCGACGGCAACCCCGGAAAAAATCCTCTCGCTGGGCGCGATTGAACAGTGGGATGCACATCGCGCTATCGGCAACCTGACCGCCACCGACATGATGGATCGCGCGATGGCGCTGGCCGACAGCCACGGCATCGGCCTGGTGGCGCTGCGTAACGCAAACCACTGGATGCGCGGCGGCAGCTACGGCTGGCAGGCGGCAGAGAAAGGCTATGTTGGCATCTGCTGGACCAACTCGATTGCGGTGATGCCGCCGTGGGGCGCAAAAAACTGTGCCATCGGCACCAACCCGCTGATCGTTGCCGTACCGGGCGAGCCGATCACCATGGTAGATATGTCGATGTCGATGTTCTCCTACGGCATGCTGGAAATTAACCGTCTGGCGGGCAAAACCCTGCCGGTAGACGGCGGCTTTGATAATGACGGCAACTACACCCGCGACCCGGCCACCATTGAGGAAAACCGCCGCATTCTACCGATGGGCTACTGGAAAGGCTCCGCACTCTCCATCGTGCTGGATATGCTGGCCACCCTGCTCTCTAACGGCTCATCGGTCACCGAAGTGACCCAGGACAACGGCGACGAATTCGGTATTTCCCAGGTATTTATCGCCATTGACGTCGACCGACTGATCGACGGCCCAACCCGCGACGCCAAGCTGGCTCGCATTATTGAATCCATCAGCGGTGCCGAACGCGCCAACGGCGAGCAGGCCATCCGCCTGCCGGGCCATAAATTCCCCGGCATCCGCGCTGAAAACCAGCAGCAGGGCATTCCGGTCGACGAGCGCGTCTGGGCACGTATTCAGGCGCTGTAACAGGAGTAACGCGATGATTTTTGGACATATCAACAATACCGAAGCGCACCACTATCCTGTCGCCGTTGCCCGGGCCGTGGACTATCTGGCCCGCCACGATCTGCGGGCGATGGCCGCCGGACGCTATCAGCACGATAAAACCGGCTGGGTCGTACAGGTGCTGGATTTACAGACCGGCCCGCACAGCGAGAGCTTCCCGGAAGCCCATCGCCACTTTGTTGACGTGCAGTTTCTGGTGGACGGTGAGGAGCTGATTGGCGTGGCGACGGAAAAAGCCGAGCTGGTCATCCACCAGCCGTACAACGCCGATCGCGACATTATTTTTTATCGCGATGCGCCAAACGAAACCCTGTTGCTGATGAAGCCCGGCAATTTCGCCGTGTTCTTCCCGCAGGATCTGCATCGGCCAAACCTGATGATCGACGGCCCGCAGGCGATCCGCAAAGTGGTGGTCAAGATCCCTCTTACCGAGTTCGTTAATTCCGGGAGTACGCTATGAGCCTGACCTCAAGTTCTGTGGCATCCCGCGCGTCCATTCCTAACACGCGCTGGCTGCGTATTATTCCGCCGATCCTGATCACCTGCATTATCTCCTATATGGACCGCGTGAATATCGCCTTTGCTATGCCGGGCGGTATGGATGACGAGCTGGGGATCAGCGCCTCAATGGCCGGTCTGGCGGGCGGGATCTTCTTTATCGGTTATCTGTTCCTGCAGGTTCCCGGCGGCAAGCTGGCGGTCTACGGCAACGGTAAGCGTTTTATCGGCTGGTCGCTGCTGGCCTGGGCGGTCATCTCCATCCTTACCGGTATGGCGACCAATCAGTATCAGCTGCTGGGACTGCGCTTCCTGCTGGGTGTGTCCGAAGGGGGCATGCTGCCGGTGGTGCTGACAATGATCGGCAACTGGTTCCCCGATTCTGAACGCGGCCGCGCCAACGCGATTGTGATCATGTTTGTGCCGATTGCCGGAATACTGACCGCCCCGCTTTCCGGCTGGATCATCAGCAGCTGGGACTGGCGCATGCTGTTCTTTGTGGAAGGCGTGCTGTCGCTGGTGGTGATGGCGCTGTGGTCCTTCACCATCAGCAACCGCCCGCAGGAGGCGAAGTGGATCTCCGAGGCCGAAAAGAACTATCTGATCAAAACGCTGCACGACGAACAGCTGCAAATCAAAGGTAAAAATACCCGTAAGGCCTCGCTGCGCCAGGTGATGCGTGAACCGGTGATGTGGCGGCTGATTATGGTCAACTTCTTCTATCAGACCGGGATCTACGGCTATACCCTGTGGCTGCCAACCATCCTGAAGGGGCTGACCAACGGCAATATCGAACAGGTGGGCTGGCTGGCGATCCTGCCGTACGTTGGCGCGATCTTCGGCATGTTTATCTTCTCGTCGCTGTCCGATGCTACCGGGCGCCGCAAGCTGTTTGTGGCGCTGCCGCTGGCCGGGTTTGCTATTTGCATGGCACTGTCGGTACTGCTGAAAGCGCATATCTGGTGGTCCTACGCCGCGCTGGTCGGCTGCGGAGTGTTTATTCAGTCAGCGGCCGGGGTGTTCTGGAGTATTCCGCCACGCCTGTTTAACGCTGAAGTGGCGGGCGGCGCACGCGGCGTGATTAACGCGCTGGGCAACCTTGGCGGCTTCTGTGGTCCATATATGGTCGGCGTGCTGATTGCCGAATTCAGTAAAGACGCAGGCGTTTACAGCCTGGCGATATCACTGGCGATTGCTTCGGTACTGGCGCTGACCCTGCCTGCACGCTGCGATGCACCGCAGAAGGGGGCCGCATGAGTTACTGGCTGGGGCTGGACTGCGGCGGCACCTTTATTAAGGCCGGGCTGTATGACGCATCAGGCCGTGAACAGGCGGTGGCGCGGCAAAACCTTGCGGTACTGGTGCCGGAACCGGGCCGTGCGGAACGCGATATGAACCAGCTGTGGCAGGTTGCCGCCACGGTGATCCGTCAGGTGCTGGAAAACGGCAATATCGCTGCGGCAGACGTGCGCGGCATGGGGATCTCCGCTCAGGGTAAGGGCCTGTTTATGCTGGATAAGCAGGGCCAGCCGCTGGGCAACGGTATTCTCTCCTCCGACCGCCGCGCGCTGGAGCTGGTTCAGCGCTGGCAGCGCGAAGGCGTGCCGCAGGCGCTCTATCCGGTCACCCGTCAGACGCTGTGGACCGGTCATCCGGTTTCGCTGCTGCGCTGGGTCAAGGATAACGAGCCGGAACGCTATGCGGCGATCGGCAGCGTGATGATGGCGCACGACTATCTGCGCTTCTGCCTGACCGGCGAACGGGCCTGCGAAGAAACCAATATTTCTGAATCCAATCTCTATGACATGCAGCAGGGCGACTGGTCGCCCGCGCTGGCGGAGATGCTGGAGATCGCGGAGATCCTGCCCGCCCTGCCGCCAATCGTCGGCTCCAGCGACGTTGCCGGGCACATTACGGCCGCCGCCGCCGCGCAGTGTGGGCTGGCGGAAGGCACGCCGGTGGTGGGCGGACTGTTTGACGTGGTCTCCACCGCGCTGTGCGCCGGACTGTACGACGACACGCGGCTGAATGCGGTGATGGGTACCTGGTCGGTGACCAGCGGCATTACCGACCGCCTGAGCGACGAGGTGGATTATCCGTTCGTGTATGGCCGCTACGCCATTGACGGCCAGTACATCGTTCACGAAGCCAGCCCGACCTCCGCCGCTAATCTGGAATGGTTCTGCCAGCAGTGGGGCATTGACGACTACGCGCAGCTGAATCAGTGGGTGGCGGAGCTGCCTCCGGCAGCCAGCTCGCTGCTGTTCGTGCCGTTCCTCTACGGCAACAACGCCGGAGCGAATCTGCACGCCAGCTTCTACGGTTTGCAGGCTGGCCACCAGCGCGGGCATCTGGTGCAGGCAATTTATGAAGGCGTGGTGTTCTCGCATCTGACCCACCTGAACCGCATTCTCAAACGCTTCCCCAACGTCAGCGCCCTGCGCCTGACCGGCGGGCCAACGCGCTCGGCCGAGTGGATGCAGATGTTTGCCGATATCAGCGGCCTGCCGGTGGAGATCCCGCAGATTGAAGAGAGCGGCTGCCTGGGAGCGGCGCTGGTGGCGATGACCGGAACCGGCGCGCAACCGTCGCTACAGCAGGCGCAGCGGGCGCTGGACCCGGCGATCGTCAGCTATCAGCCAAACGCCGAAAACCACACGCTTTACCAGAAAAAATACCAACGCTATCAGAAACTTATTACGGCGCTGATTGCCGCCAACCAGGAGTAACTCATGAGCCGTTCCTCTGTTCCTCAACTGCAGCTGGCGCTGGATCATACCCGGCTGGATGCCGCCCTTGATGCCGCCGATCGCCTGCACGAGCACGTCGATATCGTGGAAGCCGGCACCATTCTCTGCTTCAGCGCGGGCGTGGACGCGGTGCGCCAGCTGCGCCAGCGCCTGCCGGAGAAAACCCTGGTGGCCGATTTTAAGGTCGCCGATGCCGGATCGACGCTGGCCGAACTGGCGTTTGAGGCCGGGGCTAACTGGATGACGGTGATCTGCGCCGCGCCGCTGGCGACCTTTGCCAGTGCCCATGAGGTGGCGCAGCGCTACCAGGGCGAGATCCAGATTGAGCTGTTCGGCAACTGGACGATGGATGACGCCCGCAGCTGGCGTGCCCTCGGCCTGAAGCAGGCGATTTACCACCGTGGCCGCGATGCGCAGGCGCAGGGGCAGCGCTGGAGCCAGCAGGATCTCGAGGCGATGAAGGCGCTTTCCGACCTCGGCTTCGGGCTGTCGGTAACCGGCGGGATCACTCCGCAGGAGCTGCCGCAGTTCAAAGAGATCGACGTGCGTGCCTTTATCGTCGGCCGCGCGCTGACCGAAAGCGCCAACGGTCTGGCCACCGCCGCCGAGTTCCATCAGGCGATCGACAGCATCTGGGGGAAATAACATGCGTCAGCACCCGTTAGGTATTTATGAAAAAGCCCTGCCCGCGCACCTGAGCTGGCCGGAACGTCTGGCGCTGGCGAAAGCCTGCGGCTTTGACTTTGTTGAGATGTCGGTGGATGAAACCGATGCCCGCCTGGCGCGCCTGGACTGGACCAAAGCCCAGCGCCTGTCGCTGGTGGACGCGATGATAGAAACCGGGGTCAACATCCCGTCAATGTGCCTGTCCGGCCATCGCCGCTTCCCGTTTGGCAGCCGCGATCCGGCCGTTTGTCAGCAGGCGTACGATCTGATGGATCGCGCCATCCAGCTGGCAAAGGACACCGGCATCCGCACCATCCAGCTGGCGGGCTACGACGTTTATTACGAATCGCACGATGAGGGCACCGTGACCCGCTTCGCCGAAGGGCTGGCCTGGGCGGTGGAACGCGCGGCGGCGGCGCAGGTAATGCTGGCGGTGGAAATCATGGACACCGAGTTTATGAACTCCATCAGCAAGTGGAAGCACTGGGATCGCCAGCTGGCCTCGCCGTGGTTCACCGTCTACCCGGACGTCGGCAACCTCAGCGCCTGGGGCAACGACGTCAGCACCGAGCTGGCGCTGGGCATCGATCGCATCGCTGCGATCCATCTGAAGGACACCCTGCCGGTCACCCCTGATTCGCCGGGCCAGTTCCGTGACGTGCCGTTTGGCGAAGGCTGCGTCGATTTTGTCAGCGTGTTCCGCACGCTGAAGCAGATTAACTATCGCGGCGCGTTCCTGATTGAAATGTGGACCGAAAAAGCCGA
This sequence comes from Erwinia sp. S38, assembly GCF_016624545.1. Lineage (NCBI taxonomy): Bacteria > Pseudomonadati > Pseudomonadota > Gammaproteobacteria > Enterobacterales > Erwiniaceae > Erwinia > Erwinia sp. S38. Next base: position 223,914 of record NZ_JACVTS010000001.1, on the reverse strand, counting down.
AGAGCCGGTGGCCGAGATCGTACAGGCGCGGCGCTGGATTGAACAAAAAATGCAGGAAGGAGGATTACTGTGAGCTTAACGTCTCTGAAAGAACAGGTGTTCGAGGCCAACCTCGCCCTGCCGCGCCATAATCTGGTGACCTTTACCTGGGGCAACGTCAGCGCGATTGACCGCGCCAGCGGCCGCGTAGCGATCAAGCCTTCCGGCGTGGATTACGATGTGATGACGGTGGACGATATCGTGGTGGTGGATCTGGAGAGCGGCCGCGTGGTGGAAGGCAGCAAGAAGCCCTCTTCCGATACGGCAACGCATCTGGCGCTGTATCGCGCTTTTGAAACCATCGGCGGCATCGTGCATACCCACTCGCGCCACGCCACCATCTGGGCGCAGTCCGGGCTGGATCTGCCCGCCTGGGGCACCACCCATGCCGACTATTTCTACGGCAAAATTCCCTGCACGCGGCTGATGACGGCGCAGGAAATTGCACAGGATTACGAGCACAATACCGGCGAAGTGATTATTGAAACCTTCCGCTCGCGCAATATCAGTCCGGCAGCCGTTCCGGCGGTGCTGGTCAACGCCCACGGTCCGTTTGCCTGGGGCAGCGATGCGGATAACGCGGTGCACAATGCGGTGGTGCTGGAGGAAGTCGCCTATATGGGTATCTTCTCGCGGCAGCTGACGCCGGGGATCGGGGATATGCAGCAGGTGCTGCTGGATAAGCACTATTTGCGTAAGCACGGGGCGAATGCGTATTACGGGCAGTGAGTGACGGTTCAGGATCGTGCCCCGTCGGGGCACGATCGATTGAAGCACCGCTGTCAGATCAGCACAGCAAAGAGCAGGCGAATGTCAAAATCAGCACATTCCTTCGTTTCCTCATCCGACATCATGCCTGACGTTTCTGCGTATGCTCTGCCAGCTGCTGGTTGAAATGTACCGGCGTCCACTTCTCTCGCAGCGCCTGTAACAACAGGGCCTGCTGGGTCTGCGGCACCAGCCCGCCCAGCGGCGGATCGGTATCCAGATTGGTTGGAAATGAGTAGCCCTCCGCAGCGGATGCAATAACGGCACTGAGCTTATCTTCCGGCAGCTCGCGCTGAAGCAGGGCCGGATAAATACTTTGCAGCACCTTGATATGGTTAACCTTCTCCATCGTTTTGCCAAAACTGGATGACACCTGCAGCAGGTTGGCGGTGCGCACGCGATCCTGCGTGACGTTATTGCCCGCCGCATGGAACAGCGCCGGGTTGAAGAACAGCCCGTCGCCTTTGTGCAGCGGCAGCTGGATGGCATGCTGCTGGAAACAGGCAATAAACTCCGGGTCCCGCCAGGCCAGATAGCCCGCCTGATACTGCTGTGACCACGGCAGCAGTTGGGTCGGTCCGGACTCAATCGGCATATCGGTGTGCGCCACCGCGCCCTGCAACGTCAGATACTGCGACAGAATTTGCAGCGGCAGCGGGAACTGTTCGACCACCTCATTACTCTGGAAGCCCAGATGGTAGTCACGATGCGGCTGCTGCGCCTTGCCGCCGGGGCGTACCTGGTTCACCTGGGCGGTCATCTCATAGCCCGGCCCCAGCCAGCTTTCACAAATTATCGCCAGCAGCGGATTGTCGTAATAATCAATAAAGGCGTCGGCATCGCGCTCCGCGACTTTTTGCAGCGCGTTCCAGATGCGGCCGTTGCTGCCCGCTTTGGCGAAGTGATCGCCGCCGCCCCCCGCTGCGGCTTCATCTTTCAGGATCGCTTCAAACAGCTGGCTGCTGCGGTCCACCGCGGCCAGGTTGTCATACAGCCCTTTCACCACGAACACGCCGGGGCCGGAAGAGAGTGCGCGGTGCAGCTCGCTCAGTACCGCTTTCCGATCGTCGCGCGCGGCGCTTAACAGCGAGTCGGCACGGTAAATCAGCACGTTCAGCTCGCTGCTTGCCGCTAACGGATAATCATCCTGGCGCAGCGTCTGGCGGCAAACCGCCGCAAACTCATCAACCTTCAGCTGCTTTTCCTGCAGATAGATAGCGTTCATCTCGGCTCCTTACAGGCTCAGCGGCTGCTGGGGTTTTGGCGCGCCGTCATCGCCGCAGCCCACTACGTTCTGATCGAAATCAATCACCGCGCCGGTCATCATCCCGGATTCTTCAGAGAGTAAAAACGCCACGCCGCGCGCCACTTCCCGCGGCTTCAGCAGGCGGCCAAATGGCTGTTCGCGTTCGGCTTTCTCCAGCCAGTCGTCGGAAGCCTGGTGATACTGCTTTTGAATATCATCTTCGTGCGGAGTGTCCATCCAGCCAATGTTCAGGCCGTTGACCCGGATGCGGTTGCGCATGGCGCTGAAGGCGACGTTTTTCGTCAGCGTGACCAGCGCGCCTTTGGAGGCGGCATAGGTGGTGAGGAAGCTCTGACCGCCGTGGGAGGTCATAGTGATGATATTAACGATGCTGCCTTCCGTGCCGTTCGCCACCATCAGTTTGATTGCCGCCTGCATCAGGAAGAACGGCGCGCGGACGTTAACGGCGAAAATGGCGTCAAACAGCTCCGGGGTGGTGTTAAGGATGGTGCCGCGATCGGACATCCCGGCGCAGTTCACCAGGCCATGCAGCACGCCAAAGCGGCTTTCCGCTGCCGCGATCACCTGCTCGCAGGAGTGCGGATCGGTCAGGTCGGCGGCGACAAAGCCGGCATCGCAGCCCAGCGCACGCAGTTTTGCCACCTGCTCTTCACCTGCCCGCGCGTTACGACCGCAGATAATCAGGCCGCGCGCGCCGCGTTCTGCCAGCAGCTCGGCCACCGCCGCGCCCAGGCCCTGGGTACCGCCGGTCACCACATACACTTTGTTCTTAAACTGATTGTTGAAATCTGAACTCATGATTAAGCGCCTTTCTTGTTTTTTGTCGGATACAGGGTGAGGAACATTTGCTCTTAACCACCTTATCACTTACATTTTTTTAACAACACGCACCGATAACCTCAAAAAGACCTCAAATAATGAAGTTCTCCATTAAACAGATTGCCGCGCAGTCGGGCGTCAGCAAGGCGACGGTGGATCGCGCGCTGCACAAACGCGGCAGCGTGCATCCGCAAACCGACCGGCGGATTGCCGCCGCAATCCGCGATCTTGAGCTACAGCAGCGGGTGAATCTGGCGAGTGGCAGAACGCTGAATATTGACGTGGTGCTGCATACCCCCGAGCGCTTCAGCTCGCTGGTCAGCGCCGCCCTACTCAGCCAGCTCGGCAGCCTGGCACCGTTCCGCCTGATGCTGCGTTTTCACGTCTTTGAACAGATCGATGCGAAGGCCCTCCAGCAGTTACTTTTGCGCTGCGGCAGCGACAGCTACGGCGTCATTCTCAAGGTCAGTGATGAGTCAGCGCTGAACGCCAGCGTGGAAGAGCTGCTGCGCCAGCGGGTGCCGGTCGTCACGCTGGTGACCGATCTGCCCGACAGCGCGCGTATTCGCTACGTGGGCATGGATAACGGCAGCGCCGGGCGTACGGCGGCCTATCTATTGTCACGCTGGCTGGGGCCGCAGCCCCACTCGGTGGCGGTGGTGCTGAGCAGCGCCGGATTTCGCGGCGAAGAGGAGCGGGTTGCGGGCTTTGCCGAAGGGCTGCACCAGCTTGCACCGCAGCATAAAGTGGTGCGCATCAGTGAAGGCTACGGCGTCGACAGCCTGACGTTTGAGCGGGTGAGCCAGGTGCTGGATCGCGATCCGGCTATCAGCGCAGTTTACTGTGTTGGCGGTGGTAATCGGGCCATCTTCCGCGCGTTTACCAGCCAGCAGCGCCCGCTGCGGGCGTTTATTGCCCACGATCTGGACGAGGAAAACCGTGAAATGCTGGCCGCACGGCAGCTGGATGCGGTTATCGATCACGATCTGCGCGCCGATGCCCGCAGTGCGTTACAGGCAATCCTGCGCTTTCACGGTTTTTTACCGCCGGAAGAGGAAATCGGGGAGTTTTCGCGGGTCAACGTGGTGACGCCTTTTAATCTGTAGGCGTCACCCGCTGGATTCAGTCTTTCAGTCGGGCCATAAATAGCGCATCGACCTGCACGCCGTTACGCACGCCAAAGCGTACGCCGCGCCCTTCGGTCACGAAGCCAAATTTCTCATACAGCGCAATGGCCGCCTGATTATCGGCGTAAACGGTCAGTTCAATGCGATCCACCTGTAGCCAGTTATCGCAGAGATCGACTATCGCCGTCATCATCGCCTTCGCCACGCCCTTGCCGCGATGGCGAATGTCCACGCCCAGGCCAAATGTCGCCGTATGGCGGCGGCGCGCCGGGGTATTCAACGCCACGAAACACTGACCGACGATCTGGCTATCGATGCAGGCCACCAGCATGTGCTGGCCGTCCGGCGTGTTTTTTAGCTTCTCCTGCCAGCGCTGTAGTGAAGGATAAGGGAGCTGAAGCGTATCGCTGTAGGTTTCCGGCTGGCTGTACATCTGATGCAGCGCCGCAGCGTCATCAGGCTCGGCGTGTCGAACGATAATCTCACTCACCTTTACTCTCCTTAGTGTTAGAAAACCTCTTTAAAATCAGGGTTTTTTATCATCAAATCAAGTAAAAAATAATCAGAAAAGAGCTTTACAAGTGCGAATGATAATGATTATTATTGCTATGCGTTTTCAGCAGAGCTCTGCTACTGGCTGAGAAGGCACGACATTGCTCACATTGCTTCCAGTGTTTCTTAGCCAGCTCGGGTGCTGGCTTTTTTTTTGCCTGCGTTTTGCCCGGCCCGGCCTGAAAAATTCCAGCATCACACCCTGTTCTTCTGACGATTATGCGAGCGAAACCTGATTGCGCACCGGCAGGCGCTATGTTCCCTTACCACGAACATTCAGTTTTCACAGGCAGTAAATACGGTGAACATTTTTATGGTTCTATCTACTCTTCCTTCTTTGGCTTACTCCAGGCGTCATCGTATTTAATATTCCCTTTGACATAATTCCATTCAATACCACGGAATCGAAGGCCCACCACCTCGTGCATGTTTGGAGATGTGCTACCAGGATAATAGACATGTGAGAAATCAACGGAGGAAATAACAACGCTTTCAAGAATAATATTATAAATTTCCGTTTCTATTCCAGACTCAATTATTTCATAGTATTTGATCACTGCTTTCTGCAAGCGTCTACTTTCACATACAGCAATAGCAAGATATGGACTCACTTTATCTAATTGCTTGTGTATGGTTACAGCATCATGCTGCCGTGTTCCCGTCATGCTTCCTGTACAGCTATCTACGCCTTGCCTGACACCATAGCTGCTGTTCATCACCTCTATCGCACCCTCACGGCCTGACGCCAGACAATCACCTACAATTTGCATCCCGTTTTCATCATACAGAAATAAATAAGCGGGTAATGACATTCCGATCTCCTTATTTTGTTAGTTTCCCATTGCTATCAATAACGAATTCATGAACATAGTCTTTTCCATTCAGGCCATAAGAAATTGCATATGAAGAACCATTCTTCCATTTAAAATTTATACAGTCTTCAGGATAAAAAAGAGTTAAATCTTCATCGTATTCCACTGTGTTAAATTTCCCGTTTTCATTTGATTCGATGCGATAATAGCTCAATACATCTTCCTTATTTGTACTAAAGCAAAGATGTTCGCCGTTGATGAACGTAGCTCGTGGGTGCGGTGCTGGATTTCCACCTGGGCAACCAGAAAGAAGGAAAATTACAGGAAGAACAGCTAATCGCTTCATGCTGTAAATCCTTTCATCACTGATTTGTATTTTGCAATCAGGGAATGGACAGATTCATCAGGATCATAACCTCGATACTCAATTAAATCAGTATTGCCCCTAAAGCCGTAGGTAAGCAACAACCAATAATCACTCACTAAAGAGGCTTGTTGTTCTAAACTGTAATGACGAATATCAGTTTTATCTAAACTATAACTGTAATCAGCGAAACGGGAGAATATCCCTCTTGTTCTTACAAACATGCCGTGTTGTGCTTGCCAAACGTGCATCATTTCATGCATGAATCTATGTTTCTTTTCGAGAGTGTCCATTGAGAAATCATGAGAATAGGTATCTTCACGAAACCACATTTCACCGTTTGGACTCATAGCAACATCAATAGGCTGTAGGTTAAACGGTAAATAGCTCTCCCGATGCACCCAAATTTGATTGTATCTGAGGCCATAGCCATAAAGCGATCTTGCTAACGCTATCTCACCCATCGTGATAAGTCTCACGCCGCCAGGTGTAATCCATGTTCCCGATGTTGCTCTAACACTCTCATTGACAGGCACTCAAAATCCCTTTCATCTGTAATGTTATTGATCGTTAATTGTACACTCGAGCAATCGGGAAGAGGAGAGACTTTTCCGGGAAGGGGCTGATTTTGTGTAACAGAATGAGGATGATAAGCCAGATTAGAAGATCGTATTAGCAGCCCTGACCGATAACAGAAGTCGAACCTGACCTTCGCCTTACCGCTACAGCGTAAGGTGTTCTTTCGGGCATCCGGCAACCTGACTGATGTTACCGCCACCATTTATTCGAAAATTTTGACCAGAGGAGACAATTTTCTCCGCTATCAACGCGGGCTGTTCGGGCGCAGACTACGTTAAAACATTGAGGAGAATTGAATATGATTTACTTACGCAAAGCACAAGATCGTGGCCATGCAAACCATGGCTGGCTGGACAGTTATCACACGTTCTCTTTCGCTAACTATTATGACGCCAACTTTATGGGCTTCTCCGCGCTGCGGGTGATTAACGAAGACGTGATCGATGGCGGCCAGGGTTTTGGCACCCATCCACATAAAGATATGGAGATCCTGACCTACGTGCTTTCCGGCACCGTGGAGCATCAGGACAGCATGGGCAACAAAGAACAGATCCCGGCGGGTGAGTTCCAGATTATGAGTGCAGGCACCGGCGTACGTCATTCCGAGTACAACGGCAGTAAAGACGTGCCGCTGCACCTGTATCAGATCTGGATTATCCCGGAGAAAAACGGCATTGAGCCACGCTACGCACAGCGCCGCTTTGATGATGTCCAGGGCCGTCAGCTGGTACTGTCGCCGGATGCGCGCGACGGTTCACTGAAAGTTTACCAGGATATGACGCTGTCCCGCTGGGCGTTTAAAGCAGGCGAACAGGGTACAGCAGAGGTCGCCGAAGGCCGCAAAATCTGGATTCAGGTAGTAAAAGGCGATATCACCGTAAACGGTGAAGCCGCCACGACCAGCGATGCGTTTGCCATCTGGGATGAAGCGGCTCTGGAGATTACCGCCAGCAGCGACGCTGAGATCCTGCTGTTCGATCTGCCGCCGGTTTAAGGCCTGCGAAGATAGCTACATCACACTTTGGGCGCGGGAAACCGCGCCCTTTCTCTTTTTCCCGCCCAGATTTGTTACACTCAGCCGGATACCGTCCAACCAGCTGAAGCCAAATGAAGAAAAAAAGACCGGTACTTCAGGATGTTGCCGATCGTATCGGCATCACCAAAATGACCGTCAGCCGCTATCTGCGTAACCCCGAGCAGGTTTCCGCCGCGCTACAGGGCAAAATTGCCGCCGCGCTGGATGAGCTGGGCTACATTCCCAACCGTGCTCCGGATATGCTCTCCAACGCCACCAGCCGGGCGATTGGCGTGCTGCTGCCGTCGCTGACCAACCAGGTGTTTGCCGACGTGCTGCGCGGCATTGAAACTGTTACCGATGCGGCGGGCTACCAGACGCTGGTCGGCCACTTCGGCTACAGCCCGGAGAAAGAGGAGCTACAGCTGCGCTCCCTGCTGGGCTGGAATATCGACGGCCTGATCCTGACCGAACGCACCCACACCGCCGCCAGCCTGCGGATGATCGAAACTGCCGGCATTCCGGTAATTGAGATGATGGACAGCGTTTCCCCCTGCCTGGATATGGCGGTGGGATTCGATAACGTTGAGGCCGCGCGGCAAATGACCCAGGCCATTTTGCAGCGCGGCCATCGACACACGGTTTACCTCGGCGCGCGGCTGGACGAACGAACGCTGCAAAAAGAGCGCGGCTATGCGCAGGCGATGCGCGAGGCCGGACTGGAGCCAAAAACCGTGATGATGGAAGCGGCCTCGTCGTTTACCGCCGGTGCGATGCTGCTGCGCGAGGCGCAGAAGCGCTATCCGCAGACCGACAGCCTGTTCTGCACCAACGATGACCTGGCGGTGGGCGCGATGTTTGAGTGCCAGCGGCAGGGGCTGCGGGTGCCGGAGCAGATGGCGATCGCCGGTTTTCACGGCCATGATATTTCAAAGGCCACCACCCCGCAGCTGGCTACCGTGCAGACCCCGCGTGAGCAGATGGGCCAGGAAGCGGCGTCAATGCTGCTGGCGCGTATTCGCGGTGAAGCGGTCGATTGTGGGCCGCTGGATATCGGCTTTACGCTCTCCATCGGCGAAAGTATTTAACCCCGACGGGCGCAATCGCGTCCGTTATCTCTTTGTGCCTCCCTCACGCTGTTTTTGCCGTTTTTTTGAAGTCCCTCACATTTACCAGCTTTTCCCGCCGCAGCTGTTGCCATAATTTGTACAGCACCAGACAATGTTACCGATAACAAATTGCCGTTCACACCTGCTATTGACTCTGACGGAGCAAAAATAATGACCTCATCTACCCCGTCCAATCACGTATTCGTACTGATGGGCGTATCCGGCAGCGGCAAATCTGCCGTGGCTAAAGCCGTGGCACATGAACTGAAAGCCGCTTTCCTTGACGGTGACTTCCTGCACCCGCGCGCCAACATTGAAAAAATGGCCGGTGGTCATCCGCTGGACGACACCGACCGCAAGCCGTGGCTGAAGGCGATTAACGACGCCGCGTTCGCCATGCAGCGCACCAATGACGTATCGCTGATCGTTTGCTCGGCGCTGAAAAAGCACTATCGCGACATCCTGCGCGAAGGGAACAAGAACCTGTCCTTCGTCTACCTGAAGGGCGATTTCGACACCATTGAATCCCGCCTGCGCGCGCGCAAAGGCCATTTCTTCAAGCCGCAGATGCTGGTTACCCAGTTCGCTACCCTGGAAGAACCGGGCAGCGAAGAGAAAGATGTGCTGGTTGTGGATATTAATCAGTCCCTTGATGACGTCATTGCCTCAACGCTGAAAGCCATTGACGGTGCCATCAACAAGACGAAGTAAGTAGGGTTTAATGAGTACTGCAACACTGGTTTTGACCGCAGCAGGTTCGGTATTACTGCTGCTGTTTTTAGTAATGAAGGCGCGTATGCACGCCTTTGTGGCGCTGATGTTAGTGTCAATTGGTGCCGGTCTGTTCTCCGGCATGCCGCTGGATAAAATCGCCCAGACGATGGAAAAAGGGATGGGCGGCACGCTCGGCTTCCTCGCCATCGTTGTGGCGCTGGGGGCGATGTTTGGCAAGATCCTGCATGAAACCGGCGCGGTCGATCAGATCGCCATCCGCATGCTGAAAGCCTTTGGTGAAAGCCGTGCGCATTACGCGATGGGCATTGCCGGACTGATCTGCGCGCTGCCGCTGTTCTTCGAAGTGGCGGTCGTACTGCTGATCAGCATCGCCTTCGCCGTGGCGCGCCGCACCGGGGATAACCTGGTGAAGCTGGTGATCCCGCTGTTTGCCGGGGTTGCGGCAGCGGCGGCGTTCCTGCTGCCGGGGCCTGCGCCGATGCTGCTGGCTTCGCAGATGCATGCCGATTTCGGCTGGATGATCCTGCTGGGGCTGTGTGCGGCGATCCCGGGCATGCTGATTGCCGGTCCGCTGTTTGGCCGCTTTATCAGCCAGCATGTGCAGTTCACGCCACCGGCGGAAAGCGAGCATCCCGAATTTGATGAGAGCAAGCTGCCGTCGTTTGGCTTCAGCCTGTCGCTGATCCTCTTCCCGCTGGTGCTGGTGGGGCTGAAAACCATCGGCGCGCGCTTTACCGAACCCGGCTCCCGCCTGTATGAATGGCTGGAGTTTATCGGTCACCCGTTTACCGCAATTCTGCTGGCCTGTCTGGTGGCGATTTACGGCCTGGCGTACCGCCAGGGCATGGACAAAGAGCGCGTGATGCAGATCTGCGGCGCGGCCCTACAGCCAGCGGGAATTATCCTGCTGGTGATCGGTGCCGGTGGCGTGTTCAAACAGGTGCTGGTGGATTCCGGCGTTGGCCCGGCACTGGGCAACGCACTGACCGGCGCGGGTCTGCCGGTTGCGCTGGCCTGCTTCGTGCTCTCCGGCGCGGTGCGCATTATTCAGGGTTCGGCGACCGTCGCCTGCCTGACCGCTGTGGGGCTGATTATGCCGGTGATTGAACCGCTGCATTATTCCGGTGCCCAGCTGGCCGCGCTGTCGATCTGTATTGCCGGCGGCTCGATTATCTTCAGCCACGTCAACGACGCCGGTTTCTGGCTGTTTGGCCGCTTTACCGGCGCAACGGAAGGGCAAACGCTGAAGACCTGGACGATGATGGAAACCATCCTCGGCACGGTTGGGGCGGTGATTGGCATGATCGCGTTCGAACTGCTGTCATAATAAATCAGAAGGGGCGGCAGAAACTGCCCTGCCCCTTCTTCGATTCTGTATATTACCGCTCTATGACGATGTTTCGGCTCCTGATACGCAAAACCCCCTATAATCATCGGTAAAACTCGCTTTAATTGCCAATTTAACAACGATAATAGGGCTGCCGCCGTTATCAGAGACTCGCGTTAATCCTCCTGTTTCACACCGCCTGGCGTGGATTATTAGTCCCTCTGCTAAAAAAATTCCTTCAATCGATTTAATTCACTTGCCACTTTTGCTGCACCTTGTAGATTTGGACAGAGTACATTCCGGTGATTTTAACTGAATTACGGGCGTTATCAGTGCGGGCCCGAGGTAAAGGTAGATATGAAAACTGTAGGACTTGTCGGTTGGCGTGGCATGGTTGGTTCCGTGCTGATGCAGCGTATGATCGAAGAGCGTGACTTTGACGTTGTACGCCCGGTGTTTTTCTCCACTTCCCAGCACGGCCAGGCCGCGCCGGAGTTTGGCGGCCGCTCTGCCGGTACGCTGCAGGATGCGTTTGATATCGATGCGCTGAGCGCGCTGGATATCATCATCACCTGCCAGGGTGGGGATTACACCAGCGAAGTCTATCCAAAACTGCGTGCCGCTGGCTGGCAGGGTTACTGGATTGACGCTGCTTCCACGCTGCGCATGAAGGACGATGCGATTATCATCCTCGACCCGGTCAACCACCAGGTCATCCACGACGGCCTGAACAACGGCATTAAAACCTTCGTTGGCGGTAACTGTACCGTCAGCCTGATGCTGATGTCGCTGGGCGGTCTGTTTGCTAACGATCTGGTGGAGTGGGCTTCCGTTGCCACCTATCAGGCAGCATCCGGCGGCGGCGCGCGCCATATGCGTGAACTGCTGGCTCAGATGGGCATGCTGCATGACCACGTAGCAAAAGAGCTGCACAACCCGGCATCGGCCATTCTCGATATCGAGCGCCGCGTGACCGAGCTGACCCGCAGCGGCACCCTGCCAACCGATAACTTTGGTGTACCGCTGGCCGGTAGCCTGATCCCGTGGATCGATAAGCAGCTGGAAAACGGTCAGAGCCGCGAAGAGTGGAAAGGTCAGGCGGAAACCAACAAAATCCTGCGCACCGACAGCGTGATTCCGGTTGACGGTCTGTGCGTGCGCGTCGGTGCACTGCGCTGCCACAGCCAGGCGTTTACGCTGAAGCTGAAAAAAGACGTGCCGCTGGATGAGGTCACTCAGCTGCTGGCTTCCCACAACGAGTGGGTGAAAGTGGTGCCAAACGATCGTGAGCTGACCATGCGCGAGCTGACGCCTGCTGCGGTCACCGGCACGCTAAACACTCCGGTGGGTCGTCTGCGCAAGCTGAATATGGGGCCGGAATATCTTTCCGCCTTCACCGTTGGCGATCAGCTGCTGTGGGGTGCGGCTGAACCGCTGCGCCGTATGCTGCGCCTGCTGGTCGGCTAAACGGCTCGCTTTCCCCTGTCGTCTGCGGCAGGGGAAAGTATCTGTTTGTTATATTCTGATTCATTCATTATCACTAACGGCCTCACCTGCTATTACCCGTTTTTCTGAATACCCGATCTACCGTTTTGAGTTTTTCCGCCTGATTCGGGGCTTTCCCCAACTGGCGCTTAAGAAGCTTCTGACGTTCCTGCCTTATGCCCTAACAGCAGTACAGTTTGATGTGAAAGAAATATTTTTACGCTTTCGTACCCGGCTATTGTTGTCACCTGGCTATGCTTAAATCAGTCGTTGTTCCATCAGCAAATAAAAGTTTCGCTTAAGGGTTTATTATCGCGTGCTGCGGTGGTTTTTCCAGCGGATGGTCATATCCCCTGCAGCATGCCATTAAGCTCAATGAAGAGCAGAGCATGTCCGTAACGTTTTAACGTTCGGCCATCGCCTGCCGTCTATCATGGGAAGAAAGTCATGTCAGAGCTTGCCGATCGTCGTGAGATTAATGCTTTACTTTCTGGTCACCTCGCGGACCCTTTTTCACTTTTGGGCATGCACCAAACCGCTAAAGGCCTGGTGGTTCGTGCCCTGCTACCGGACGCCAGCGAAGTCTGGGTGATTGAAACCAGCACCGGGCGTAAATGCGCGCAGCTGGAGTGCCTGGACGGGCGCGGTTTTTTTCAGGCGGTGATCCCCCGCCGCAAGAATATGTTTCGCTATCAGCTGGCGGTGACGTGGCACGGCCAGCAAAACCTGATTGATGATGCCTACCGGTTTGGCCCGCTGCTGCCCGAAATGGACAGCTGGCTGCTGGCGGAGGGCACGCACCTGCGACCGTACGAAAAAATGGGCGCGCATGCCGACGTCATTGATAATGTTATCGGCACACGCTTCTCAGTATGGGCACCGAATGCCCAGCGTGTTTCCGTCGTGGGCGAGTTTAACTATTGGGACGGCCGCCGCCATCCTATGCGCTTTCGTCGCGAACTGGGCGTATGGGAGCTGTTTATTCCGGCCGCCCGGCCCGGCCAGCTGTACAAGTTCGAAATCGTTGATGCTCACGGCCAGCTGCGGCTGAAAGCCGACCCGTATTCCTTTGAAGCTCAGATGCGCCCTCAAACGGCCTCGATGATCTGCGGCCTGCCGGAAAAAACCGAAATTTCCCCTGAACGCCAGCGTGCCAACGGCTTTGATGCCCCCATCTCAATTTATGAAGTGCATCTGGGTTCCTGGCGACGCCATACTGATAACAACTTCTGGCTAAGCTACAAAGAGCTGGAGGAACAGCTGGTTCCCTACGCCGTAGAGATGGGCTTTACCCATCTGGAGCTGATGCCGATTAATGAGCATCCGTTTGACGGCAGCTGGGGCTATCAGCCGCTGGGCCTTTATGCCCCCACCCGGCGTTTTGGTACGCGAGACGATTTCCGTTCGTTTATTGCGGCAGCGCACAACGCCGGGCTTAACGTGCTGCTCGACTGGGTGCCTGGCCACTTCCCCTCTGATGAGTTTGGCCTGTCGAATTTTGACGGCACCAATTTGTACGAACACAGCGACCCGCGTGAAGGCTATCACCAGGACTGGAATACCCTGATTTACAACTTTGGCCGCCGGGAAGTGAGCAACTACCTGGCGGGCAATGCCCTGTACTGGATCGAACGCTTTGGCATTGACGGCCTGCGCGTGGATGCGGTGGCCTCGATGATTTATCGCGACTACAGCCGCGCCGAAGGTGAATGGGTACCGAACTACTACGGCGGGCGGGAAAATCTGGAGGCCATCTCCTTCCTGCGCTACACCAACCGAACGCTGGGCCATGCCGCGCCGGGTTCGATTACCATCGCTGAAGAGTCCACGGATTTTAACGGCGTCTCGCGTCCGCCGGAAATGGGTGGCCTGGGCTTCTGGTTCAAGTGGAACCTTGGCTGGATGCACGACACGCTCGACTACATGAAACTGGACCCGGTGCATCGCCGCTATCATCACAATCTGATGACCTTCGGCATGCTCTACAACTACACCGAGAATTTCGTGCTGCCGCTGTCGCACGATGAAGTGGTTCACGGTAAACGTTCGATTCTGGACCGCATGCCGGGCGATGCCTGGCAGAAATTCGCCAACCTGCGCGCCTACTACGGCTGGATGTTCGGTTTCCCCGGCAAGAAACTGCTGTTTATGGGTAACGAGTTTGCCCAGGGACGCGAGTGGAATCACGACAGCAGCCTTGACTGGCACCTGCTGGAAGGGGGAGACAGCTGGCATAACGGCGTGCAGCGGCTGGTCCGCGATCTCAACCACACCTATCGCGCGCATCCGGCGCTGTACCAGCTCGACTTCGAACCCGCCGGTTTTGAGTGGCTGGTGGTGGATGACTTTGAAAACTCAGTGTTTGTCTACGTGCGCCGCGACCGCGACGGCAACGAGCTGATCGTCGCCAGTAATTTCACCCCGGTGCCGCGCTATGACTACCGTTTTGGCGTGTCGCAGGGCGGGCGCTGGCGTGAAGTGCTGAACACCGATTCTGGCCACTATCACGGTGGCAATCTCGGTAACTGCGGCACTATCGATACCGACGACTGGGGAAGCCACGGCCGCAGCCACTCGCTGAGCCTGACGCTGCCGCCCCTTTCCACTCTGTGGCTGGTTCGGGAGGCGTAATGGCACCGATACGTTCGGGTAAACCGCAGCCCCTCGGGGCCAGCTACGACGGCAAAGGCGTTAACTTTACGCTGTTCTCTCAGCATGCGGAGCGCGTGGAGCTGTGCCTGTTTGATGAGAAAGGCCGTGAGAAACGTATCGATCTGCCCGCACGCAGCGGCGATATCTGGCACGGCTATCTGCCTGCCATCCATCCGGGCCAGCGCTACGGTTATCGGGTACACGGTCCGTGGGCACCGGCGCAGGGTAAACGTTTTAACCCGGCGAAGCTGCTGGTAGACCCCTGCGCGCATCAGGTAGAGGGTGAAGTCTGTGACGATCCGCGCTTCCAGTGCGGTGAAGAAATCCCGGACGCGGCGGATAACGCCAGCATCGCACCGAAATGCGTGGTGCTGGCCGATGACTTCGACTGGGAAGACGACGCCGCGCCGCATGTTCCCTGGGGTAGCACGGTGATTTATGAGGCCCACGTTCGCGGTCTGACCTGCCAGCACCCCGATCTGCCGCCTGAAATTCGCGGCACCTACGCCGCGCTGGGGCATCCGGTGATGATTCACTATTTTCAGCAGTTGGGGATCACCAGCCTTGAGCTGCTGCCGGTGGCCTGCTTTGCCAGCGAACCGCGCCTGCTGCGCATGGGGCTGACCAACTACTGGGGCTATAACCCGCTGGCCTGCTACGCGCTGGATACCCGCTATGCCGCCAGCCAGAACGCGCGGGAAGAGTTCCAGCTTGCCGTCAAAGCGCTGCATCAGGCGGGAATTGAGGTGATTCTTGACGTGGTGTTTAACCACACCGCAGAGCTGGAAGAAACCGGTCCGATGCTGTCGATGCGCGGCATTGATAACCAGAGTTATTACTGGCTGACAGAACAGGGCGAGTACCAGAACTGGACCGGCTGCGGTAACACGCAAAACCTCAGCCACCCGCAGGTGATGGCCTGGGCACTCGACTGCCTGCGCTACTGGGTGGAGGTGTGCCACGTTGACGGTTTCCGCTTCGATCTGGCCACGGTGTTAGGCCGCACGCCGGACTACCAGCGCGATGCGCCGCTGTTCCAGGCGATTGCCGCCGATCCGCTGCTGTCAAAATGCAAACTGATCGCCGAACCCTGGGATATCGGG
Source organism: Erwinia sp. S38 (assembly GCF_016624545.1). Taxonomy (NCBI): domain Bacteria; kingdom Pseudomonadati; phylum Pseudomonadota; class Gammaproteobacteria; order Enterobacterales; family Erwiniaceae; genus Erwinia; species Erwinia sp. S38. Next base: position 208,161 of record NZ_JACVTS010000001.1, on the reverse strand, counting down.
CCTGGCGGCTATCAGGTGGGGGATTTCCCCTGGCCATTTGCCGAATGGAACGATCACTTTCGCGATGCTGCCCGCCGCTACTGGCTGCACGGAGATCTCTCCAACGGCGAGTTTGCCCGGCGGTTTGCCGCTTCCAGCGATGTTTTTCAACGTGACGGGCGGCCACCTTCCAGCAGTATTAACCTGATCACCGCACACGACGGTTTTACCCTGCGCGACGTGGTCAGCTTTAACCAGAAACACAATGAGGCCAACGGTGAAGATAACCGTGACGGCAGCAGCAGCAATTTCAGCCATAACCACGGCGTGGAAGGGCTGCACGCACCGCTGTTGGTTACGGAACATCGCCGCCGCAGTGCGCATGCGCTGCTGACCACGCTGTTGCTGGCACAGGGAACGCCGATGCTGCTGGCAGGCGATGAGCACGGCCACAGCCAGCACGGAAATAACAATGCCTATTGCCAGGATAACCCGCTGACCTGGCTCGACTGGCTACACTGTGATAGTGGGTTATTTTCCTTCACTGCCGCGTTAATCCATCTGCGCCGCCGCATCCCGGCGCTGCAAAGCGATCGCTGGTGGCAGGAAGGTGATGGAAACGTTGAATGGCTGAACCAGCAGGGTAAGCCGCTCAGCGCCAGTGAGTGGCAGCAGGGAGCACATCGTTTGCAAATCCGGCTTTCGCAGCACTGGCTCATCGTGCTCAACGCCACCGAAGAAGTGTGTGACCTGATTTTACCTCAGGGAAATTGGCACGCCATCCCTCCCTTTGCCGGGGACGATAATCCGATCCGGTCAACTGTCTGGCATGGTGCAGCGCACGGCGTGTGCGTGTTCCAGGAAAAAACATAACAGGAGTCAGGCATGGCCAAGTTTAATAAGAACGATTCCCTGATGCTGGCAAGACAGCTGCCAACGCAAACTGTGGCCCTGATCCTCGCCGGTGGGCGCGGTACGCGGCTGCGCGATCTCACCGCCAAGCGCGCCAAACCGGCGGTTCACTTCGGCGGTAAGTTTCGTATTATCGACTTCGCACTCTCTAACTGCCTGAATTCAGGCATCCGCCGCATCGCGGTGATCACCCAGTATCAGTCGCACACGCTGGTTCAGCATATTCAGCGAGGCTGGTCGTTCCTGAATGAAGAGATGAATGAGTTCGTCGATCTTCTGCCTGCCCAGCAGCGGCTGTCGACCGAGCACTGGTATCGCGGGACTGCCGATGCCGTCACGCAGAACCTCGATATCATCCGGCGCTACCGCGCGCAGTACATCGTTATTCTGGCAGGCGATCACATCTATAAGATGGACTACTCCCGCATGCTGCTCGACCACGTCGAAAACGACGCGCGCTGCACCATCGCCTGCCTGCCGGTACCGCTGGAAGAAGCCAGTTCGTTTGGCGTAATGAAGGTGGATGAAAACAATCGCGTGGTCGAGTTCCTGGAGAAACCGGCCGATCCGCCGTCGATGCCCGGGGATAGCAGCAAGGCGCTGGCCAGTATGGGCATCTACGTCTTTGATGCGCACTATCTTTATAGCCTGCTGGAAGCCGACCAGGAGCTGCCGGAATCCGACCACGATTTCGGCAAGGATCTGTTACCGAAAATCGTGGCCAGCGGAGAAGCGCTGGCTCACTCCTTCAGTCTGTCCTGCGTACAAAGTGGGGAAGCCGTTGAGCCCTACTGGCGTGACGTCGGCACGCTGGAAGCCTACTGGAAGGCAAACCTCGATCTGGCTTCGGTCACCCCGGAGCTGGATATGTACGACAGTACCTGGCCAATTCGTACCCATATGGAGCCGCTGCCGCCGGCGAAATTCGTGCAGGACCGTTCCGGCAGCCATGGTATGACAATGAATTCACTGGTGTCGGGAGGCTGCATTATCTCCGGCTCGGTGGTAGTGAACTCGGTGCTGTTCTCCCGCGTTCGAATCAACTCCTTCTGCAATATTGAGTCGTCGGTATTACTGCCGGATGTGGAGGTGGGACGCTCCTGCCGCCTGCGCCGCTGCGTGATAGACCGCGCCTGCGTGCTGCCAGAAGGGACGGTGATTGGCGAAAACCCGGATGATGATGCCCGGCGTTTCCACCGATCGGAAGAGGGAATTGTTCTGGTCACAAGGACCATGCTGGCGAAGCTCGGCTGGATCAGCTAGGCGTAACGACGTGATGACCTGACAGCATCACGTTCTGGCACTGTTAAGGAGCCGATAATGCAGGTGTTACATGTCTGTTCAGAGATTTTCCCGCTGCTGAAAACCGGCGGGCTTGCTGATGTTGTTGGGGCATTACCGGCGGCACAGATTGCGGAAGGAATGGATACACGCGTATTACTTCCGGCATTCCCCGATTTGAAAAAGGGAATTACCGATGCGGTTGTGGTGGCGAAACTGCAAACTTTTGCCGGCTATGTCGAATTACTGTTTGGGCACTATGACGGCGTGGGGATCTATCTGATCGATGCGCCGGGTCTGTACGATCGCCCGGGCAGCCCGTATCACGATGAATCACAGTTTGCCTATACCGATAACTATCTGCGCTTCGCGCTGCTGGGCTGGATGGGCTGCGAAATGGCCTGCGGTCTGGATACCTTCTGGCGTCCGGATGTGGTTCATGCGCACGACTGGCATGCCGGGCTGACCTGTGCCTATCTGGCCGCGCGCGGTCGTCCGGCGAAGTCGGTGTTTACCGTGCATAACCTGGCGTATCAGGGACTGTTTAACGCGCACCATCTGGAGCAGATCCAGCTGCCGCGCTCGTTTTTCAATATGTACGGGCTGGAGTTTTACGGCCAGATCTCCTACCTGAAAGCGGGCCTGTACTACGCCGACCATATAACGGCAGTCAGCCCGACCTATGCCCAGGAGATCACTCAACCTGAGTTTGGCTACGGTATGGAAGACCTGCTCAAGCAGCGTCAGCTGGAAGGCAGACTGAGCGGTATTCTGAACGGCGTCGACCCGGCCATCTGGGACCCGCAGCATGATCCGCTGCTGACGGCCCGCTATAACCGTGATGTTCTGGACACCAAAGTTGAGAACAAGCGCCAGCTGCAAATTGCGATGGGGCTAAAAATTGATGAAAAAGCGCCGATTTTTGCCGTGGTCAGCCGCCTGACCAAACAGAAAGGTTTGGATCTGGTGCTGGAAGCCCTGCCGGGCCTGCTGGAACAAGGGGGGCAGCTGGTGCTTCTGGGGGCCGGAGATGCGGTTCTTCAACAGGGATTCCTGGCCGCCGCCGCCGAGTATCCGGGCCAGGTTGGCGTACAGATCGGCTACCACGAGGCGTTTTCCCACCGCATTATGGGCGGTGCAGATGTGATTCTCGTGCCCAGCCGTTTTGAGCCCTGCGGCCTGACCCAGCTCTACGGTCTGAAATACGGCACCCTGCCGCTGGTGCGGCGCACCGGTGGGCTGGCCGATACGGTAAATGATTGTTCGCTGGAAAACCTCGCAGACGGTATCGCCAGCGGTTTTGTGTTCGAAGATAGCAACGCGTGGTCACTGCTGCGCGCTATCCGACGTGCTTTCGTCCTCTGGTCCCGTCCTTCACTCTGGCGCTATGTTCAGCGGCAGGCTATGGGGATGGATTTTAGCTGGCAGGTGGCTGCTGTTGCCTACCGCGATCTCTATCAACGTTTGTTGTAACCTGACGATGGGAAACTGATATGAACGCACCTTTCTCCTATGCCTCACCGACGCTCAGCGTGGATGCCCTCAAGCATTCGATAGCCTACAAGCTGATGTTTACCATTGGTAAAGATCCGTCCATTGCGAATAAACACGAGTGGCTGAACGCCACGTTACTGGCGGTACGCGATCGTATGGTAGAGCGCTGGCTGCGTTCAAATCGTGCCCAGCTGTCGCAGGATGTCCGACAGGTTTACTACCTGTCGATGGAGTTTCTGGTTGGCCGCACCCTCTCCAATGCCCTGCTGGCAATGGGAATTTATGAGGATGCGCAGACGGCGCTGGAAGAGATGGGCTTCGACCTTGAGGAACTGATTGAAGAAGAGAACGACCCGGGACTGGGCAACGGCGGCCTGGGGCGCCTGGCAGCCTGCTTCCTGGATTCCCTCGCCACGCTCGGCCTTCCGGGGCGCGGTTACGGCATCCGTTACGACTACGGTATGTTTAAGCAGAATATTGTCGACGGCCAGCAGGCGGAATCACCGGACTACTGGCTGGAATACGGCAACCCGTGGGAGTTTCAGCGCTTCAACACACGCTATAAGGTGCGTTTCGGCGGGCGTATCCAGCAGGAGGGCAGCCGCTCGCGCTGGGTAGAAACAGAAGAAGTGCTGGCAATGGCCTACGACCAGATCATCCCCGGGTTTGATACCGATGCCACTAACACCCTGCGGCTATGGGGCGCTCAGGCCAGTAACGAAATCAACCTCGGTAAATTTAACCAGGGCGATTACTTCGCGGCGGTGGAAGATAAAAACCATTCCGAAAACGTGTCCCGCGTGCTGTATCCCGACGACTCAACCTATTCAGGGCGTGAGCTGCGCCTGCGTCAGGAGTACTTCCTGGTCTCATCCACGGTGCAGGATATCCTCCATCGCCACTGGGCGATGCATCAGACCTTTGACAATCTGGCGGATAAGATCGCCATCCACCTGAATGATACCCATCCGGTGCTGGCCATCCCCGAGCTGATGCGCGTGCTGATCGATGAGAGCAAATTCAGCTGGGATGACGCGTTCGGCGTGGCCTGTCAGGTTTTCTCCTACACCAACCATACGCTGATGCAGGAAGCGCTGGAAACGTGGCCGGTGGATATGATTGGCAAGATCCTGCCGCGCCACCTGCAGATTATCTTTGAGATTAACGACTACTTCCTGAAAACCATTCAGGATCAGTACCCTGAGGACTGGGAGCTGCTGTCGCGTATTTCAATTATCGATGAAAATAACGGCCGCAAAGTTCGCATGGCGTGGCTGGCGGTGGTGGTCAGCCACAAGGTTAACGGCGTCTCTGAACTGCACTCTAATCTGATGGTGCAGTCACTGTTTGCTGATTTCGCCAAACTCTTCCCCGGCCGCTTCTGCAATAAAACCAACGGGGTGACGCCGCGTCGCTGGCTGGCGCTGGCCAACCCGTCATTGTCCGGCGTGCTGGACGAAGCAATTGGTCGAACCTGGCGCACCGACCTCAGCCAGCTGGAAGAGCTGAAGCAGCATATTGATTATCCGAATTTCATTAGCAAAATCCGCGATGCCAAACTGGCAAATAAAAAGCGTCTGGCAATCTATATCGCGCAGAAACTTGATATCGTGGTCGACCCGCATGCGATGTTCGACGTGCAGATCAAGCGCATCCATGAATACAAGCGCCAGCTACTGAACGTGCTGCACGTGATCACCCGCTACAACCGCATCAAAGCCGATCCGGATGCTGAATGGGTACCGCGCGTGTGTATCTTTGCCGGTAAAGCCGCTTCGGCCTACTATATGGCCAAGCACATTATCCATTTAATCAACGATGTCGCGAAGGTGATCAACAGCGATCCGCAGGTGAAGAACCGGCTGAAAGTGGTGTTTATTCCCAACTATGGCGTCAGCCTTGCACAGATTATTATTCCGGCGGCCGATCTCTCCGAGCAGATCTCGCTGGCCGGAACGGAAGCCTCGGGCACCAGTAATATGAAGTTCGCGCTGAACGGTGCGCTGACCATCGGCACACTGGATGGGGCAAACGTTGAGATGCTGGAGCACGTGGGTGAAGAAAATATCTTTATTTTCGGCAACACCACGCCGCAGGTCGAGGAACTGCGCAGCAATGGCTACAGCTCGCATAAGTATTACGAGCAGGATGCGGAACTGCATCAGGTGCTGACGCAGATCGCCACCGGGGTGTTCAGCCCGCAGGAGCCGGGCCGCTACCGTAATATTTTTGATTCGCTGGTGAACCTGGGCGATCACTATCAGCTGCTGGCGGACTACCGCAGCTATGTCGATACTCAGGACAAGGTAGATAAGCTTTATCGTAATAAAGGTGAGTGGACGCGACGGGCACTGATTAATATCGCCAATATGGGCTATTTCTCTTCGGACCGCACCATTCAGGAATATGCGGATGAAATCTGGGGCATCCAGCCCATCCGCCTGTAGGCTATCCAGGAAGTAAAAAGGGCGACCGCTATCTGGCGGTCGCCCTTTTATTTGCGGCGATCAGGATGCCAGCGACAGTACCGGTTTCGCGTGCTGAACCAGCCACTCGGCAACACGCGCCTGCTGCTGCTCATTCAGCCACATACCCTCTTTGGTACGGCGCCAGATGGCATCTTCTTTCGTGCGAACCCACTCTTTCTGCACCAGATAACGCAGCTCTGCCTCGTAGAAGTGGTGACCAAACAGTTCACCTAAATCATCCAGGCTCTTCGCCTCTTTCAGGAACAGTTCGCTACTGCTGCCGTAGGTGCGGGCATAGTGGCGAGCCATATCTTCGGTGATAAACGGATAGCGGCGGCGCAGGCTGGCCGCGTAATCTTCGCGGCTTCCGGCAAAATCACCGCCCGGCAGCACGCAGGTTTTGGTCCATGCCGCGCCGATCCCCGGATAATATTTGCTGAGTTTTTCCATCGCATGCTCGGCCAGCTTACGATAGGTGGTCAGCTTGCCGCCAAACACCGACAGCAGCGGCGCCTGACCCTGCTCGTCGTGCACGTCCAGCGTGTAGTCGCGGGTAATCGCCTGCGGAGAGTCGGACTCGTCATCGCACAGCGGACGCACACCGGAATAGGTCCAGACGATGTCGTCCTTCGCCAGCGTTTTCTTGAAGTGGGTGTTATAGACATTCAGCAGATAGTCGATCTCTTTATCGTCAATCTTGACGTCTTTCGGATCGCCTTTGTACTCCACGTCGGTGGTGCCGATAATCGAGAACTCATCCATCCACGGAATAACAAACACAATACGGTGATCTTCGTTCTGCAGAATGTAGGCCTGTTTCTGGGTATGCACACGCGGCACGACGATATGGCTGCCTTTAATCAGGCGAATACCGTAGGGGGATTTCAGTTTCAGTCCGTCATCAAACAGCTGCTTAACCCACGGGCCTGCGGCATTGACCAGGCCTTTCGCCTGCCAGGTATACACTTTACCGCTGTCGATATCTTCGGCTTCAACGGTCCACAGGCCGTTTTCACGCCAGGCTTTGGTCACGCGGGTACGGGTGCGCACTTCGCCACCGCGCTTTTCAATTTCCTGCGCGTTAAGTACCACCAGGCGAGCATCGTCCACCCAGCAGTCGGAATATTCGAAACCGCGCACGATTTCAGGTTTAAGTACTGAGTCTGCGCCAAAACGCAAACCTTTACTTCCCGGCAGGCTGGTACGTTTGCCGAGATGATCGTACATAAACAGACCGATACGGATCATCCAGGCCGGGCGAAGATGCGGGCGGTGCGGCAGGCGGAAACGCATGGGGAAAGCAATATGCGGTGCCATTTTTAACAGCACTTCACGCTCGGCCAGCGCCTCACTAACCAGGCGGAATTCGTAGTGTTCCAGATAGCGTAAGCCACCGTGGATTAATTTAGAACTGGCGGAAGAGGTGGCGCAGGCGAGGTCTTGAGCCTCCAGCATCAGCACCGACAATCCACGTCCGGCTGCATCGGCCGCAATACCAGCGCCGTTAATACCGCCGCCGATTACGATCAGGTCTTTGATTTCCACGTCATCTCCTCCGATGTTCGGAATCGTTCAATAATGTTCGTTTTCGAGCATTATACTAATCGTAAACCAACATTGATGCCAGCGTTAACCGGATAAAAACATTTATGCGTGATGCAGGTAACATATTTTCTTTAATCATTACGCAAATTACGCCGCCCAGCTCTGGTTAAACCCTACCCGCTTCAGGCTACAATAGGATTTAATTGACGACTTTTGACTGTTAACGAGACCCCATCATGGAACAATTTGAGTGTATCAACGTCCAGGAAGCCCGACAGAAACTGGCAGACGGGCAAACCCTGCTGGTTGATATCCGCGATCCGCAAAGCTTCTCTGCGGCTCATGCCACCGGTGCATTTCATCTGACCAATGACTCGCTGCCGGCCCTGATGGCCAGCGCTGACCTGAGCGGCTCGGTGCTGGTCATGTGCTACCACGGTAACAGCAGCAAAGGTGCAGCCCAGTATCTGCTGAACCAGGGGTTTGCGGCGGCCTACAGCATCGACGGCGGCTTTGATGCCTGGTACGCTGCATTCCCGCAGCAGGTAGAATCCGGCGCTCGCTGACCGGCGTACGGCAGTGGAAGCCTTTGATCCTGCAAGCTTCGATGTGACGGGGTATACTGCCGCTCTCGTTTTAATCTACAGGGAATCAGCCTTCTATTATGCGCATCACCCAATTTACCCATCTGCGCATGGCGCAGGCGTTTGTTGACTATATGGCGACGCGCGGCATTACGCTGCGCATTGAGCAGGAAGGCAACTACACGCTATGGCTGGATGATGAATCTCAGTTAAGCGTGGTCGAAAACGAACTTAACCAGTTTATACGCGAACCGGATCACCCGCGTTATCAGGCAGCCAGCTGGAAAACTGAAAATACCGACAGCGGCATCAAATACGTCAGTCCTGCTGGCCCATCGCTGAAGGTCAGAATGAAGGAGATGGCCGGGCCACTGACGATAGGGGTCAGTGTTGCTTCCATACTGGTCTACCTGCTGATTGCGCTGGGCGGTTATGCACAGGCGATTGCCTGGCTCGGCTGGCCGAAAGACAGCATGCAGCATTTCCAGGTGTGGCGCTGGTTCAGCCACGTGCTGATGAACTTCTCGCTGCTGGCACTGCTGATTAACCTGCTGTGGTGGTTTTATATTGGCGGGCGCATCGAAAAACAGCTCGGCAGCGGTAAGCTGTTTACCATCGCGCTGATCTCCGCGCTGCTGTGCGGTTTTGCGCAGTCCCGGTTTAACGGCTTCTGGTTCGGCGGGCTGTCTGGCGTTGACCATGCGCTGGTTGCTTATGCCTGGCTGCACGCGATGCGTGACGAGCGCAGTCCGCTGAATATTGGCGGCGGGCTGATGGGGATTTTTGTAGTGTGGGTGGTACTGGAAGCCACGGGCGTCTTCGGTGCGAACACCGGTCTGCCAAGCCACGTTGCCGGACTGCTGGTTGGCCTGGCCATGGCGTTTGTCGACACCCGCCAGAAAAAACGATAACAGGGGAACTCTTTTGAAGCAGACACAGCGTCATGACGCGATTATCGATCTGGTACGTCGCCAGGGATATGTCAGTACTGAAGAGCTGGTGGAGCATTTTGCGGTCAGTCCGCAAACCATCCGCCGCGATTTAAACGATCTGGCAGAGCAGAATAAAATTCATCGCCATCACGGTGGCGCAGCGCTGCCGTCCAGCTCGGAGAATACCGCCTGGCAGGACCGTAAAATGATGTGGTCTGCGGAAAAAGCGCGTATCGCCCAGCGGGTTGCCAGCCAAATCCCCGACGGGGCTTCACTGTTTATTGATATCGGCACCACGCCGGAAGCGGTGGCCCACGCGTTGATGAACCACAATAACCTGCGCATTGTGACCAACAATCTGAACGTAGCGGTGCTGCTCATGGCCAAGCCGGATTTCCGCCTGATCCTTGCCGGGGGAGAAGTACGCACCCGCGATGGCGGGATTATGGGCGAGGCCACGCTCGACTATATCTCCCAGTTCCGCCTGGATTACGGCATTCTGGGCATCAGCGGTATCGATCTGGATGGTTCACTGCTGGACTTCGACTACCACGAAGTGCGCACCAAGCGGGCAATTATTGAGAACTCTCGCTGTGTGATGCTGGTGGCAGACCACTCCAAGTTTGGTCGTAATGCAATGGTCAATCTGGGCAGCATGAGTCTGATTGACTATCTGTTTACTGATGAAGCGCCGCCACCGGAAATTATGAAAACCATTGAGCAGCATGAGGTACATCTGGAACTGTGCTAACGGTTTTTACTGAGCAGCCAGGCGCGGAATCTACCGCTGCCTGGCCAATCAGAAATAAATAGCAAAAAAATAACTATAAGCGTTTTTTATGCTTATTTTTCTTCATAGCGGATACAATTCAAAATTTAAATTTTGCTGCTAACTATTAGCATGAAAAGTTATTGTCCTCTGCTATCAAGGTCTGAAAAGAAAAATGAGTGAAGCCTGCGCGCCGGGAATTCCTTCCCCGCAAAATAACCCTATAAAATATAATAAATTATCCGATCGTCTCGATGCCCTACCCGCTACCGCCGGGCTGTGGCGTTTTATTGCCTTACTCTCGCTGGGTGGTTTCTTTGAACTCTATGATTTATTCCAGACGGGATATATTAGTTCAGGTTTAATCAGCGAGAACATATTTCATCTTGGTGAACTCGGCGTATTTGGAATATCTGACCAGGCCGCATTTGCCTCCGCGACTTTCCTCGGCCTGTTTATCGGTGCCAGCCTGTTGGCCCCTCACGCTGACCGTTTTGGCCGCCGGATGACCTTTATGTTCGCGCTGGCCTGGTACGGCTGCTTCTCCATGCTGATGGCGTTCCAGAACCAGGCAGAGTGGATTATTTTCTGCCGCTTTCTGGTGGGCGTCGGCCTGGGTATTGAACTGGTGACCATCGATACCTACCTCAGCGAATGCGTTCCGTCACGGCTGCGCAGTAAAGCCTTTGCTTTCGCCTTCTTTGTGCAGTTTCTTTCAGTACCCGCCGTCGCGCTGATGTCCTGGTGGCTGGTACCGCAGACCATTTTGGGCCTGACCGGCTGGCGCTGGGTGGTGATTGCCGGGGCCGTCTGCTCGATGGTTATCTGGCTGGTGCGGAAAAATCTGCCGGAGTCGCCGCGCTGGCTGGCACAGCAGGGTCGGCATCAGGAAGCCCATCAGGTGGTCAGCGGTCTGGAAATCCGCTGCGGCGTGCCGGTGACCGCCCCGAGTCCGGCAGAGATGGACACGGCAGCCACGCAGAAACCGCAGGGGCGCTTTCGTGATATCTGGCGGCCTGAGTATCGCCAGCGCACGCTGATGCTGGTGGTGATGAATATCTTCCAGGCAATCGGCTTCTTCGGCTTTGGCAACTGGCTGCCCGCGCTGCTTTCAGGTAAAGGTGCCAGCATCACCCACAGTCTGCTGTATGCCTTTTTTATCACCCTCGCCTACCCGCTGGGCTCACTGATTTGCAGCCGCTATGCGGATAAAATCGAGAACAAATGGCAGATCGTCCTATCGTCGCTGATGACGGTGATTTTCGGTACGCTGTTCGCCCTGCAGACCAATCCGCTGCTGTTAATCATCTGCGGATTCTGCATCACCTACTCTAACGCCTGGCTAACCTTCAGCTATCACGCCTATCAGACCGAGGTGTTTCCTACCTTTATCCGCGCACGCGCCGTCGGATTCTGCTATTCGTTCAGCCGCCTTTCAACGGTGTTCAGCAGCATTATTATCGGCATGATTTTGCAGGTGGCGGGCACCAAGGGTGTGGTGGCCTTTATCGTCGTCAGCATGCTGATTGTGATGCTGACCATCGGCATCTTCGGCCCGAAGACGCGCGGCATTAATCTGGATGATATCTGATAGAAATGCAGGGGCGGCAATCGTCGCCCCTGACATTTATTCGTTTAGAACTCTTTCAAACGATCTTCAGAGGGCTGCGGGCGGCCAAAATAGTAGCCCTGGAACAGGGTACAGCCCTCTTCCTTCAGTCGTTCAAACTGCTCGTTGCTCTCCACGCCTTCGGCGGTGATCTGAATATCCAGACTGCGGCTCATTCCGGTAATTGCCCGGATAATCGCCAGCGCCTCGCGGCTGTCTTTCATATCGTTAATAAACGATTTATCGATTTTGATCTTATCGAACGGGAACGAGCGCAGATAGCTCAGCGATGAGTAGCCGGTGCCAAAATCATCCAGCGCGATACGCACGCCAATCGCCTTGAGCTTTTGCAGAATATCGATATTCACCGAGGTGTTGTCCAGCAGTACCGACTCGGTGATCTCCACTTCCAGACGATGCGGTGCCAGGCCGGACTCTTTCAGCGCCGCTTCCACCACCGACACCAGCGCGCTGTTTTTGAACTGCATCGGCGACAGGTTTACCGCCACGCTCTGCCCGTCCGGCCAGCTGGCCGCTTCACGGCAGGCCTCATGCAGCGCATAGGCGCCCAGGCTGTGGATCAGGCCGGTTTCCTCGGCAATCGGGATAAAATCCATCGGCATAATCATGCCTTTTTCCGGGTGGTGCCAGCGCATCAGCGCCTCATAGCCAATAATATGCTGATGCTGATTATTGGTAATCGGCTGATAGTACAGCTTCAACTGGCGGCAGCTAATCGCCTCGCGCAGATCGTTTTCAATCATCCGCCGCTTCGCCGCCAGTTCGCCCATCTGTTCGGTAAAGTATTCGAAGCGGTTACGCCCGTTACGCTTGGCTTCATACAGCGCCATATCGGCACAGCGCAGCAGGTGCTCCGGCGTACTGATCCCGCGCTCGGCAATGGCAATACCAATGCTCAGGCCGACGGAAAGGTTGTGACCGTCGACGTTGAACGGCGGACGAATGGTTTCGATCAGGCGGCTGGCAACGATTTCCGCCTCCTCCGCCTGCTTCAGGCCCGGCAGCACGATAGAGAACTCATCGCCGCCGGTCCGCGCCAGCGTATCCTGCTCACGCAGCACGCTGCGCAGCCGCACCGCCACCGTTCGCAGCAGATCGTCGCCAACCTGATGGCCCAGCGCATCGTTAACGTTTTTGAAGTTATCCAGATCGAGGCACAGCGTGGCGGTAATCTTGCGCTCTTCGCGATCGGCGCGCAGCGCGTCGTTGAGACGCTGGCTGAACAGCACGCGATTCGGCAGGCTGGTCAGATTATCGTGATGCGCCATATGGTGGATACGCGCATCGGCGGCGCGCTGATCGGTAACATCATCGGCGATCAGCAGCACGTAGTTATGCGTAGCGTCGTTGCCGCGAATAATCGAGGCTGTGGCGTTGATAATCCGATCGCGTCCGTGGCTGTCCAGCAGACGCTCGCTGCGGTGCATCCCTCCTTTGCGCTGTGCGGCGTCGGAAAGCTGCATAAAATATTCGCCCATTTCCAGCGTCATACACTGCGAAAGCTTCTTGCCGACAAAGTCTTCCTGCACGCCGCCGAGCAGCTGCTGCGCCTTACCGTTGATCAGCAGAATTTCACGAGTAACCACGTCTTCCACAATCACACTGGACGGAATATTGGTCACGATAGTGTCGAGGAAGGTCGACAGCGCAGCCATTTTCTCACTGTGCCGCTCCGCCAGCTCGCGGGCTTCGCGCATCTGTTCTTCATACTCGCGCAGCTCGGTGCAGTCGCGGGTGATTTTCGCGAAGCCCAGCAGCTCACCGCTGTCAGTACGGATAGCATCAATCACCACGTGTGCCCAAAAGGCAGTGCCGTCTTTGCGATAGCGCCAGCCTTTACTTTCGTAACGACCGGTGTCGCGGGCGATGCCCAGTCCGTACTGCGGTAAACCCTTTTCCTGATCCTGGTGGCTGTAAAAACAGCTGAAATTTTTGCCGATGATCTCGTCCGGCAGATACCCTTTGGCCCGCTGGGCACCCGTATTCCAGTTCGCGACGGTACCGTCCGGTTTCAGCATATAAATGGCGTAGTCAACCACGCTCTGAACCAGAAGCCGATACATTACATCTGAGTTTTCATTCATTATTATTTTCACCCGGTTGCTGGCAGCTATTTCTCTTCAATGGAAAGATACTGCCGGCATGCAATCAATACGCCATTGGATGGCGCACACGCTGATCCTGCCCACATCCTGTGGGAACACAACTCCTGTCGTGCCTGTGACGGACAGTCTCCTGGGGAGGGACGAAAACCGCTGTATGCCCAGATCCGTTTCGCCTGGTACTCCGTCGGCGTTCATTATCTGCTTTGTTGAATAAACATTCAAAATGCAAATCGCGTTTTTTCGTTAATCTGACTTCATTTGTCAGTAAATAGTGGGCTTCAGGCAGGGAAAATAGAGCAGTCAGGTGAAAATTCAGCATAAGGAACAATTTTTTGCCCTGAGATTCCACCTGGAAATTAATGGAAACACTGTTAGTGAGATTCCTCACAAACATTCACGGTATAACCATCAAAAATTCGCTGTGGAGTTTCTATGTTCAAATCCTTTTTCCCCCGGCCTCTGTTGTTCTTCAGCAGCGCGGCACTGTGGAGCCTGATGGCGATTCTGTTCTGGTTCGGCTTTGCCGGCAGCCACCTCGCGCACATGATGCAGTTCTCCCCGGTAGCCCTCGGCCCGTTGCCGAATAACGCCCTGTGCTTTATTGCCCCCTCCGAACTCGGTTTCTACAGCTACTATCTGCTGGCGGCGCTGCTGTTTGCTGGCTTCTGGGCGCTGTTCAGCCCGCATCCCTGGCAGCGCTGGTCGGTACTGGGTAGCGCGCTGATTATTTTTGTCACCTGGTTCTCTGTGCAGGTTGGCGTGGCGATCAACCGCTGGTATGAACCCTTTTACGACCTCGTACAGCGGGCGATGGCGCATCCGAATACGGTAAAAATCGATACGCTCTATGGCCAGATTGGCGGCTTCCTCAGCATCGCGCTAATTGCCGTAGTGATTGATGTGCTGAATCTGTTTTTTATCAGCCACTACGTTTTCCGCTGGCGTTCAGCGATGAACCACTACTACATGTCCCACTGGCAGCGCCTGCGTGGTATTGAGGGTGCAGCGCAGCGTGTGCAGGAAGATACCATGCGCTTTGCCTCCACGCTGGAAGATATGGGGGTGAGCTTTATTAACGCGGTGATGACGCTGATTGCTTTCCTGCCGGTACTGGTCGCCCTGTCGGTGCACGTCAAAACCGTGCCGATTATCGGCAGTGTCCCCTACGCGTTAGTGATTGCCGCCGTCGCGTGGTCAATTCTTGGCACCGGCCTGCTGGCAGTCGTGGGTATCAAGCTGCCGGGGCTATCCTTCCGCAATCAGCGGGTGGAAGCGGCCTACCGTAAAGAGCTGGTGTATGGCGAAGACGACCTCCAGCGTGCGCAGCCACCTACGGTCAAGACATTGTTTCATAACGTGCGGGTCAATTACTTCCGCCTCTATTTCCATTATCTCTACTTTAATATCGTGCGTATTTTCTACATCCAGCTGGATGCGGTATTCAGTATTTTTGTCCTGTTCCCATCGATTGTCAGCGGAGCAATTACCCTCGGGCTGTTAACGCAGATCACCAACGTCTTCGACCAGGTTCGCGGTTCGTTCCAGTATCTGATTAACTCGTGGACAACGCTGGTTGAACTGCTGTCTATCTACAAACGTCTGCGCAGCTTTGAGCATACGCTGGATACGCTGCCAGAGACGGAAAGCAGCGCTATCTGATGAAATGCTGGAGTCTGGAGTCTGGAGTCTGGAGTCTGGAGTCTGGAGTCTGGAGTCTGGAGTAATGGCCGCCGCCCAGGGCGGCCATCGTCAACAATCAGGCTATTTTCCGGCCAGCGCGGCGAACACTTTTTCTACCGCGTAAGCGCCGGGATCTTTCACGCCGTCCAGGCTTTCTGCATTCAAATAGGAAGCGCGCCCTGCTCCGGCGCTGCGCATCAGACTGGTGCTCTCGGCCCCTTCACGTGCGGCTTGCGCAACAGCAGCCAGATCTTTCCCCTCCGCCAAAGCGTTAAACGCAGGGTCCAATGCATCAATCATCGTACGCTGCCCGACCCGCGCACCGCCGTAATGCTGCATACGCTCCAGACCGTATTGCAGCGCCTGCGGCAGCGGCTCGCCCTCTTCCAGGCGCTGACCGGCGGCAGTGAACATAATCGACATCAGCACGCCCGATGAACCACCCATCACCGTCGCCAGCTTTTCGCCAATAACGTTTAGCAACTGTCCGGTCCGATCGAGCGGCAGCGACTGCTCTTCGCAGGCCTTGAGGAGGCTTCTGGCGCCGGCGGCAAATGTTGAACCGGTATCGCCGTCGCCCACTTTCGCATCCAGATTGTTTAACTCGCTTTCCTGCGCAATCAGCGTCCGGCAAAGGGTGGTCAACAGTGCGGCCACTTTATCGTTAGAGGAAGGCGTAAAGGTCGGCTGTCGATCGAGGGTCTTCGCCGGTGCTTCCACCAGCGTTGACGGTGAGACAGCCTCTGTCCAGCCCGCCGCTTCCACTTCCGCCAGCAGCGCCTTCTCAAACTCATCATCCAGCCGCAGAACAGACAGCGAGAATCCTTTCATATCCAGCGCGCTGACCAGCGTTGCCGGGCCCAGCAGCAGCCGAACCTGCCTGCCGATCGCCGAACCCAGTACCTCCCGAGTCAGTACCGCCATCTCCAGCATCGAAAAACCGCCGAGGTTATTGATTAACAGCGCCAGCGGTCGATCGCCCGTGTGAGCGGTAAGGCGCTGCACCATCTGAGCGACGATCTCCACGCTGTTCTGAGTTTTCAACGTCGATGCACCCGGCTCGCCGTGAATCCCCATCCCTAACTCGCAGGTACCCGGCTTGACGCGGTCATCACGAGCTTCTCCTGGAATATGACAGCTACTGAAGGCAACGCCGATGGAAGCGATCTGCTCGATGGCTCTCTGCGCTAATGCGGTGACATCGGCCAGGCTCTTCCCCTGTTCAGCGGCATAACCGGCAATTTTATGCACCAGCGCCGTACCCGCAATGCCACGAGGCTGAGGATTGTCCGGCAGCGCGATATCATCCTGCACCATCACCATTTCCACCCGATACCCCAGCTGTTTGGCTTTCTCCGCCGCCAGACCAAAGTTCAGCCGATCGCCGGTGTAGTTCTTGACGATAAGCAGGCAGCCAGCCTCACCGGTTACGTTAATAATGGCGTGCAGCACGGCATCCACACTGGGTGAAGCAAAAACATCGCCGCACACCGCGGCACTCAGCATTCCCTTGCCGACAAAGCCGATGTGGGCAGGTTCGTGGCCGGAACCGCCGCCGGAAATCAGCGCAACTTTCGATCGGTCCCAGTCACTGCGCACGACAATACGCAAATCTGCTCCCAGCGCGAGACGGCTAAGATTATGAAAAGGCGTACTTAACAGCGAGCCTTCTATCGCCTCATTGACCAGATGTTGCTTGTCGTTCATAAAAAACTGACTCATCTTATCTCCTTATCTCGGGCATACACTCTGCACAGGTGGCAACCTGCACGATGCTATAACTGTAGTAAAAATCCCTAAAGCAATCGTTACGGAAACGGCGCAATACGTTTCCAGCGCTTTAAAAGCATTGAAATAATTTTTTGGATTCACCCGTTAGTAGAAAACTTATCAACTCTGATTAGTTATCTAAGTAATAATGTCGGCGTAAATTTAAATATCTTCATGGTAAGTTTATCCAGAATTATTTTATTCATAGTTAATTACAATGTTTAACCAAAAATAAAGACTAACAGATTGAAACGCATACGGGCACGCACCTTATTCATCTTTATTCACTTTTTGCATACGCGAAATACCATTTGAAATTGCAGCATCAATCACAATTCCGGTTAATTAAGATGAAAAATAATCTAAAAGAGTCTACAAATATTGACTGGTGTTCGAATAAGATTGTTATCAACCTGGCAAATTATTTAACTAAGCCGCCGGTTTACCGTAGAAAAGGCAGATAATATTCGGAAAGGGCATCGTATATAAACGCTAACACCAGGGCGTCAAAAGGGGCAGATGATGTGATCTGTTCCTTTTTTTTTCGACCTGTCACTTTTCAGCATCAGGTTGTCAGCTTTGCGTCGGTCAATACCGGCGATCCCCAAGCAGAATAGAGCCTCTATCACAAGGAGGAATGACTATGCTGCAACAACCCAACGACAAATATCGCGCTTTTCCCCCGGTGGCACTGAACGATCGTCAGTGGCCAAGTAAAACGCTGACCCAGGCACCGCGCTGGCTCTCTACCGATCTGCGCGATGGCAACCAGTCGCTGGCTGAGCCAATGGATAGCACGCGTAAAAAGCTGTTCTGGCAGCTGCTGTTGCAGTGTGGTTTTAAGGAAATTGAAGTGGCTTTCCCTTCCGCTTCACAGACCGATTTCAATTTCGTTCGCGAGCTGATCGAACAGCGGATGATCCCGGATGACGTATCAATACAGGTGCTGACCCAGGCACGTAGCGATCTGATTGACCGTACTTTTGTCTCCCTGGAGGGGGCAAAAAACGCTACGGTGCATCTCTATAACGCCACCGCGCCAGTATTTCGCCGGCTGGTATTTCGCCAGAGCAAAGAACAGATTATCGAACTGGCGGTCAACGCCACTCGTCTGATCCGCCAGCGCTGCGAGGAGCAGCCGCAGACCAACTGGACCTTCGAATATTCTCCGGAAACGTTCTGCTTTACCGAACTCGACTTCGCGCTGGAGATCTGCGAGGCGGTTGCCGCCGTCTGGCAGCCCTGCGCGGAAAGACCGATGATCGTCAACCTGCCCGCCACGGTGGAAGTCAGCACGCCTAATGTCTATGCCGATCAGATTGAGTACTTCTGCCGCCATTTCTCCTGGCGTCCTGAGGTTTGCATCAGCGTCCACCCGCATAACGATCGCGGCACCGGCATCGCTGCCGCCGAACTGGCCCTGCTGGCCGGAGCAGACCGGGTGGAAGGCTGCCTGTTTGGCAACGGGGAACGCACCGGTAACGTCGATTTGGTGACCATGGCGCTGAACTTTTATACCCAGGGCATCAACCCAGGGCTTGATTTCAGCCAGATGAAGCAGGTGGTCGATCTGGTTGAGCAGTGCAACCAGCTGCCGGTTCACCCACGCCATCCTTACGCCGGGGAGCTGGTGTTTACCGCCTTCTCCGGTTCACACCAGGATGCAATTAAGAAAGGCTTTGCTGCCCGCAAAGAGCAGCAGGATAACGTCTGGGAAGTGCCTTATCTGCCGCTTGACCCGGCGGACATCGGCTGTAACTATGAGGCGGTGATCCGCGTTAACAGTCAGTCAGGGAAAAGTGGCGCGGCCTGGATGATCGAGCAAAATCACGGACTGGTCCTGCCACGAGCACTTCAGCAGGATTTCAGCCAGCGGGTACAGCAGGTCACTGACGGCGAAGGCAAAGAGATGACCCAGGCCGCTATCTGGCAGCTGTTCCGCCAGGCGTATGGCCTGACCGCACCTCAGTTGCAGCTGGGGGAATACCGCAGCCAGAGCGACAGCCATGGACAGCTGCAGTTTGAGGCCAGCGTACAGCAGGATAACCGCCCCTACGCTGTGGCAGGTCGGGGGAACGGGCTGCTGTCGGCGGCGGTCGACGCGCTGCGCCAGGCGTTTGACGTCTCCTTTACCATTCAGGATTATCATGAGCACACGCTGGGCCAGCGCAGCGACAGCCGCTCCGTCGCCTATCTGCACTGCACCTTTGCCGGCAATCACAGCGCCTGGGGGGTAGGTATCGACAGTGACGTTTCCCGCGCTTCGCTGCAGGCGCTGCTGAACGCGCTGGCGCAGGGTCAGCTGGCGGGTGGGAAGTAGTCGCTGGGCGCCACGCCCATAATGCGGCGGAACATTGCGCTGAACGCACTCTGGCTTTCGTAGCCCAAATCGAGTGATACCGTCAGCACCGAGTCTCCCCGTGCTAAACGCGCCAGCGCTTCCATCAGCCTGGCGCGCCTTACCCAATCGCTGAACTGCAGCCCGGTTTCCTGATAGAAACGGCGCGCCAGCGTGCGGCTGCTGACGTTGATGCGCCGGGCGCTGTTCTCCAGCGTCCAGCTTTCTCCCGGTTCGGCCCTCAGGGCATCACACAGTGAAATCAGCGCCTCGCTCTGCGGCTCCGGCAGGCTGAACGGCAGCTCGGTCATGACACGGATCTCATCCAGTATCAATTCATAAATTCGCTCCGCCCGGCTGGCGGGAGCATAGGATTCCGGCAGTGCCAGCGCGCTGACTATCAGCTCGCGCAACAGCGGGGATACCTGCACCACCTGACAACTGGCTGGCAAATCGGCACGCGCCAGCGGATCGACAAACAGCGTTCGCGCCGCCACGTTACCGGTCATTTGCAGCGCATGGGGCACGCCCGCAGGCAGCCAGACGCCGCGACCCGGCGGCACAATCCAGTGGCCCAGGTCCGTTTCAATACGCACCACGCCGCTCAGCGTATGGACCAGCTGTGCGCAGTTATGATGATGCCTCGGCTCACTGTCGCCATGGCGATAATCATGCGCGTAAGGCACCAGCGGGCGGGTAGCAAACGAAAAATCAACGGAAGATGACATAGGATTCCCGGAGGTGAGCAGGAACTCAAGCTTAACAAAGGCGCGGGCAGAAAGCGGAAAAAAGAGAGGTCGAGCAGAAAAACGCAGCGGACGGGAAAATCAATCAGGCGGGCCGCGATCGGCCCGCCCGTTAAGGTCACTATCAGGAATGCACGGCTTTCAGCTGCGCTTCATAGGCCGTGGCCTGTTTAGCGTCAAACTGATCTTCCCACTTGGCAACCACCAGCACCGCCAGCGCATTACCCACTACGTTCAGTGCGGTACGTGCCATATCGAGGATACGGTCAACGCCGGCAATAAATGCCAGTCCTTCAAGCGGGATGCCCACGCTGCCCAGCGTCGCCAGCAGCACCACGAAGGAGACGCCCGGCACGCCAGCGATCCCTTTCGACGTCACCATCAACGTCAGCACCAGAATGATTTCATCGCCCAGCGACAGGTTGATGCCGTACAGCTGCGCGATAAAGATCGCCGCAATACTCTGGTACAGCGTTGAACCGTCGAGGTTAAACGAATAGCCGGTTGGTACCACGAAGCTGGTGATCGACTTCGGTGCACCGTAGGCTTCCATCTTCTCCATAATACGCGGCAGCACGGTTTCCGAACTGGCGGTGGAGTAAGCCAGGATCAGCTCATCCTTCAGAATGCGGAACAGCACGGTGATACGCAGCTTACAGATACGCGCAACGGCTCCCAGCACCACAAAGGCGAAGAAGGCGATAGCGGCGTACACCAGAATCACCAGCTTGGCCAGCGGCCACAGCGAAGCAAAACCAAAGT
The DNA here is from genome assembly GCF_016624545.1 of Erwinia sp. S38. Lineage (NCBI taxonomy): Bacteria > Pseudomonadati > Pseudomonadota > Gammaproteobacteria > Enterobacterales > Erwiniaceae > Erwinia > Erwinia sp. S38. Next base: position 187,166 of record NZ_JACVTS010000001.1, on the reverse strand, counting down.
TAGCCACGGTCACCGAGATCAGCGCAAATACCCCAACCGGCGCATAACGCATAATCATGCTGGTCACTTTAAACATCGCTTCTGAGGTGGAGCGGAACACTTTCACCAGCGGGTCGCGATGTTCAGACGGCAGCGACGAGAGGCCCAGACCAAACAGCACCGAGAAGAAGATAATCGGCAGCATGTCACCTTTGGCGATAGCAGCGAAAATATTCTGCGGAATCAGCGACAGAATGGTGGTGACCAGGCTGTGAGGCTGGCCCTGAACCTGTGCCGTTGTGGCTTCATATTTAGAGATGTCCACCGTTGCCAGCGTCGACATATCAATGCCGGAACCGGGTTGGAATACATTCGCCAGAGTAATACCTATCACAATGGCAATGGTGGTAATCACTTCAAAATAAACAATCGTTTTAACGCCAATACGTCCGAGTTTCTTGGCATCCCCGACGCCGGCGATGCCAACAATCAGCGTGGAGATAACGATAGGTACAACAATCATTTTGATCAGGTGAATAAAGATGTCACCGGCAGGGCTGAGAATGTTAGTGACTAACCATTCACGTTCCCCTGGTTGATTATGCAGAACCGCCCCAACGACGATCCCCAGTACCAACGCAATCAATATTTGCCAGGCAAGGCTGAGTTTTATTGCTTTCATAACGAGTCTTTTCCTTAACATGACCTGCTTTCCGCGCGGAGCTTGCGGAGTGAATGACACTCAAGGGAGGCAGACCGAAACCGGTCAATTCACAGGTAATGGATGGTTGATACCTGTATTCAGGCGCGTAATCAGTACCATTTTAAGCGTCATTAATGCAAGCCTGAGAGAGATGTATCTATTTTGTTAATTCTCGGCAGAATAAAGCTCTGATTTTAATCACATTAAACTAAGTTATTGTTATGGTTAACAATATTAAATCATTAAAACAACATAACTATGCACGGTTCTGCTATTAGTCGTGCCAAACTAACGGTCTGCTTGCGCTTTTTTTGTACACTGCACCGCCTTAAATTCGCCTTTTTCCTGTTGCATCCTTCTCTTTATGACAATGTCTCCCCCCGGTTTCATTACGCTGGGTTATGGCGTGATCTGCCGCTCAAAAAGAAAACAAAGCCTTGCGGGCATCTTCACTTAACCATTGATTGACATATTATTAACATCTTCAAGGAGGCCAGCCATGAGCCAAATACATACGTACCCTGTTCCCGCGAATATTGCGGAAAATACCCTGATTAATGCTCAGCAGTACCAGTCGATGTACCAGCAATCAGTGCAGGACCCCGATGCATTCTGGGGTGAGCAAGGCAAAATACTTGACTGGATCAAGCCTTACCGTACGGTGAAAAATACCTCTTTCGCCCCGGGTAATATTTCGATTCGCTGGTTTGAAGATGGCACCCTGAATCTGGCTGCCAACTGCCTGGATCGCCACCTGCAAACGCGCGGTGATCATCCGGCCATCATCTGGGAAGGCGATGACGCCAGCGAAAGTAAAACCCTCACCTATCGTGAGTTGCATCGTGACGTGTGCCGCTTCGCCAACGTGCTGCAGGATCTGGGCATCAATAAAGGCGACGTCGTGGCGATTTATATGCCAATGGTGCCGGAAGCGGCGGTTGCCATGCTGGCCTGCGCGCGTATTGGCGCGATCCATTCAGTGATTTTCGGTGGCTTTTCACCAGAAGCCGTCGCCGGACGTATTATCGACAGTAACGCCAGACTGGTGATTACCGCCGATGAAGGTGTTCGCGCCGGTCGCAGCATCCCGCTGAAGAAAAACGTCGATGACGCGCTGAATAACCCTGCCGTTACCGGCGTGAAAAATGTGGTGGTATTTCGCCGTACCGGTCGCGATGGCGGCTGGAAAAGCGGACGCGATCTGTGGTGGCACGAACTGGTGGCTAACGCCGGCAGCGAGCACCAGCCGGTTGAAATGAACGCCGAAGATCCGCTGTTTATTCTCTACACCTCCGGTTCTACCGGCAAGCCGAAAGGCGTGCTGCACACCACCGGTGGCTATCTGGTGTATGCCGCCACCACCTTTAAGTACGTGTTTGATTACCATCCGGAAGATATTTACTGGTGTACCGCCGATGTCGGCTGGGTCACCGGCCACAGCTATCTGCTCTACGGGCCGCTGGCCTGCGGTGCCACCACGCTGATGTTCGAGGGCGTGCCAAACTGGCCAAAACCGAGCCGCATGGCGGAAGTGGTTGATAAGCATAAGGTCACTATCCTCTATACCGCGCCAACGGCGGTCCGTGCGCTGATGGCCGAAGGCGATAAGGCGATTGAGGGTACCGATCGCTCTTCCCTGCGTATTCTGGGGTCAGTCGGCGAGCCGATTAACCCGGAAGCCTGGGAATGGTTCCACAAAAAAATTGGTAACGGGCGCTGCCCGATCTCCGATACCTGGTGGCAGACCGAAACCGGGGGCTTTATGATCACCCCGCTGCCCGGAGCTACCACCCTGAAACCGGGTTCGGCCACCAAACCGTTCTTTGGCGTTCAGCCTGCACTGGTCGACAACGAAGGCCATCCGCAGGAAGGTGCAACCGAAGGCAATCTGGTGATTATCGATTCGTGGCCGGGCCAGGCGCGAACGCTGTTCGGCGATCATGAACGTTTTGAACAGACCTATTTCTCAACGTTTAAGAATATGTATTTCAGCGGCGACGGCGCGCGCCGTGACGCCGATGGCGACTACTGGATCACCGGCCGCGTTGACGATGTGCTGAACGTTTCCGGCCACCGCCTGGGGACCGCCGAGATCGAATCCGCGCTGGTATCGCATCCAAAAATTGCCGAAGCCGCCGTGGTTGGCATTCCTCACAGCCTGAAGGGCCAGGCGATTTATGCCTATATCACCCTGAACCACGGTGAAGAACCCACGCCGGAGCTGTATACCGAAGTGCGTAACTGGGTGCGTAAAGAGATTGGCCCAATTGCCACGCCGGATGTATTGCACTGGACCGATTCCCTGCCGAAAACCCGCTCCGGCAAGATCATGCGACGTATTCTGCGCAAAATCGCCACCGGGGATACCAGTAATCTCGGAGACACCTCAACGCTTGCCGATCCGGGCGTCGTGGAGAAACTGCTGGAAGAGAAACAAGCCATTAAAATGCCGTAAATCTGATGGGGGCCTCAGTGCCCCCATTGCGTAACTGCCGCAGAGCAGCCCGTCGTCTTTCGTCTTAATTTTCAGCACCATGAAGTTATAACAAGAAAACCAGGCCGTCGAAGCCCTGCTTCTGCTATCCCGGTATAACTCTACCTCTGGAGACGCTGTGATGAACGATGTCATTTATCAACGCATAGAAAAAAGCGCCCGATTTAAAGAACTGGTCAGAAAACGCCAGAGCTTTGCCACCCTGCTGTCCCTGATTATGCTGGTGCTCTACGTCGGTTTTATCCTGCTGATTGCTTTTGCTCCCGGCTGGCTGGGCACGCCGCTGCATGACGGTACTAATGTCACGCGCGGCATCCCCATCGGCATCGGACTGATTGTTATCTCCTTCGTGCTGACCGGCGTTTACGTCTGGCGCGCTAACGGCGAGTTTGACCGCCTGACCCGTGAATTACTGAACGAGGTGAAAGGATGAAACTACGCCGTCTAACGCTGGCTCTGCCAGCCCTGCTGCCTTTCGGTGCGCAGGCTGCCGATGCGATTACCGGTGCGGTTGAACGCCAGCCCACCAACGTTGAAGCCATTGTCATGTTCCTGATTTTTGTGGCTGCCACGCTGGGCATTACGTACTGGGCTTCCAAACGCACTCGTTCCCGCAGTGATTACTACACCGCCGGCGGCAATATTACCGGTTTTCAAAACGGGCTGGCGATGGCCGGGGACTTTATGTCTGCCGCCTCGTTCCTTGGCATTTCCGCGCTGGTTTATACCTCCGGCTACGATGGCCTGATTTATTCACTCGGCTTCCTGGTCGGCTGGCCGATTATTCTGTTCCTGATCGCCGAGCGCCTGCGCAACCTGGGCCGCTACACCTTTGCCGATGTGGCCTCCTACCGCCTGAAGCAAAAACCTATTCGCACCCTCTCCGCCTGCGGTTCACTGGTGGTAGTGGCGCTGTACCTGATTGCGCAGATGGTCGGGGCCGGTAAGCTGATCCAGCTGCTGTTTGGGCTGGACTACCACGTTGCGGTCGTGCTGGTCGGCATTCTGATGGTGATGTATGTGCTGTTCGGCGGCATGCTGGCCACCACCTGGGTGCAGATCATCAAAGCCGTACTGCTGCTGTTCGGTGCCAGCTTTATGGCCATCATGGTGATGAAAACCGTCGGGTTCAGCTTCAATAATCTGTTTACCGAAGCGATGAAGGTCCATCCGAAAGGCATTGAGATTATGCGCCCCGGCGGGCTGGTGAAAGATCCAATATCCGCGCTGTCGCTCGGTCTTGGCCTGATGTTCGGTACCGCAGGGCTACCGCATATTCTGATGCGCTTCTTTACCGTCAGCGATGCCCGCGAGGCGCGTAAAAGCGTCTTTTACGCCACCGGTTTTATGGGCTACTTCTACTTCCTGACCTTCATCATTGGCTTCGGCGCGATCCTGCTGGTCGGTGCTAACCCGGCCTTCAAAGATGCTGCCGGTGCACTGATTGGCGGCAACAATATGGCCGCGGTTCATCTGGCCGACGCGGTTGGTGGCAGTATGTTCCTCGGCTTTATCTCAGCGGTGGCCTTCGCCACGATTCTGGCGGTGGTAGCCGGGCTAACCCTCGCGGGCGCATCGGCGGTTTCCCATGACCTTTACGCCAGCGTGTTCCGCAAGGGCCAGGCGACCGAGCGTGAAGAGCTGAGAGTATCCAAAATCACCGTGCTGGTGCTCGGCGTGGTGGCGATTGCGCTGGGCATACTGTTTGAGAAGCAAAATATTGCGTTTATGGTCGGGCTGGCCTTCTCGATTGCTGCCAGCTGTAACTTCCCGATTATCCTGCTATCAATGTACTGGTCAAAACTGACCACGCGCGGTGCGATGGTCGGCGGCTGGCTGGGGCTGATTACCGCGGTCGTCCTGATGATCCTCGGCCCGACCGTTTGGGTACAGGTGCTGGGGCACGAGAAGCCGGTTTATCCTTATGAATATCCGGCGCTGTTCTCTATGCTGGCAGCCTTTATCGGCACCTGGCTGTTCTCCGTCACCGATAACTCAGCGGAAGGTGCGCAGGAACGTCTGCGCTTCCAGGCTCAGTTCGTCCGTTCACAAACCGGTATCGGCATTGAAGGCGGAAAAGGGCATTAACCGATCGCTACAGGGGCGGGCCGGATGCCTGCCCCATCACGGATAAGCCACGGCCTGGATGGATGATTAATGATCCAATTTGGCAAGTTCATCTTCCGACAGGCCGGTAATGTCTGCTACCGTCTGCCGCTCGAATCCCTTCACCAGCATTTTTCGCGCCAGCGATCTTGTGACATCCATCGCCCCCTCAAGGCGGCCTTTTCTCAGCCCCCTTTCCATGCCTTGTTCAATCCCTTTTTCCTCTCCCTGTTCAAAAAAAAACTGATTACCGTTCTGCTCAAACCATTCTGCCAGCCTCATCATTCCCTCCTTGTATCCAGACGTTCGGCGAGACAACTCCTGAGCAAAAGCATGCGGGGAGGGCGTCCTGCCAACCTGTAACATATAGTTGAACAGCGGTTTCAACTGTTCCTCGCCAGTGTAGCCAGTGAACATTAGCGTGACCAACGGCTCCAGCAATTCCATGAGATCGCGCTGGCGAATATGCTTCTGCAGCAGTTCCAGTATCGCCATTCGGCGATGTTGCATGATTTCATCATCCGCAATAACCGTCACATCAACAAGTGGGAAGTCTCCACCGTAGAGCTGAGCTGCCCGCTGCGGATCGCTAAACGCCTGCAGCCAGCTCATCGAATAGGGATAAGGCGTGACCCGACCGTGATAAAAAAGTATCGGCACCACCAGCGGCAGAGTCTCATTTCCGGCATCAAGATGGCGCTGCATGACGGCAATGGCGTAACGCATTAATCGAAAGGCCATCAGCCTGTCGGGCGTACTTTGATGTTCAATCAGAGTGTAAATATAGCCCTCACCGTTGAGGGTTTTGACCGTATCCACGTGGCCTAATATCTTTTTAAAAATCGCATCATGCGGCGTTGGCGTTTGAGTTCCTTTCATCACCGCAAGATGATTTATTTTTCAGAGGCGGGAAAGGCGTTTTTTTATTTATTCTCTGCGCCTGAGGCAGCGCTTCCTTTTTTATGCAAACGGTATGCATTCGATAATAAAAAAACCGAGCGCTGTCCGAAAGTCATCATTTAATATTTCAGTTAAAACCGCCGGGAGGATATTTTAAATTTAAAAGAACAGCAGAATAAACGGGACGAAAACAGGCTCAATGCCCATTCTCACCCCGTTCAGCTTCAGCCGCGCAGGTTTGCGCGATTCGAAGTGTAAGCCTGGCCGATTAGAAGTGCAGCGCGGCACCGACGTACGGACCGTCGGCCACGACGTTGTCTTTACGACCGTCTTTGCCGTTCATGGTCATGTACTTGTAACCCACATTCACATCAATCAGCGAAATCGGCTGGAAGCTAACACCGGCAGAGGCTTCCTGGTAGTTATCGATATGGCTAGAGAAGGAGTCAGGCGAGTAGAAGTACTGGCCGTAGACATTGAACATTTTGGTAACCGGCACCTTCACACCGCCACCAACGGCGATGGCGTAGCCATCTTTGGTGTCTTTCGGGTTGGTGGACATGGCTTTGATGGTTGGGGAAAGCATTACATCACCGATCGCCACGTTATAGCCGAGACCCAGGCTGCTGACGTTGCCATCATGATCGCTGCGCAGCCAGTCACCGGATAAGGCAAAACCCGGAGTACTGGTGCCCAGGCCGACGTGTACGTCGGTGTAATCTTTGCCGACGCTCACGCCGCCATCAATCGCCTGAGCCGTTCCTGCCAGCGCCAGCAGCGCCAGAGCGCCGGTTGTCATTGCCACTTTTTTCATTGTTCTCTCCCAATTAATTTTACTCACGCCTGAAAACGGCGGTGGTGCAGCGTAAACCAACTGTTTTAAGAATTATATGAGAAAGAACTAAATGGTAATAAATTTGATTAATCTTACAAAAGAGTGAGTAACCAGATATTTCCGTCAGGCGCTGACCCACATTACATGGCCGACTATCGGCGCGATAATCACCGTCAGCACCCCGGAGAGCATCATCACCAGGCTGGACACCACGCCCTCCTGCGGACCGAGTTCGTAGGCACGCGCGGTACCGGCACCGTGAGAGGCAGCGCCGAATCCTGCGCCTTTCGCCATGCCCTGTTTGATCGCCAGGCGCAGGAACAGCAGGTCACCGACCGCCATGCCGAAGACCCCGGTGATCACCACAAACAGCGCCACCAGATCGGGTTTGCCGCCCAGCTGCTCGGCGGCCGCCAGCGCAAAAGGCGTGGTGATCGAGCGCACCGCCAGGCTACGCTGGATCTCCTCCGGCAGCGTCAGCAGGCGCGCCAGCCACACCGAGCTGCAGATTGCCACCAGCGTGGCGGTAATCACCCCGGCAGTCAGCGACAGCCAGTGGCGGCGGATAATCGCCGTGTTTTCATAGACCGGCACCGCGAAAGCCAGCGTTGCCGGGCCGAGCAGCCACAGCAGCCAGCGGCTTTCGCCAATGTAGTCCTGCCAGCTGATATGGGTGACCACCAGCAGCGCCACCAGCACCATTGGCGTCATCACCAGCGGCATCAGCAGCAGACGATGCCAGCGGCGATACAGCCGTTTATTAGCAAAGTAAATCAGCAGGGTTGCGGCCAGGCACAGCACGCTCAGGACAAAATCATTCATGGTGCTGCCTCTGCTGTTTACGCGCGGCCAGCCACAGCTCAAAACGGCTGACCCGATCGACGACGATGCTGGTTGCCGCCAGCACCAGCAGCGTACTGAGGGTAATCACCAGCAGGATACGCCAGCCCTCAACGCGCAGCAGTTCGGAGTAGTTCACCACCGCTACGACCGCCGGAATGAAGAACAGCAGCATTTCGGCCAGCAGCCAGTTAGACCCGGCTTTCACCCAGCCGATGGGCAGGATGCGCAGCATGATCATCGCCAGCAGCAGCAGCATGCCGACGATATTGGCCGGCAGCGGGAGGTGCAGCCAGCTCACCAGATGTTGTGAAAAAACAAACAAACCGACATACAGTATCACCTGTAGCGGAACCTGAACCCGTAGTAGCCAGCCCGTTTTCACCGGGTCTGTCATGGTGGCCATCGCTTTATTACCCCTTTGGCAGCAATTTTGCTGTGATTATTATAAAGGGGTAACAAAGCGTGAAAAAAATGACTTAATATTATTCCAACTATGCCAAACAGGAATGATTATGGACGTTCGCGCCCTGCGCTATTTTGTTGAGGTTGTCCGCCAGCAAAGCTTTACCCGGGCCGCCGAACAGCTGTATGTCACCCAGCCGACCATCAGCAAAATGCTGCGCCAGCTGGAGGATGAACTCGGCTGTACCCTGTTGATGCGCGAGGGCCGCAAGCTGCACCTGACCGATACCGGCCAGGCGGTCTATCAGCGCGGGCTGACCATTTTGCAGGAGTTCAAGCAGCTGGAAGCGGAAATCAGCGATCTCAACGAGCTGAAAACCGGCGAGCTGCGGCTGGGTATTCCGCCGATGGTCGGCATGCAGATCGCCGGGTCGATCTCCGCTTTCCGTCAGCGCTATCCCGGCGTGGAGCTGAAAATTTCCGAATTCGGCGGCCTGACCGTGCAGCAGGCGGTGCTGTCAGGCAGCCTGGATATCGCCATGACCGCCCTGCCGGTGGCCGACGATCTGCCGCTTAACGCACTGCCGCTGATGAGCCATCCGCTGTGCGTGCTGGTGCCGCGTACCGAAGCCTGGCTGCGGCGCACGCACCTCAAACTCAGCGAACTGGCCGGGCAGCCGATTCTGATCTACAACGAAGAGTTTTCCCTTAACCGCCAGCTGATGCGCGCTTTTCAGGCCAGTGGCTTCACGCCGCAGATTGCCGTACGCAGCGGGCAGTGGGATTTTCTGGCGGCAATGGTGCAGGCGGGGATGGGCGTAGCTATCCTGCCGGAACCGATCTGCCAGCGGCTGGATAAAAGCCAGCTGCTGTGGCTGCCGCTGGAGTCGGACCTGGTGTGGAAGCTGGGGCTGATCTGGCGGGAGGGAAGCTATCTGTCGCGCAGCGCCCAGGCGTGGATTGCCTGCTGCCGCGAATTCTGGCCGGACAGCACGCCCGGGCTGACGGTTTAACGCCATAAAAAAGGGCGACCCTTTCGACGGTCGCCCTGTTCAGGCTTACTCTTCTTTTTCGCTCAGCAGCGTTTCCAGCAGGTCAAGGTCGTGCAGCAGCTTGTGCATCGTTTCGTCGCTGATCTGCTGCGTGGCACGCAGGTGATACAGCTCGCCACGCTCGGCACGCAGGCCGGTCAGGCGGAAGCGACGTTCCAGGTTTTCCGCATACAGCGCGCGCTCCAGATCCTCTTTGCCATCCACCCGGCGGCGCAGATTACCAATCACCCGCGAACTGACCTCTTTCAGCAGCTCAGGATCGAGCGCTTCTTCGCTGTCGGCCAGCAGGCGCTCTTCCATTTTGTACAGACTTTCAATCGCCGTGCCGGCCATCACCGCCCGTGCCATCTGCACTTCACGGCGGTGACCGGTTTTATCGGTCCCTTCAATCCCACGCAGCAGCAGCGGTAAGATCACCACGCCCACCAGCAGGGAGAAGAGGATCACGCCGGTCGCGAGAAACACCAGCTCATAGCGTGCCGGGAAGTCGTTGCCGTTGCTTAGCAGAAGCGGAATCGACAGCACGCCGGCGAGGGTAATTGCACCGCGCACGCCGGCGAAGGAGGCGATCAGCAGCTCACGGGTGGTATAGCTGGAAAACTCCATCGGGCGTTTTTTCAGCATATGGCGGCTGATGTAACGCATGCCCCACAGCCAGCCAAAGCGCACCAGCATCAGCGCGGCATAGATGGTCACGACGGAGGCAAACAGCGCCCACAGTTCGACGTTCGGATCGGCATCGGCCTGACGCACGGAAATCTCCAGAATGCCCGGCAGCTGCAGGCCCAGCATCAGGAACACCATGCCGTTAAAGACGAATTCCAGCATCTGCCAGGCACCGTTGGCGCGCAGGCGCATGGCCAGCGGTGCCTGACGGATAATGCCGGAGCGGGAGATGGTCATCCCGGCGGCGACCGAGGCCAGAATGCCGGAAACGCCAATGTGTTCCGCAATCAGGTAGGAGGCGAACGGCAGCAGCAGCAGCAGCACGGTCTGCGTTGCCGGGTCGTCACCGCTCCAGCGGCTGAACAGGCGCAGGGATTTACCGTACAGCCAGCAGATAGCGATACCCGCCAGCAGGCCGCCAATCGCCACCTTGAGGAATTCCAGCGACGCGCCGGAAACGGTAAACACCATCGTGCCCATCGCCACCGCGACGGCAAACTTCAGCGATACCAGGCCCGATGCGTCGTTCATCAACGCTTCGCCCTGCAGGATCGCCATAATTTTTTTCGGGATGCGCCCTTCCCCAACAATGCCGGACAGCGCCACGGCATCGGTCGGTGACAGTACCGCCGCCAGAGCAAACGCCGGGATCAGCGGGATGCCCGGAACCAGCCAGTAAATCAGGTAGCCAATCCCCACCACGGTAATCAGTACCAGCACCAGCGCCAGGCCGATAATCTCGCGCCCGTGGTGCAAAAACTCACTGGTGGGGGTCTTCCAACCGTCGGCAAACAGCAGCGGCGGGATAAACAGCACTAAGAACAGCTCCGGGTCAAAATCGACATGCAAACCAAACGTCGGCCAGGCAAGCAGTGCGCCCACGGCGATTTGAACCAGCGGCAGGGGAATTTGAAATGGGATCATTCGCGCGGCGACGCCCGACAGCGAAACGACCAGCATCAGGATCAGGATGGTAAAGAAGATTTCCATGTTTTCCTTTATTTATCTTCCAGTTGTGTGCAGGTGAACGCCGGCAAGGCAAGAGCCATGCCCTATCCGGCAGCGCCGTAAGACACTGGTTATAGTAAAGCAAATAAATAAACTGATGAAAAACAGGATGTGCGTCGAGGGGAAAATTCAGTGACATCTGAAGGTGGGGCCGAAGATTTCGGCCCCGGAACAGGATTAAATCGCCCAGCCGCCCGCGTAGAAGGCAACCAATATTACCGCGATAACCACGGTGCCGATATTCAGCTTGCGCCATTCACCGGCCACAATGCGGCCAATCACCAGCGAACCGAAACCGATCATAATGCCGGTCACAATGTTGCAGGTCAGCACGATAAATACCGCGGCCAGCAGGCCGGACATCGCATCAACGAAATCATCGAAGTCGATTTTCGACACGTTGCTCAGCATCAGCAGGCCAACGTACATCAGCGCCGGTGCCGTCGCATAGCCCGGAACCAGATACGCCAGCGGCGACAGGAACAGGATCAGCAGGAACAGCACGCCAACCACCACCGCCGTCAGGCCGGTTTTACCGCCCGCCGCCGTACCGGCCGCAGACTCGATATACACCGCCGCAGGCGCTGCGCCCACCAGACCGGAGAAGATGCTGCTCACCGAGTCGCTGGTCAGCGCTTTACCGCCGTCGATAATCTGATTGTTTTTATCCAGCAGATTCGCCTGACCGGCAACGGCGCGAATGGTACCGGTGGCATCAAACACCGCCGTCATCACCAGCGCCAGCACGCTTGGCAGCACCGCAGGCTGCAACGCGCCGAGAATGTCCAGGCTGAACACCAGCGAGTTGCCCTGCGCATCGCTCAGGCTCGGCATGGCAAACAGGCCCTGGTATTTCACTGAAGGATCAAAGATCAGCCCAATCACTGAAATTCCGATAATGGTTAACAGGATGCCACCGGGGACGCGGCGTTTTTCCAGACCAAAAATCACCGCCAACCCCAGCAGCGACATAATTACCGGGAAGGAGACGAAGTGACCCAGCGCTACCGGCAGGCCCGGAGCCGGGTTTTTTACGACCAGGCCAACGCCGTCGGCGGCAATCAGCAGCAGGAACAGACCGATACCTACGCCAGTACCGTGCGCCACGCCCATCGGTAAATTGCGCAGTATCCAGGCGCGAATCCCGGTTGCGGAGATCACGGTAAACAGGATACCCATCAGGAACACCGCGCCCAGCGCAACCGGCACGCTAATCTGCTGACCCAGCACCAGACTAAAGGCGGTGAAGGCAGTCAGGGAGATGGCGCAGCCGATAGCCATTGGCAAATTCGCCCACAGTCCCATCAACAATGAGCCAAATCCGGCAACCAGACAGGTGGCAACAAATACCGCCGTCGGTGAGAAACCGGCTTTGCCCAGCATGCCCGGCACCACAATGACCGAATACACCATGGCCAGAAACGTGGTCAGACCGGCCAGAACTTCGGTACGCACGCTGCTACCGCGCGCGGATATTTTGAACCAGGTGTCTAACGTACCACCGGCCGGTTTAGAAGGAGTCGACATAGTAATCCCCTGAAATTTCTTATGAACTATTGCTGCGTGGCACCGTTGAAGCAAATGGACGTAAACGTTTGCGTCTTCGATGCAATATTCACGAGAAAAAGAATAAGGTTTCCTTTTTTCGTGTTTATAACCGCGTAATTTAGATGCTTAATTAAAAGGCAAACGATTATCCAGCGTTTAACGGTCTGTTTTCAACACCTGTTCACGGTTATCTTTATTTATTCCATAATCGGCAACTCGGTGATTCAACGTGAATCCCGGCTTAAAAGAAACTTTATAGAGATACGCGGTACGGCAAAAATAGCGCTTTCTTATGAACAGCTGAGAAAGCGCGAAAAATCCGTCAGGAGAGAGTGATTTCACCGCCCTTTTGCAACGCACGCTGCCAGGCACCGCGATGCTGAATTTTATCCAGCCAGTTTTGAATCGCCGGGCTGTCTGCACGACCACCGCGCGCGGTCAGCGCCAGCAGTGGAAAGCTCATCTGCACGTCGGCAATGCTGAAGCGGCTGCCGGCAAACCACGCATGCTGCGCCAGGTGCTGCTCGATGAACTGACGATGGGTGGCCAGCTGCTTGTCCAGATACGCTTTCTGCACCCCTTTGCCAAACGCGCTGCCAACCGGCCTGAGCAGCCAGGGCACCGGCGCCTGGCCCATCCGACTGAATATCAGTTTCATCACCAGCAGCGGCATCAGCGATCCTTCGGCGTAGTGCAGCCAGTAGCGCGATTGCAGCTGCTCCTCTTCTTCTATTAAAGTCAGCCTTTCTTCGTCGTCATAGCGCGACTCAAGGTACTCCAGAATCGCGCCGGACTCGGCAATCACCCGGTTGCCGTCGGTGATAACCGGTGATTTCCCCAGCGGATGGATTTTTTTCAGCGCTTCGGGGGCCAGCATGCTCGGCTCTCGCTGATAGCGCTTGATCTGATAAGGCACGTCCAGCTCTTCCAGCAGCCACAGTACGCGCTGCGAACGGGAGTTGTTCAGATGATGTACGGTGATCATGCTCGCTCCTGTCAACGCCAAACCTGAAGTATAGGTTTGGCTCAGCTGCTTTTCACATCCAGCAGGATCGCACCGGTCCCCTGCTCGCTCAGTCGGTCATTCGGGTTACGCAGCGGGCAGTCTTCCATGGAGAGGCAACCGCAGCCGATGCAGCCATCCAGATCGTCCCGCAGGTGGGTGAGCATTTCGATACGGCTATCCAGCTCGTCGCGCCACTGCTTCGACAGCACTGCCCACTCTCTCGGCGACATGCGTTTTCCCGGCGGAAACTGCATTAAATTGTCGCCGATTGTCGCCAGCGGAATGCCGATGCGCTGGGCAATTTTGATAATCGCTACCCGGCGCAGCACGTCTCGCGTGTAACGGCGCTGATTCCCTGCGTTGCGATGGCTGCTGATTAATCCTTTGCTTTCATAGAAATGCAGCGCAGAAACTGCGACACCGCAGCGCTGCGCCACGTCGCCGGGGGTCAGTTCACGCTTGTTGGGGGAGTTGCCGCTTTTTTTCATTTAGCTCTTTACCTCAAGTTAACTTGAGGAATTATACTCAGCCTCCATTGAAAGGGCGAGATGCGTGTTCCATCGTGCCCATCCGTTTCTGATACGTCAGTTGTTATGACGGCCAGATTTGACGCAGAACCAGGGAGAAAAATGTATGCATGATGACATCATCCGCACCCTTACCGACTGGATCGAAAGCAATCTTGATAAAACGCTGTCGATTGATGAAGTGGCGGCCAAATCGGGCTATTCGAAATGGCATCTACAGCGCATGTTCCGCACCGTAACCAAGCAAACGCTGGGGGGCTATATTCGCGAGCGCCGCCTGACGCTGGCGGCAGAAGAGCTGCGGAAAACCCAGCGCCCGGTGTTTGATATCGCCATGCAGTATGGCTACGACTCACAGCAGACTTTTTCCCGCGTGTTCCGCCGTCAGTTCTCGCAAACGCCGACCGCCTATCGCCACACTATGCGTCGTCAGGCACTCCAGCGCGGCAGCTGGAATTTCGACTGTAGCGACTTTGCGATCAGCGGCTTCGCGCGCAGCAGCAGTAAAGCCAGCACCGTCTGCAACTGACCCGCCCGGGTCAGCACGGTGCCGCCTCTCCCTCCGGTGGCACCCCGGGGGTCAGCTCCCAGAACGACGGGGACAAGAACCAGCCACCACCCCGCTGTTTAATCTGATACATCGCGCTGTCCGCCTGGGCAAGCAGCACCTCAGTACTCTGATGATGCTTGCCTAAGGCAACACCAATACTCAGCGTCTGAGGTAATAGCGTACCGTCACCCAGTTTTACAGGCTGCCGCATCTCGGCGGTGATATCCCGCGCTACCTGCGCCGCCTGCTCTTCGCGATCGATTGACGTCAGCAAAATGGCAAACTCGTCGCCGCCGAGCCTCGCCACCAGATCGTCTTTACGCAGCCGGGCCCGTAGCCGCTGAGCGACAACCCTCAGCACCCTGTCGCCCGCCGCATGGCCGAACCGATCGTTGACCTCTTTGAAGCGGTTGCCGTCGATAAACAGTACGGCGATGCGCTGACGCTCCCGAAGATCCAACCAGCGTTTCTCCAGCTGATAGGTGAACACCGCGCGGTTGGGTAAACCGGTTAGCGTGTCGTGCAGCGCCTGATGGGCAAGCGTGTCATTCTCCCGCGTCAGGTGATGATGCCAGCGCTCCAGCTCCGCATTGAGCCGCCGGGTGAGGAAGCTGGCAATCAGCCCGCTGACCAACAGCGCCACGCTGAGCAGCAGCAGCAGCGGCCACAGATAGAAGGGCAGCTGCCCGCCCTGATGGGGTTTCTCCAGCGCCATCGCCAGCAGAGAAATCAGCCCCGCCAGCAGCGAAACCACAGCAATAATGAGGTGGATGCGGTGGAATGATTTCCGCAGCGTCGGCAGCGTGCGCGACGGTGCGGCGGCAGCTGAGCTGCCATCACGATCGATAGTCACATTGCGTCCCTCCCTGAAAGCGGCCCTCAGGCCGGCTCCCGCAGCGCTTCGACCTGCGTAATACGCCCGTCGCTATCGTGATACACCCGTAGCATATCGCTGCCGCTCAGCAGGCTGACATCCTGCTGGCTGATGTCAAAACTGCGTGCCACCTCTACCTGCTCCAGTCCTGGCCTGCGCCGACGGCGCTCAATGCGAAAACGCAGCTGGTTATACTTGGCCCAGCCGATCAGCAGCAGTGCATTAAACAGCCCGATGCCAATATACAGCGTCAGCGTACTCAGCCCGGAAACCAGCGGACGCGGGCCACTGAAGGGCATGGTTTGCAGGACTTTGAGCAGCCCGGTGGTAAACAGCCAGATAAATCCGCCCCAGCCAAACAACGTCAGCACAAAATCGATAGCGCGCGGCACCCAGCCGCGCGGGGTGAAAATCAACGGATTCGCCATAGTTATTATCCTTTTTCGATGCCGCGATCGGGGCTTTCCCAGCGGGCGCGCTGCTTTCTGGAGCGCAGCATCACTTTAGGGAACGCCACCAGCGTGGTGAACAGACTCAGCATCCAGTAGACCAGCGGATACCAGATGACCCAGAACAGAGAACCGGCCAGACGCGGCTCGTAGCGGCGTTCAATCAGCAGGCTGACGCTAAACTGCAGCAAACAGGTCACCGCCAGCACCATGCCGGTAAACTGCGGCGGGAACAGGTCGTAAACCCGGATACTGTCGGGGATCGGCATCACCAGCCCCAGCAGGAACAGAATGACGCTTACCGCATAGGTGAAGGCCCAGATGGTTGACAGGCTGAATTCAAAGAACAGCGTCCACATCCGGCGATACTCCCAGGACCAGATATGACGCAGATTTTTCAGGAACACCTCGGCTCCGCCCTGCGCCCAGCGCAGCCGCTGGCGCCACAGGCCTTTCAGCGTTTCCGGCATCAGTATCCAGCACAGCGCGCGCGGTTCAAAAAACACCGACCAGTGACGCAGCTGTAACTTCCAGCTGATATCAATATCTTCGGTGATCATGTCCGGGCTCCAGTAGCCGATTTCCGCCAGCGCGCGGCGGCGGAACGCGGCGACCACGCCGGAAACGGTAAACACCTGGCCGTAAACCCGCTGTGTGCGCTTGATCAGGCCGATAATCGAGGAGAACTCACCCACCTGAATTCGACCAATCAGCGTCGAGCGGGTGCGGATACGCGGATTACCGGTCACCGCCCCCACGCGCGGATTATTCAGCAGCGGTGCCACCAGCCATGCAGCGGCGTCCCTGTCCAGCAGCGCGTCGCCATCAATGCACACCAGGAAGTCGCTGCGCGCGGCGGCGGCTCCGGTCTGTAGCGCAATCGCTTTCCCCTGATTAGCCGCCAGGTGGATCACCCGCAGTTTGGGGTGGCTGACAGCCATCGCATCCAGCACGGCGGCGGTGTTGTCTTTGGAACCGTCGTTAACGGCGATCACTTCGATATTGCTGTAGCGCTGGCCCAGCGCCGCCAGCAGCGTCTCCTCGGCGTTAGCCTCTTCGTTGTAGCAGGGAACAATAATCGAAATCAGCGGATTCCCCTCCAGCTCGGGGGCCGCGACGTCTTTCCCCCACTTCCAGTGGCGTTCGCGATAAAACCAGAAATAGAGCCCGCCGGTCATCCAGATACCGGACATAAACAGCGGCCAGAAGAAGACAAAGTTCAGCATCACTTCACCGGTATAAATCACCGTAATACCGAACGGTATGCTCAGCACCAGGCAGAGCATCAGAAAGGCAAGAATACGATCGATCATGGCAGCGGATACCAGGTTGATGAAAACACGGGACGGATGTCGTTCAGCGCGGGGCTGTCGTTAAGGAAATCATCCGGATAGTAGCCAAAGCTCTGCGCACCGCTGGTTTGCAGCTGTTTCATCCAGCTCGCCAGCTGTGCCGCCGGGATAGCGCCGTGCTGTTCCGGCTGCCGCCAGTCGCGGGACTGCAGCTCAAAGACGGTCTTCTTCAGCGCGCCGGGGCGGCGACCCACTTCGGTCACCAGCTTGTCCAGCCAGGCGTTGCTTTCCGGCATCGGCACTTTTTCCATCAGCGGCATCGCCATCGGCGCAACCCAATCATAGGCCTGCAGGAAGTCGTCAAGATTCTGCGCAAACCACGCTTCGCTCTGCGGTTCCAGGATCGGCAGGGCAAAGATATTGCGCGCGGTTTTCACCTGCGGCCCGCGAATAGCCCGCACGTCAGCGGTCAGCTGGCGGGTGAAGTCGATCAGCGTGCGGCTCTTGAAGCGCGTCCAGCGCTGGAAGGTGGCAGGATCGCGACGAATATCGGCGATCGATGCCGGGAATCCGGCGGCCTGATAGGCGCGCATAGCATCCAGGCTGGCATCTTCATCATCGGCGAGCACTGCGTCATCGTGGTAGATGATCCCGCTGAACACCGCGTGACTGGCGAGATCCTGGTAGATCTCGCGAATACGATCGCGGGCCACTGCGCTGTACGGCGACAGGCGCTGATACTGCTGCCGGTCCACCCGGGTCTGCCCGGTTTTCAGATCGATTTTCTCCACGCGCGGCAGCGATTTATCCAGATCGAAGGCCAGCACCGGCATCCAGGCATACACCTCAGCGCTGGTGCGGGTGGCGATCTGCCACGCCACGCGGTTAAACAGATCCTCGCGTACCGACAGCCAGCGGTTGGGGAAATAGAGCTCATGCACCAGCCCGTCACCGTCAGGATCGGCGAACGCCTGTAAGAAGACGGTGTTCGCCCCAGAGTCGGCCACGCGCTGGATCAGCTTGTCTAAATTACGCGCCTGCTGCTTAGGATCGGCATCGTAGACGTAGTCGAGGTCGACATGCATCACCCGCATGTCGCTGGTTTCCTGCACCTCCACCACCCGCTGGGCAAAGCTTTCCAGGCTGGGGTTGTTAGCAATCAGCAGGCGCGGCACGTTGTCCAGCGCATCAACGGAAGCCAGCCCGTCATCCAGCGTCATCGCCATCTGGTAGCCGTGCTGGCGCACGATGCTCAGCGCTTCACCGCCGGCGGCACCGTAAGGCCAGACCCAGACGCGCGGCGCTTTGCCGGTGGCATCGGTAATGCGCTGGGTGATTTTAGCCACGTCGGCGTTCACCCGCTGGCGATACTCGGCACCGGTTTCATAACGCTGCTGTTTGGTGTCGTAGCGGCGGTTCACCGCATACGGCTCGCTGTTGCCCTGCGGGTTGGACACCTCGCCTTCATGCTGGGCATAAGTATGTGCGCCGATTTCAACCAGCCCGGAGCGCGACATCTCGGCGATTTGCTGCCAGGTGGTGAAGCGATCGCGCGGCGTCATCAGCCCGCCAAAGTTCACCGGCTGCCCGGCGGGAGTATCGATCCAGCTGCCCACCGGGGCCAGCACCGCGTGCCAGCGGTACGCCTGCAACAGCGGCCAGACGCGGCGATAAAAACTGCTGTAGCCATCGTCGAAGCTGAGCAGTACCGCTTTTTCCGGCAGCGGCTTGCCACCGGCTTTGGCGGTGAGGATCTCGTCCACCGACACCGGGTGGTAGCCGTTTTCCCGCAGCCAGGCGAACTGGTCGTTTAGCGCGCTGCTGCGCACCGACAGGTAGCGCTGATCGGCGGACTCATCCTCCACGTCGTGATAGGCGAGGACAATAAAGTGATTTTTCGGCCACGGCTTTTCCGCGGCTGACAGCGGTCGGTCAGCGGGAGAGAGAAAGCGCGGGCGCTCGGCCTGACTGCATCCGTTTAGCAGCAGCGCAACGGGCAACAATAGAAGAAGCATGAACAAACGCATCGTCTGATCCTCAGAATCGGTAGTTCATATCAAATGAAACAGAAAGGTTTTTCTCGCGGACGCCGTCATACGGGCGTTTATCCCACGTCAGCTTGACGCCGGTATCCAGCACGTCGTTCCAGCGAACCCGCTGGCCGTAGCTGACCGTGGTCACCGCGCCGCTGCCCTGCCCCTGCTGCCAGTAGGCACCGGCACCCAGCTCAACCTGCTGACTCCATTCGGTCTGATAGTGGCGATACATCAGGTGATCGAGGCTCAACGCAGGCACCACCGCCAGATCCCGCGACGGGCTGTAGTACGGCGTATCCGTTTTGCTGTTGTGGCTGCCGCTGATATTCGGCGTGAAGTCGAGGGTATAGCGCGCGCCCGAGGTCAGCCGCTCCGAGCCGTCAACCGACCACTCAACGCGGTTGTTACCGTCCGAAAACCAGGAGGGCGCGACGGAAGCCTGCCATTCGCGGCGTTCGCTCTGCCGCCAGCGCGCCCAGAGATTACCGCCGTTGACGGTGATGCCGTTGCGCAGTGCCTGTAGCGGCGCTTCACGCATCAGCCGCTCCGCGCTGCCGCCGATGCGCCAGCTATCGCTAAAATCGTGCCAGCCCGACAGCCGCGCACCGATTTTCTGCCCGCTGCCGTAGCGCTGGCCGTTCAGCTCCGCCTCCGCCCAGTTGTCGCGCACGCGATACTCCACGCCCCCGCGCACGCTGCGGTTAATCCCCCTTCCTTCGCTGAATTCGCTGTCGGCAAACGACAGGCCGGTGAAGACCCGCCAGTTCTCTTCGATGGGCGGACTGTAGAGCAGCGCGTCGAGGGAGAGATCGTTAGCGCCGCTAACCGGGCTGTCGGAGTTGATGCCGTGTTCACCCTGCACGCGCAGCTCGGCGTAGCGATGCACATCGCGCAGACGATCGAGCCGCTGCGTGCTGCGGCTTTCCGGCTGGCGCTCGATCACGTCATCCGCCAGCAGGTCGGCCTGCCGCCACTCCTGAAGCTCCAGCGCGGTCAGCCCCTGCTGCGTTTCCAGCCCCAGACTGCGCGGCTCCATGCTTTCCACGCGCTTCAACTCGGCTTCAGCCCGGCGCGGCCAGCCGCGGGTCAGCCACAGGCTGGCTACGTCGATCTGTAATCCCTGATTTCCCGGCGCGGTGCGCGCCAGATGTTCGGCCTGCTGCTGTGCCGCTGGCAGATCGTCATGCAGCAGTGCCGACTGAACCTGCAGCTGCTGTGCATCCAGCCAGTCGTCGTTAGGCACCCGTTCCGGTGAACCGAAAATATTGAGCAGATACGGGCTGGAGGCAACAAACCGATCGCTCTGCCGGCGTGCGGCTTCGGGCTGCTCATCTTCGGCCAGCGCATAGAACAGATCGCTCTGTTCGGTGCGGCTGAGCGGACTGGATGAGGTTTCCGGCGACAGCGACTGATAGAGTGCCACCGCGCGATCCGGCTGGCGCAGCCAGAGGAAGGCGGCCGCCACCCAGCGGCGGGCGTAGGTCGGGATCACCGTACCTTCCGCCGTCAGCCGCTGGTACTCATCCACCGCTTCCTGCATCCGGCTGCGGGCCACCAGCGCACCCAATCTGTCGATGCGCGCCTGCTGATAGTCAGAATGAGCGGCAGGGTCGTGCTGCCAGGCCGCCAGCAGCGGCTGATAGTCGGCCAGCGCCCGATCGGCGACGGTAAAGCGCTCCGCTTCTGAGCGGCTGGGCGCAAAGGCAATACGTACTTTTTCCGCCGCGGCATCGCGCTGCAATCTGCGCAGCTGCGCCGCATCGGGGCTTGCGTGCGCAACCTGAAGCAGCGCCGGGCCGCTGACCCGATTGAGGGAGAGCACATTCAGGTAGTTTTGTTCAATCTGCCGATCGCCCGCGAAGCGCAATTCCGCCTGGCTGGCGGACTGTAGCGCATCCTCTTTTTTCCCGGCGGCAAACTGCACGTAGGAGAGGTCGAGCCAGCGACGCGCGTTAGCAGCCTGTGCGACACGCTGCTGCGCCAGCGGCAGGGCTTGCGCACTGCGGCCGGCATCGGCCAGGGTCATCAGATACCCGCTGTGCAGATCGTCGTTGCCCGGCTCGCGGGCCAGCGCCCGCTGCCAGAGCGTCAGCGACGGCTGCCACTGGTGCAGATTGCGCAGCGAACCGGCCACCGCCTGCAGGCCACGCACCGGCAGCGTTACCCGCGTAGTGTAGCGCTGCCATATAGCTACGACCTGACGATCGTTCCCGGCCCAGTTGGCAATCTGCAACCAGTCGGCTATTTCACCCGCACTCAGCGTTCGTCGTGCGGCTTCACCGTCGAAGAATTGCAGAGCAGGAGCATTGTTCCCCTCGC
Source organism: Erwinia sp. S38 (assembly GCF_016624545.1). Taxonomy (NCBI): domain Bacteria; kingdom Pseudomonadati; phylum Pseudomonadota; class Gammaproteobacteria; order Enterobacterales; family Erwiniaceae; genus Erwinia; species Erwinia sp. S38. The sequence goes on along the minus strand of NZ_JACVTS010000001.1, from coordinate 165,577 downwards.
GAGCGGCAACGATCAGGGCGTCATAATTCTGCGCCGCCGCCAGCGATGGCAGGGCGCTGAAAGTGAGTAATAACGCGACCGTTTTTTTCCGCTGGTGTGGGCGGCATTTCAACCTGGAAAAGCAACAAAATAACACGGCAACTCCTTTATTATTTTACTTATCCGTACAGGTGTATTGTTGGGTTTATTATTTATTTAATTTTTTAGGGTGAAGGAATCCCCACCCGAATTCGGGTTTCGGGAAAATGGGGAGACGTATCATTGGTGATTAAAATCCTACATAGCATTGGGGTCTTGTACAACTTTTCAGACTTAAGATTCCTCTTAAACCTTTGTAATCCAGGATTATTTTCTGAAATTTTAAAACAATAAATTATTTATTTTCAATAAATTACCAAACTCACCATACCAGTTGAAATAAGACTAATCCCGCCACTTTCTGCAATTTAGAAAAAGACGCTTGTTCAAAAAATGAAAAAATAAATTCATATCAGAGTGATTAATCATTGTTGTCATGAATATTTAATCGTGGAAATGACAGCCACAAAACTCCAGTAATAAATGGATCTGATTTTCACCGCACGCTCTTAGTTGATTCACTGCTTTTATGCAAAGTGAAAAAGCCTTTTTCGATGGGCAAATTTAATCACCGTGATAAATTTCATTCCTTTTGATTAAGAAAAACCCGGCATACCGCATAACGATAGGGTGCTTTCCACGAGGCAAAAAACTGTCATATCGTGCGTAAATTTCGTTCAACTTTTAAAAACCGATGATATAATGTGACCGTCGTCACACTTCCTTGACCTTTGATGTCAGTCCGGAAAGAGCCTACCTGGCAGCTCTTGTTCCGCTTTCGGTGATGCCGCTTCCAGTCTGTCAGGACCGATCATCGTGGAGTTAAACATGGGTACGATTACTGCCAGCGTTATGCTGATGAGATGGGAACTGCTGAGTGCAGTAATGATGTTTATCGCCAGCACGTTTAACGTGCAGTGCCGTAAAGCCAGCCGCAACGCCATGGCGTTCGTCTTCACCGGCATCGGCATTGGCATGTCGTGCTGGTTTGTGACCGGCCTGCTGGGGATGACCCTGAGCATGGAGAATTTATACAACTTCTGGCATATCACTAAAGACGTGTTTATCAACGTCATGAGCCAGACGCCGCCGGACTGGCCGATGCCCTGATTTCCCGGCCCGATGAAGCCACCTTCATCGGGCTGTATTGTTTTCATTTCCCCCTTCACTTCCTCTTCTTTGCTACTTTGTTAAAACTGCGTGGAATTACCTCTGCTCTAAAATAACCCTCACCGCAATAATCCGAATCAGAGTTTATTTTTAAATCCACAGGAATTTTCCTAATCGCATATCGTGAAATACTGATATAAAATAGCCGAACTACCTCAGCACGAATTAACTCCAGTTATTATCGCCATATTATAGTTAAGAAAGGTAATAGCATTTATGAGAAAGTCACGATATACGGCAGAACAAATCAGCAGAGCAATTAAAGATTCAGAAGAAGGTATTAAAGTTAAACAAATTTGTGAAAACCTCGGTATTTCTGAAGCGACCTTCTACAGTTGGAAAAAGAAGTACGCCGGATTAAATTCAGAACATGGAAGAAAAATCAAAGAATTAGAAGAGTCACTGCACAGCCTGTCGCGCGAACTGCAGCTGATTTCCTCCGATAAAGAACTGCTTCAGAGTATTGTGAAGAAATTCTTCACCACCGGCGATAAGCGTAAAGCGGTCACCTTTCTGCAGGATACCCACAACGTGGGAACCCGCCGCAGCTGCCGCCTGCTGAATATCAGCCGCAGCGTTTATCACTACCCTTGCAGCTGTGACAGTCAGTAGTCTGCTGACAGCAGAAATTATTTATCACTCTTTAACATTAGCCACCGACCGGGCAAGTAATATGCGGTCGGTGCTAATGTTTTCGCTAAAGTTAACGCAGCATACTGTCTGATGATTATTCGTTCAGCGGCACAATCCGTGGCTGAGGCTTAATCCGCATCGCCACCACCACCCCGCTAATCAGGCAGATAATGCCGCAAAACGTCAGCAAAGGTGGCCACGCCTGGCGCAGGGCAAAGGTGTAGGCCAGCCCGGCCAGCGTTTCAAATACGATTAACGGCCCGAGCAGCACCGCAGGCAGGCGCTGGCTGGCTTCATTCCAGCACAGCGTCCCCAGCCACGAGCACAGCAGCCCGATAGCCAGCATAAGCGCGATAAATACCCCCGGCTGCGGGCCAAACGGCAGACTAAACTCAGGCTGCGTCAGATGCAGCTGCCCCATCACCAGCAGATAGCCCAGCAGCGCCAGCGGCAGCGTTGCCAGCCCCTGCGCGGTTGCCCAGGTACCGGGGCGCAGCGTCGGATGCTGCCGCAGCCAGCGCGAGTTGCGCAGCGGATACCACGTCCAGCAGATAACCGCAGCCAGCGCCAGCGCGATACCGCTGAAATAGCGCCACGGGTCGAACTGCTGCCCGGCCCCGCTCATCTCAGCCACGTTAACGCAGGCCAGCCCGCAGACGATCAGCAGCAGTGCAGGAGCCAGGCTCCGCCAGCTGAGCCGGCCATCATCGCCGCCGTAAAACAGGTTGGCGCAGACCGCAATCACCACCGGCAGCGTGCCGATAATCATCGTGGAAACCGGCGCGCCGGTACGCTGGATAGCCGTCGCCAGAAAGGCGTAGTAAAGCAGATTCCCCACCAGCGTCAGCTTAAACGCTTCCCGCCAGTCATCCCCCGTCAGACCGCGCAGGCGCTGACGATCCTGCCAGGCCAGCGGCAGCGCAATCAGCCCGAAGGCCAGATAGCGGCCCATGGACTGCAGGGTTCCCGGATAGTCCGGAACCAGCAGCGGCCCGACAAAGATCAATCCCCACATCAGCCCCGCTCCGAGGGCAAATAAAATTCCCGCTAACATCGTTCACTCCAGATAGCACACAACAGCAATACCGTATTATGACGGGGGATGGCACGGCGGGGATTGTAGCAAATTGCGCTAACCGCTCTGGCGGACCTGCTTCTGATAGCGGGCGGGGGTGATGCCATAACGGGCGGCAAAACTGCGGGTCAGATGTGCCTGGTCGGTCAGCCCGACGGCGGCGGCAACCTCGGCTGAGGGCATGCCATCAATCAGCAGCTGACGGGCGTGATAGAGACGAAAAGCCATCAGCATCTGATGCGGGGTGACGTGATACTGCGCCTTGAACTGACGCTGGAAATGATAAGGGCTGAGCGACATCAGCGCGGAGAGATCGCCGAGCGTGATACGTTCCGCCAGATTATCGCGCAGATAGTCGCGTACCCGATCGAAGCGGTGGCGGGCCGAAGTCTCTGAGGGGCAAACGTTACGGGCGTGGGGGCGCAGTACGTCACAGAGCGACAGCAACAGCCCATCAATCGCCAGAGCATCGTCCGTCTGCCACAGCCGGGAGAGGATCTGCGAAACTTCGCGCGCGTGCTGCGGGTGATGGCGCACCGCGCGGTCAAACCACCAGCCCGATTCACCGGTCAGCTCGGCCAGCCGCTGCGGCTCAAGGTAGATCATACGATACTGCCAGCCGCCTTCGCTGGCGGATTCGCCGGTATGCAGCTCGTCCGGATTCATTAACACCAGCGAGTCGACCGGGGCCAGGTGCTGTTCACCGCGATAGCGAAACCGCTCGGCACCGATGTCGATCGTTCCGATGCCAAACGCTTCGTGGGTGTGTGGCTCAAAGGCATAGTGCGTGATGTGCGCACGATACAGCTCTACGCCCTGCACGCCGGGCAGATGGCGGAAGCTGGCGCGGTCCTGCTCGTAGCAAAACTGTTCCGGTACACCTTCCACTGTCGCCTCCTCGCTGAAAAATCGACCATCAGTTTACGACGTTCAGGTCGCGTCGAAAAGTGCTGATTAAACCCCGGTTAAACGGCTCACCTGTGCAGTAAAAGCCCTCGCGCTCATTGTGACTCTATTTATCTGACACCTGCTCAAATACGATTTTAACCAGCGGAAAAGGATAATCTGCTATGTCGGAAATTCTTCTTACTCCACGTTCGAACAACGGCCTTGCGTTATTTTCAGCATTAATTGGCGGCCAGCTGGCGCCGGAAAAGTTGTGGCTTTCGCCCTCGTGGCGCGCCAAGTTTCTGCTGCGATCCATGCTCACTCCCGTCAGCAGCTTGCAGCACATGCGCCATATCGCCGCCTTTGCGCCGATGCAGCAGATTTTGCCGCAGCAGCCCACGCTGCCGGGAAAAATCCACCGCCCTTACCTGTATCTTGGGCTGTCGGTCAGCCAGCGCGTGGCGGCGCTGCACGATCATTACCGCTTCGTCTCGCAGTTAGAGTGTGAAGAGCTGCGCCAGGCGATGCTTAGCGCGACAGATTTCGCACTCGCCCGCTTCAGCGGGAAAGACGGTGAGGCCATGGCAATCACCATGATATGCAACGGTCGCTGCGAGCGCGAAGGGGAAGTGAATTTACTCCTCCACTGCGACGGCACTCTGCTGGGGGTGCTGACGTTTGCCGTGACCGAGCGCAATGGCAAACCGCAGCTGATCGTCGGCGGCCTGCAGGGCGCTCACCGCGATACGCCGCATGAATTTATTCGCCACGCCACCAAAGCGTGCCACGGGCTGTTCCCCAAAAGAGTCCTGCTGGAAGCGCTGATGCAGCTCGCCGTAACGATGGGCATTCAGCAGATTTATGCGGTGCGCGATGGCGGCCATGTGTTCTATAGCCTGCGCTATCGCCTGAAAAAAAGGGCGCTGTTTCACGCCTGCTATGATGAGTTCTGGCAGTCGGTTAACGCGACGGTAGCATCGCGTCATTTATACCAGCTGCCGCTCAGCCTGGCGCAAAAACCGCTGGAGGAGATCGCCAGTAAAAAGCGCGCCGAGTACCGCCGCCGCTATGCGCTGCTTGACCAGCTGCATCAGCAGCTGAGCCGCTTTACCCGATAAGATTAACCGGCTGGCGGCTGCGCGGTACCGGCGGCCGGTTCCAGCTGTACGTCGTCTATCTTCCAGCGGTCGCGTTCATGCACCAGCGTGACCAGCAGATGCTGTTGGTCGGTCGGATCGCGCCCGAGCGTCACGTCGCCAAAGGCGCGGTTGCCGTTCAGCGTGAAATCGCTGACGCTGACGTTATTCACCCAGCCGTCGCTGTAGTCCTGATCCTGCAGAAAGTAATCATCATCCATGCCTTCCGGGCTTTTAATCAGCAGATTGATTTTTTGCAGCAGCCGCTGGGTAACATACTCACTCAGCAGCGGATCGTGCTCATCGATCGGGCTTTCTTCTTTGCTCAGCGCCGTCAGATACCAGCTGTAGAAGGCCACGCTGGTGCTGTGCGGATCGGCATTATGCTCTGCCGCCATCGCCTGAAAGGCGAATATCGGGGCAATCAGCATCAATAACCACTTTTTCATTCCAACCATCCCGGATTAACCACGACTTGTTTTCCTCAATCAGCCCAGGCACTCCATGCCGCCTGTGATTGTATTGAATTTACGCGGCTAATCCAGTGTTCCCGGCGGTGTTCCCGGCTTTTTTTGGTAACTGTTTATCGGCGAGTGACGCATCGATTCATCCATTCGGTCAGGATCGCCGCCAGCCGCTGCGGCTGTTCCAGCGGCAGCATATGGCCGGAATCCTCCACCAGCCGGAATTCCGCATCAGGGATCGCCTCACACAGCGCCCGCGACTCCGCCTGGCTGCGCATGCGATCGTCGGAGGCGGCCACCACCAGCGTCGGGCAGCGAATGTCGGCCAGCAGATGGCTGTCGCTGTTGCGTGCCATCAGCAGCTGACGAATCCAGGTTTCCCGCCCCAGCCGCAGGCTCATATCGAGGATCTGCTGCACCAGCTGCGGATCGTCTTCGTGCTGCTGGCCCAGCGACAGCTTAATCGCCCGGTGGCTCAGCCCGCGGAACGGGCCGCTGTCCTGCTCAAGCTTCCCGGCGACCGTCGCTTTAAACTGCGACTGCATCACGCTGTCTGCTGCACTGGAGGTGGCAATCAGCACCAGCCCCCGCACGCGATGCGGCACCTGGCGAGCAATCTCGCGGGCGACAAAACCACCCATCGAAAACCCCACCAGCACGAATTCCGGCGGGCAGTACTCCAGCACCCTGGCGGCCATCTCCTCAACCGATTTTCCCTGCGACAAATCGCCAAAGGTCAGCGGGCCCATCGCCTCCAGCTGCGGCAACAACCCCTGCCAGAGCCCGGCATCGCACATCAGTCCGGGCAGTAATACCAGTGCGGTCATCAGTAGTGCTCCAGAACATTATTGGCCAGCTTGAAAAACTCATACATAACGGCGCAGCTGCCAAAATAGACGATCAGCCCGGTAATCGCCCCCAGCAGGCGTGACGGTATTGCTCGCGGTGCGTTCCACGGCGCGGCCAGCAGCCAGTTGACCAGATGACCCGGCAGGCAGATAACGGGCACGCCGCGCTCGCGGATGCGCCACACCCCGCTGAGCACAATCAGCGCCAGCATGATTTCAAGCAGGCCCGCCAGCTCTGCCCGGTTCCCCAGCAGCTTCGGCAGGCCAAAATGCATCAGCACCAAAAAGAGGGCAACCACCAGGGCCGAGAGTATGCCTTCAATCAGTAGCCAGACGCCCAACGCGATCTGCCAGCGCCGCAGCGTTTGGAAAACCAGATCGTGGCCGTAGAGATAGAACAGGATCAGTACACCGCTCAGCGTCAGCACCGGCCAGGTGGGATGTGCCTCAACCGCGCTGCGGTTAATGACCACGCCCCAGAACAGCAGCAGATACACGCCAGCCCAGCTCAGGGCAACGTGCTTTTCCTGAAAGAACCGTTCCTGAAAGCACTTTTCCTGGCTGTACTGCAACACCATCGGATTGATGCGGTCGGTCAGCTCGGGATAGCGGGTGCACAGTTCATCCACCTGCCTGCTCATATCGGCGAGAAAATTGGGGATCAGTCTTGCCCACAGCGGCATTTTCTCGTCGCTGCCGGCGATTAACGCCACCATCCGTTTTTTGCGCCAGGAATCCCCGGCGGAATGCAGCAGCGCCTGCCAGCTTGCCCCCATTGCCGTGCGGCGTGCAGCGCGGTTAAGCTGCCACACCAGGCGGCCCGACAGCAGCCGGGTATCATCGTAGCCGTCCAGCCCCCAGCCGAGCGTTTCCGACAGGCGCATCAACAGCGCTTCGGTCAGTCCCGGCCGGTCAACCAGCGCCTGTGCCAGCTGCTGGTTGAACTGCTGCTGCTGCAACAGCGAGCCGTTAGCCGCGACCCGCAGCCAGGTTTCCTCCAGCTGCGCCATGCCCTGCTCTGATGCCAGCAGCCGATCCGCCAGCCGGTTGATTTCTTTTATGCTGTAGGCGGGCGGCGGCAGAGTGATATCTTCTGCGTTATCCGGCGTCATGCCTGTGCGATTGGGCGAATTCTCAATGTCTTCCGGCAACAGAAGGCAATCGGCGGCATGCGCGCACGCATCCTCGTCGGAGATTGCAGCGCCATCACGCCGAACACCGTCGCCGTTTCCGCTGAACGCCACACCATCGTCATCAGGCACCCGCGTTAAGCCGGTTTCCCCGGGCTGAACCTGGAAGCCAAAACCGGCCAGTTCGTCCGGCGCGCTGGCGGCATACTGCTTCGCCTGCTCCCATGCCTCGCGCAGCCGCTGATAGCCTTCAGGATCGCGATCCGGGCGGTGCTGCTTCAGCTGCTTCACATAGGCGCGGCGGATCTCACTCTCGTCGCGGGTCGGATCGATCCCCAGTACGCTCCATTCGTTCATGTTACTGGGTCCAGTTATCGTAGCGGGACAGCATCTGTTCCAGATGCTGACGGAAATCAGCAATCTGACGTACATCCTGGGTTTCCAGCAGCTGTTCAAACGCCGATAGCGCCGCATCAATCTGCTGCCGCTCTTCACCCAGCAGGAAGCGATAAAGCTCGTTGCAGCGGGTCAGCACCCGGCGGTTTTCCGGTCGATCGCGCGGATGCTGCTTCAGCGAGGCCAGCCGTTGCAGGCTCTGCTGGATTTCCTCCGCGCTCATCTGGCCCGGCACGTTTTCAATCACCAACCGGCTGATGGTGTCCGATGCCGACGTACGGCACTCCACTTCCAGAATACCGTCCAGCGTATAGGTAAAGCGCACGTCGATGCTGACTTCACCCGCCTTGCGCGCCGGTACCTCAAGTTTAATTTCGCCCAGCTGGATGTTGTCTTTCACCCGCCGCCCTTCCCCCTGGTAGATCTCAACCTCCACCACGGTTTGATTGTCGACGGCGGTACACAGGGTTTTCTCCATGCTCACCGGCAGGAAGGTATTGCGCTCAATCAGCGGCAGGAAGAAGCCTGATTCCTGGCGGCCATGCTGCTCGCGCATCGTTGCCACGCCCAGCGAATAGGGCATCACGTCGGTAAGGATCACGTCTTCCACCGCGCTGTCCTCCATCACCATCCCGGCCTGCACGCCTGCGCCCAGCGCCACCGCCTGGTCAGGATGCAGATCGTGGCGCGGGAAGCGGCCAAACAGGCGGGCCACGGTCTGACGGATCAGCGGCATACGCGTAGCGCCGCCCACCAGCAGCACGTGATCCAGCTGATCGAGGGTGAAACGGGCATCCTGCAGCGCCTGGCTGACGGGCCGCTGAAGGCGGGCAATCAGCTCGCTGCAAATCTCGGCAAACTTCGCCTCGCTCAGCTCCCACTGCCAGCGCTTATCCTGCCATTCCAGCTCGGCGGTGGTGGGAGAGGACTGGGTAAGATCGCACTTCAGGCGTTCGGCCAGCTGGGTGAGGCTGGCGTAGAGTGCACCTTCCGCCTGATTCAGCTCGGGGAACTGCTGCTGCATCCAGCGCAGGATCGCCGCGTTAAAGTCATCGCCGCCGAGGAACACGTCACCGCTGCTGGAACGCACTTCCACCACGCCGTCGAACATATCGATAATCGACACGTCAAAGGTGCCGCCGCCGAGGTCAAAGGTCAGGTACTTTTGCTGCTGGTTATTCAGCAGGCCAAAGGCCAGCGAGGCGGCGGTCGGTTCGTTCAGCAGCCTTTTCACTTCCAGTCCGGCCAGTTCACCGGCAGTTTTCACCGCCCGGCGCTGCACGTCGTTGAAATAGGCCGGTACGGTGATCACCGCACAGGATACCGGCTGACCGAGGGCGTTTTCCGCATCCTCTTTCAGCTGACGCAGCAGGATCGCCGACAGCTCCTCGGCGCGGAAGCTCTGTGCGCCAAGCTTAACCGTGGTTTCGCTGCCCATATGGCGCTTAAAGCTGGCGGCGGTGAGGTGAGGATGCGACTGTAATCGCGCCTTAGCTGGCTGGCCCACCAGCATATTGCCCGCATCGTCCACGCCGACGACCGAAGGCGTCAGAAAATCGCCAAAGCGGTTCGGCACCAGTTCTGAACGTCCGTTGCGCCACAGGCACAGCAAGCTGTTTGAGGTGCCAAGATCGATACCAATCACTAAATCGGTGGTCATTCACGCTGTCCTTGTTGACCCGCCCGCGCGGGTAAATGTTATGCCCAGTTCTTTTTCTTGCTGGTTTTGCCGATACCCGGATTACAGCTGTTGGTCGGGTCAAGCTGATGAAAATGCTGCTCGTGCTCGCTGGAGGCGTGATACAGATGGCCGATATTGTGCTCCGCCGGGTACTTCGCTCCGCGCCGATCGAGGTATTCCAGCACCGCGTCTTTAAAGGCTGCGCCGTCCACGCCGGGCTTCAGGATGTAATCCTGATGATTGACCAGGCAGAAGAAGTGGCCACAGCAGGACCCTTCCAGTACCTGCGCCTGAAGTTCCGGCGGCAGCTGGATCATCCACTGCTCGTCGTTACGCCGCAGCGCCACGTCGAAGGCAATCAGCCGACGATCGGTATTGATGCCGTAGTAGTCGCAGTAAAAAACGGTGCAGGCACCGACGCCGAAACGCACCAGAAACGCATCGCCCTGCTCCGCTTCCGTACAGTGGAACCAGTCGCCGTTGCGCTCGGCAAAGAACGCAGTCAGCAGGCGGTTCATCGCGGCGGCTTCTACGTGCGCGACCTTGATCATCAGATGATGCTCATAGCGGCGATGCCACGACAGCAGGCGCGGCGAAATCGTCGACGGCGTCAGCCGGTTACCGAGCTGGATCAGCTTATCGATGGTGTTGGCCGGCAGCAGCTTGAGCTGCTTCACCCGCGCATCCCAGCGGGCTTTTTTCTGCATCAGCCCCGGCAGTGCCGACGGCCCCAGCCGCTTAATCGACAGCAGCATATGGCGGGCATAGCGCAGCGTCAGGCGGAAGGCATTGCGATGAATGTATTCCGCCTGAATCGGCAGCTGTTCAAGACTTTCAATCAGATAGCGGCGCAGCTCCAGCAGCACCTGCTCATCGTTGGTGCCAATATAGAAGGTGTCTTCCTGCGGCGTGGCGTCAAAGGTGGCGAGGCGCACGGCAAACACAATCACCTTTCCGGCGCAGCCCGCGCTGTCGTGCAGATACTGCGGATTGCCGTTAAAGCGCGTTGGCGTGACGGCATCCACATCCTTAATTACCGAGGCGTAGTCGTCGGCCCAGATTTTCCCCTGCCAGTCGGCGGCGGTGCCGGTGGTGTAATCGCCGGATTCCAGCCGGGCAATCATCTGCTCCGGCTCGGTGCCCAGATCGATACCCAGATGGTTCACCAGCTCCAGCCGACCGTCGTCGGTGATGCGGGCAAACAGTGATTTTTCGGTAAACGCCGGGCCGCGCTGTAATAGCGATCCGCCGGAGTTGTTGCAGATGCCGCCCACTACGGAGGCACCAATGCAGGAGGAACCGATCACCGAGTGCGGTTCTTTGCCGTACGGCTTCAGGCTCTCTTCCAGTTCGGTCAGCGTGCTGCCGGGGAACGCAATAATCTGCTGCGCATTATCGATCACCTGCACCCCTTTGATTTTACGGGTGCTGATAATGACCACCGGGCGATCGTAATCGTCTCCGTGCGGGGTCGATCCGCCGGTCACGCCGGTATTGGACGCCTGCATCAGAATAATCACGTCGTTTTGCTGGCAGACTTTAAGCGCCTGCCAGAGCTGAATCAGCGTTGCAGGCAGCACCACGGCCAGCGCGTCACCGTGGCCCACGCGAAATCCTTTGCAGTAGTACGCTTTCTGATAGCTGTCGGTAATCAGACCGTCGGCACCGACCACCTTGCCAAGCTGTTGTAGGGTATTGGCATGTTGCATAGCGGGTTGACCTCTCCCTGGAAGATTGATGTGCGCAAAGAGTGTACCTGACACTTTTCCGCCAGAGCTAGCACTGTTCGACAGAAAATGCCGCGGTTTATCGGCGGATAAATCCACAACATTGATAATGATTTCAGCCAGTTCGGGAATTTCAGAGAGATCTTCGGTGAAAGCGCATTATGCAGAGGCAATCGACTGGATGACTGGCCGTTCGTCCAGAAATAGCGCGACGCATTTTTATTCTGACCGTGGATTATTTTTTTGAAAAAAACGGCAGGAAAGGATGAATAAATAGTTAGCTTTTTAGCAGCCATAGGCAAAGTATTTTTATGCATATTTTATTCACACAAAATGCATAAAATTAATTTTTCCTCTGTTTTTCAGAAACTTGAATGTGATCAAAAAGTGAATAATTCCGAGCTATTCTGTGTTGACATTGTTATTCCCCACGGCCAGCATTAGGCCACTCGCTCACCTCCCGCCAGCGGTTCTGGCCTGAGTGAAGGCCATACGGCGCTGTCCGTTTTCTCGTCGCGTAGTACGCCTGCCCCCCTTTTTCATCGGGACGGGATTGCTTTGCCTGCAAAAAAATATTGAGAGGATGCCATGTCTGACCAAGCGGATGCGCAGCAAAATCTGCATCGGGGCCTGAGTTCCCGCCATATCCAGCTGATCGCCCTCGGCGGTGCCATCGGTACCGGGCTGTTTATGGGGGCAGGTAAAACCATTGCCGTTTCGGGAACCTCCATTCTGATTACCTACGTGGTGGTCGGATTCTTTATGTATATGACCATGCGGGCGATGGGTGAGCTGCTGCTGACCCGGCTGGACTATCGCTCGTTTGCCGACTTCGTGGCCGACTATCTGGGGCCGAAAGCCAGTTTCTACCTCGGCTGGTCCTACTGGCTGAGCTGGGTAGTGACCTGCATTGCCGATGTGGTGGTCTGCGGTGGCTACGTGCAGTACTGGCTGCCGGAACTGTCGCCGTGGATACCGGCGCTGTCAACGCTGGCGCTGCTGTGCCTGCTTAACCTGCTGTCGGTAAAAATGTTTGGCGAGGCCGAGTTCTGGTTCGCCATTATCAAGGTGATTGCCATCGTGGCGCTGATCGTCACCGGCGGCTGGATGATCGCCAGCGGCTGGACCTCGCCGGATGGCGTGCAGGCGTCACTGAGCAACGTCACCAACCCGCAGGTGTTTATGCCGCACGGCATTGTCGGCTTCTTCGCCGGTTTCCAGATCGCCATCTTCTCCTACACCGGTATTGAGCTGCTGGGTACCATGAGCGCCGAAACCCGCTCACCCGAGCGCGTGCTGCCGAAGGCGATTAAGGCCATTCCGATGCGCATTATCATTTTCTACGTGCTGTCGATGGTGGTGATTATTGCCGTGACTTCCTGGCAGCATATCGCGCCGGATACCAGCCCGTTCGTCACCCTGTTTGATAAAGCCGGGCTTCCGGCGGCGGCGGCGATTATCAACTTTGTTGCCCTCACCTCGGCAATGTCCTCCGCCAACAGCGGCGTTTACTCCAGCACCCGCATGCTCTACGGCCTGTCGGTTGACGATCACGCCCACTGGCAGTTCCGCATTCTGTCACGCACCACCTCGATTCCGGTGCACAGCCTGCTGTTTACCTGCTTCTGTATGCTGATTGGTACGCTGCTGCTGTTCCTGGTGCCGGACGTGATGACGCTGTTCACCGTGGTTTCGACCCTGGCGGCGATTCTGGTGATCTACAGCTGGGCGATGATCCTGATTGCCTATCTGGTATACCGCAAACGTCGCCCGGATCTGCACCAGCGTTCCACCTTCAAGATGCCGGCGGGCATCGCCATGAGCTGGCTGACCCTGCTGTTCTTCCTGTTCTCACTGGTGGTGATGGTGTTTGATGCCGATACGCTGACGGCGCTGTGTACCATGCCGCTGTGGTTTATTCTGCTGGAGTGGGTCTGGCGGGTGAAGCAGCGCAAAGCGCAGGTTGAGTCAGAGGCGGTGTGAGCGCCTGAAAGAGCGACCGTGTGCGTAGCTGCTGAAAAAACGTAAGCGTGTGGCCACATAATAAAACAGGCTCTGCCGGGTAACCGACAGAGCCTGTTTTGCAGAGGACGGCGTCTTTACGGATGCCGCCTGCTGATGCCGCCCGATGGGCACAATCGCCCACCGCAGACGGCCTGAACGCTTACAGTACGCCCTGCGCCAGCATCGCATCGGCCACTTTAACGAAGCCAGCGATGTTCGCGCCGTGAACGTAATGGGTCTGCTTGCCTTCACCGCCGTGCTCAACGCAGGCGTGGTGAATATCCAGCATGATGTGCTGCAGGCGAATATCCACTTTCTCAGCCTTCCAGCTCAGACGCGCGGCGTTCTGCGCCATTTCCAGACCTGAAGTCGCCACGCCACCGGCGTTAGCCGCTTTGCCCGGTGCGAACAGTACGCCAGCATCCAGGAAGGCATCGGTTGCCGCAATGGTGGTTGGCATGTTCGCGCCTTCGGCAACGGCCTTCACGCCGTTAGCAATCAGCTGCTTAGCGGCAGGCAGATCCAGTTCGTTCTGCGTGGCGCACGGCAGCGCGATATCCACCGGCACGCTCCACGGCTGCTGGCCGGCGAGGTAAACCAGGTTGCGTTCGCGGGCGTAGTCTTCCACGGTGCCGTAACGTACGTTTTTGATCTCGGCCAGATGCGCCAGCTTCTCGGTGGTGAAGCCTTCTTCATCCACCACGGTGCCGCCGGAATCGGAAGCGGTGATGACACGCGCACCCAGTTCCAGCGCTTTCTCGATGGCGTACTGCGCCACGTTACCGGCACCGGAAACGGAAACACGGCTGCCTTCAAAGCCCAGACCGTGGCGCTTCAGCATTGCATCGGTGAAGTACACCAGGCCATAACCGGTGGCTTCAGGACGGATCAGGCTGCCGCCGAAGGTCAGACCTTTACCGGTGAACACACAGCTGGTGTTGTTGGACAGCTTTTTCATCATCCCGGACATAAAGCCCACTTCACGGCCGCCCACACCGATATCACCCGCCGGAACGTCGGTATCCGGGCCCAGGTGGCGATACAGTTCGGTCATCAGCGCCTGGCAGAAGCGCATCACTTCCGCGTTGCTTTTGCCTTTCGGATTAAAGTCAGAACCGCCTTTTCCCCCGCCCATCGGCAGCGTGGTCAGTGCGTTTTTAAAGGTTTGTTCAAAGCCGAGGAACTTCAGAATTGACAGGTTTACAGAAGGATGGAAACGCATACCGCCTTTGAAAGGACCAATAGCAGAGCTGAACTGCACGCGCCATGCGCGGTTCACCTGTACCTGGCCACGGTCGTCGGTCCAGGCTACGCGAAACTGAATGGCTCGCTCTGGTTCCACCAAACGTTCCAGCAATCCCTGCTCCTGATACTGCGGGTTCTGTTCCAGAAACGGCCACAGAGAGGTAAAGACTTCACGTACCGCCTGCAGGTATTCCGGTTGATTAGGGTCACGCTGTTGGACGGAGGTTAGAAACGACTCCAGAGAGTTAAAACCTTTCATTACTAAATCCTTCTGACTGTGGGATGTCACTGGTGCTAATTAAGAGTTATTTGAATAGCCAGTGAGGTAATATTGTGCGTCAACGACTATATCATCGCTTTTCAAGCGCACAACAAAAAAGTTTTGCACCTTTAATCGCCTGAAAACCTATATCGAGCGACAGGATGACGCACGAATTTCGTGACTCATCATCGTCCAGGGCACGGCTGGCGTGCTCTGCAAGGGATCGCGCTAAAATCAACCATGCCAATACAAGCCATTTGGCACCATAACAAAAAGACCATAATTACATAAGGTTAAGACAATCTATAAGAAAAAATTATGACGAATAAATGCTAATTAAAGTTAATCATAAAGACACATAAAAATTAAAGACACGGTAAAAACACCCGTTAATTCACATTTTTTACAATGGTATTAAATAACCCAAAATGATTATTAAACCTGATTAACATTCGCGAATAAAAGCCATTTAAGGTGGCACACTTATCACTAAAAGCATAAAGGCAATGCTCAAAACCTGGAGATAAAATAATCCATTACTTATCGAAGTAATAGTTCAGGCTACCGCAAATTCCGACAAGTATTAGCCTCTGACGTCACATTACGAATTGTTATTATCCGCTTAAAACACCCTTATCTTCGCCGTTTAAAAAGCGCCATCTTCTTTTCCAGGAATACGTTCTCTCACTTTATCGGTCATTCTTGCCACCACCATTCCCGATAAATAGGCCCTGTTTTTGAAGGGATTAATAAGTTGTACATATGTACACTTTTCTGTTTACATCCTTTAATGAGAATGCATATCATAAACATCCTTATTAAAAAAATGCGCTTATCTTATGAAAACCACGACTTTTGTTGCGTTCAAACCTCTCAGGGTACTGATGCTTTTCGCGCTATACGGCATCCTGCCTCCCGCGTATTCCGCTGATGCGGATGGCGATAATCCACTAAAAAAAGAAGAGTCCGCTGAACAAACCTTATTCGTCACCGCCGAAGAGGAGATTAAACAGCAGCCGGGCGTGTCGGTCATTACCGCCGAAGACATCAGTAAACATCCTCCGGTTAACGATCTCTCAGATATTATTCGCAAAATGCCGGGCGTGAATCTCACCGGCAACAGCAGCACCGGCGCCAGGGGAAATAACCGGCAGATTGATATTCGCGGAATGGGCCCGGAAAACACGCTGATTCTGATCGATGGCAATCCGGTCACCTCTCGCAATGCTATTCGCTACGCGTGGGACGGCGAACGCGACACACGCGGCGACAGCAACTGGGTACCGGCTGAAGAAGTTGAACGTATTGAAGTGATTCGAGGACCCGCAGCGGCACGCTACGGTTCCGGCGCGGCGGGCGGCGTGGTGAACATCATCACCAAACGGCCAACCAATGCCTGGCACGGCTCGCTGAGCTATTTCCTCAATCAGCCAGAAAGCAGCAGCGAGGGGAATACCAACCGGACCAACTTCAGCCTCAGCGGCCCGCTGGCGGATGAAGCATTAACGATGAGACTGTACGGCAGCTGGAATAAAACCAAAGCCGACAGCCCGTCGATTAATGGCACAGATAACAGTTCGGGTTTAACCCCTGCGGGACGTGAAGGCGTACGTAATAAAGATATTAACGCCGTGCTCTCCTGGAAACCGACCAATAATCAAACCCTTGATTTCGAAGCGGGCTACAGCAGGCAGGGAAATATTTACGCGGGTGATACTCAGTTCAGCCTGGCTTCTGATGCCACGAAGGCGCTGGCGCAGTCCGGCGCGGAAACCAATAAGCTTTATCGGCAGAATTTCGGCATCACGCACAACGGCATCTGGGACTGGGGCCAGTCTAAGCTGGCATTCCAGTATGACGGAACGCGCAACAGCCGACTCGATGAAGGCCTGACCGGGCGCACGGAGGGGTCGATTAAAGACGGAGCCGGTTTCATCACCAGCCAGCTGCGGAACTACCGGGTGAACGGCGAGATTAACTTCCCCGTTGACTGGCTGCGTGAGCAGACCATTACCCTTGGCGCGGAGTGGAACCGCTCCGAGCTTGAGGCCCCGAATTCAGCACTGCAAACGCTGATTTCCGGCGACGCCGTCAGCGGCGCGGCGGCAAACGGCAGCCATGTGAAGTCCCACTCCGATCTGAGCGGCATCTATTTCGAAGACAATATTCAGGCCACCGAAACCACCCAGGTGATACCGGGTCTGCGCATGGATTACGATAACCGCTTTGGCAGCAATTTCAGCCCCAGCCTGAATCTGTCACAGGCGCTGGGCGAATACTTTACTCTGAAGGCCGGTATTGCGCGGGCGTTCAAAGCGCCAAACCTCTACCAGTCCAGCCCCGACTATCTGCTTTATTCCCGGGGTAATGGCTGCCCGCTCACCGTGGGCTATGAGCCCTGCTACCTGGCGGGCAATGACGATCTCAAACCGGAAGTCAGCGTGAATAAAGAGATCGGGCTGGAATTTAATCATCAGGGCTGGGCCGCGGGTATTACGTGGTTCAGAAATGACTATAAAAATAAAATTATCGCCGGGAATGATTTCCTTGGCGCAACGAATTCCGGTACCGCCATCCTGCGCTGGGAAAATACCGGAAAAGCGGTGGTGGAGGGTCTGGAAGCCAACGTCACCGTCCCGGTCAGCGATGCGCTGAACTTTAATACTAACGCCACTTATATGATTACCTCCGAGGATAAAACCACCGGAAATCCGCTGTCGATTATTCCTGAATACACCATTAACTCAACCCTCGACTGGAAAATCCGTCAGGACCTGTCGGCGAACGTCAGCTACACCTTCTACGGCCCGCAAAAGCCACGAAAATATGCCGTTAACCATACCGAGTTAAATAACGGCCTGGATCAGACCCGCGTAGGATCGTATGGACTGGTGGGCTTAAACCTGCAGTACCAGATGACGAAGAACCTCGATCTGAAAACCGGCATCAGCAATCTGTTTGATAAAGAGATTAAACGCCGGGCCGAAGGGGCCTCAACCTACAACGAACCGGGCCGGGCGTATTACTTCGGCGCTACCGTATCATTCTGAGGCGAGGAACAGAGATGTCAGTCAGTCGTCGTAAATTTTTAATGGGCGCAGGATGCGGTATTGCCGGTGCAGCGGTGGGCTTTACAGCGGGGGTGTTTACCGCCGCCCGCCCCGGGTACATTTCAGCTTCGCAGATCCCGCGCGCTCAGGCAGTGTCAACCCATGCGGATCTCCCGGCGGAAGCCGACGTGGTGGTGATTGGCGGCGGCATTGCCGGAATATCCACCGCGTTGTTCCTTAATGAAAAGAAACTGAACGTGGTGGTGCTGGAAAAAGGCGTCGTCGCCGGAGAGCAGTCCAGCCGCGCATTCGGCTGGGTTTATTCCAACCACTGGGATTTGGGCAAGTATGAGTTAGCCAATCAGTCCAAACGTATCTGGTCGGGCTTTGCCAGCCGCTTTGATACCGACGTTGGGTTCAGAGCATCGGGCAACTACGTCATGATGCACACCGATGAAGAAATCTCAGCGGCAGAAGAGTGGCTGAAGCACGCCCACGCGCGCGATCCGCAATGCGATGCCCGCATCGTTTCCGGTGCAGCGATGAACGCCGTTATTGCCGGTGCCGGGGACAAATATAAAGCGATGCTGTATCAGGCCAGCGACGGCACGGCAGAACCGGTCTGGTCCGTCTCTCGTATCGCCGAAGGTGCCATGCGGGAAGGGGTGAAGATTGTTGCGCCCTGCGCCGCACGCACCATCGAATACGCAGCGGGCCGGGTTGCGGGCGTCCATACCGAACAGGGCTTTATCAAATGCCAGAATGTGGTCCTGGCGGGAGGCGCCTGGTCGGCTCTGTTCGCCGAAAACGCGGGCTATCATCTGCCGCAGCTGTCGATTGACTCCTCCATGATGCGCATCAGCAGCGCTGAAGGAACCTTACCCGGCGCAGGCTATGGCCCCGATTTTGTCTGGCGGCAGATGGCAAATGGTGAAACCTCAATTGGGGTGATGCAGCATATCGCGCCGGTGACCAAAGCCAGCTTTAAGTACCTGACCGATTTCTTCCCCAGCCTGCGCTATTCATCGGACCTGCTGAAGATAACGTTCACCCGTGATTTCTTCCATTCGCTGAATATGAAATCACGCTGGTCGGCACAGGATATTACGCCGTTTGAAGAGATCAGGATGCTGTCCGGCCAGGTTGACCACACGGCAACGCAGGAGGCGCTGGCAAACCTTCGCCGTGCCTGGCCTGCCTATCAACAGACCACGGTGAAAGAGCAATGGGCCGGGATTATTGATGCCAGCCCGGACTCAACGCCCTACATTTCCGCCGTCGCCAACCGCAACGATATTTACGTGATAACCGGCTTTTCAGGAAATGGCCTGACGACCGGCCCGGCGGCTGGCCAGATGCTGGCGCAGCTGATCGCCGGCGAACAGACCACCTGTAATCCTCATATCTACCGCTTCAACCGCTTCAGCGACGGTTCACCGTTCACCTTCCGCCACTGATCCTGCCGGTATTCCAGCCCGCGCCTCTTGATGCGCGGGCTGTTTTTATGCGTCTCTGACCTGCGTACAGAGCGCGATGGCTAACAGACCGCAGAGCAGAATACTCAACGCCAGGCTTAACGGGCCCTGTGGAAACAGGCTGATAAGATAGCCAATCAGCGATGAGATCAGATATTGCAGTGCCCCCATTACCGCCGCTGCCACCCCAGCGGAACTACCGGCATTCTGCATCACTAATGCCATAATATTGCCGTAAATCAGGCCTAATGACCCCATTGCAGCGGCCAGCATCACGGTAAACCCCACCGCCGTGACGCCATGCATCACCAGCACCACCGCCAGCAGCAACCCCATCCCAGCATGGAGCCCCAGACCGAGTATCGTCACCGCCCTGGCCGACATCCCCAGGTTCAACAGCCACACGCTAATAAAACCGGCAACGATGCTGACCAGCGCGTTAAGCGCAAAGATATAGCTGAACGACTGAGGAGAGAGCGCATAGAAATGGGTGAAGATAAAAGACGAGGTTGCGATGTAGTTGAACAGTGAGCCCAACGCCACGCCGCTGGCGATGGTGTAGAGCATATAGCGACGGTTTTTGAATACTGCGGCATAGGCGCGCAGAATCGACCGGGGATGCAAAGGCGTGCGTTTTGCCAGCGGCAGAGAATCAGGCAGCGATGCGGCACACCAGAAAAAACCCGCCGTCCCCAGCACGCCAAGCATCATAAAAATAAGCCGCCAGTCGCCCAGACCCAGCACGTAGCCACCAACGACCGGGGCCACTACCGGCGCGATCATCATCACCTGCATCAAAATCGTAAAGATCTTTGCCGCCTCGCCGTCGCTGTAGCGATCGGAGACGATGGCTCGCGGGCTGACCAGTCCTGCCGACGCGCCCAGCGCCTGCAAAAACCGCATCACAATCAGCATTTCAACGGAGGTCGCTGCCGCCGCGCCAAAGGACGCTGCGGAAAAAAGTGCCATTCCCGCCAGCACCGGCGTTCTGCGGCCGTACCGATCCAGCAGAGGACCATACAGCGCCTGCCCTATTGCCAGCCCGGCAAGAAAAATAGCCAGTGTCAGCTGCATGCGCCCCGCATCGGTATTAAACGCAACGGCCATATCCGGCATGCCGGGAAGGTACATATCGATTGCCATCGCATCAAGCGCCGTCAGCAAAGAGAGCAGGACAATCAGCGCCGGGCTGATGCGGCCAGCATCATGTGTTTTTACATCGGACATTCATTCACCCATAGTTTTTGCTAGTGAAAGTCAGGATTAACCGGTCACGATAAGAGACTGCGCCGGAAGAGGTGACAATTTTACTAAACATGTACATTTGTACAACTTTTTTCGGGTAAATGCCTTGCTGGCAAAATAAAAAGACACCATTGCTGATGTCTTTTTATTTAAATCCTGTGAGAGGTCGGGTTAAATGACAAAATCATTTATGAAGCAGCAGATGAATGGCCGTGACTAAATTTTCTTCGTCAAAAAGAATGCTGTCGGGTTCCAGCACGCTGCGCATCAGCAGCGAGTCAATCATCGAGGAGAGGAGCTTTGATTTGAGTAAATCTTCCGTGACGTATTTCAACATCATATCTTCGATAATCAGCAGCCAGCTGAGGCTGAGTGGCCGAAGCGAAGGCCGGGATATCGCCGCAGCATACATCTCATATTCGTGATGGATAAGCTTCCTGTCCATTAGCGTGGTAATGAGGAATTTTATCACAATATCGGCAGGTGGCAGCTCAGCATGCTGAGAGAACCACTTCTCTGTTATTTCTTTGAAATCTGAAAGATAAGACTGCATCGCAGCTTCTAACAGATCGTCAAGGCTCTTAAAATAGTAGGTGGTCGATCCCAGCGGCACCCCGGCCTCTTCGGCAACGGCGCGGTGATTGCACTGGTTTATACCCTGCTTGCGCAAAACTCTCATGGTTGCATCAATGATAATTTTTTTCTTCAATTTTGCCACAGTTCGAGTTTCGCCAGCCATGCTAAATACACCCCGTTAAAAAACTTCGCGGATCATAGCATTCCGTCGAAAATCTTACCAACGTTAATAAAAGTCGATATTATTACGGTGGATGACAAATGAAATACAACGATCCACCCTGATGCAATCACTCATCAGAAAATAATATTTAATCATTGAATACAATTAATTTACGGAAAAATGAGATTATAAGAAATAACGGAATGTGCACATTAAACATCACATTCCGTCTTACACGATTATTTCAGGCGATTCTTCAAATGGGATCGCCGGATGCGTATTTCACCTTTCCGCCACTCCCCCTGCGGCGTGGCCTGATCATCAATCAACCGGTTCAGCGCTTCGGTAATCAGCAGATCAATACGCTGGCTGAACGTGGTCAGCTGCCAGCCTTCGGCAGCGGCATCATCGATATCGTCAAAACCAACAATGCCGATTTCGCCCTGATGCCCGGCCAGCCTGAGGGCTTCAAGCGCACCCAGCGCCAGAATATCGTTCTCACAAAACAGCGCATCCACCCACTGCTCTGCGGGCACCGATTGCAGATAGTCGGCCATCGCCCGGTAGCCTGAATGCCGGTCGTAATGCCCGGCGGTCAGCAACACGCCGACATCATGGCCCGCATCCTGCAACCGCGCACTGTAGCCTTCCATTCGCTGCAAATGATCGTTGCTGGTATCCGGTCCTTTCATGTAGCCGAAGCGATGATATCCCTGCTGCAACAGCAGGTTAGCGATATCGCGCCCCGCCTGGATGCCGTTGATATTGACCACATCGATATCATCCGCATCGTTATTGCGGCACACCTGCACCAGCGGAATATGCAGCATGTCGTGCGCTACGGCGATCAGTTCGTCGGTCAGCAGCGTACCGAGAAACAGAATCCCGTCCACCTGCAGCTGGTCAGCCATGGTCATCACCGAGGTGTAGTTTTCTCCCGGGGTGATATTCAGCGTCAGCGCCATGCAGCCGCGTCGCTGCAACTGGCGAGTAACGGCGTCCAGCAGCATCATCAGATGCGGGTTTTTCAGTTCATCGATAACCACACCGATGATATTGGTTTTCTTCTTCGACAGGCTGCGCGCCAGCAGATTTGGCCTGTAGCCCAGTTCGCCTGCCGCCGCCAGCACTTTTTCGCGCGCCCGGTCGGACACCGACGCCCCCGGCGTAAAAGCCCGTGAAACGGTCCATTTCGACACACCGGCCCGCTTTGCCACGTCGTTGGCGGTAGTTTTATGGTGCATTTTAGTTTTTGTTGTCATAGCCCCTGCGTTTCAGAGTTTGCCCAATCTGCCCTCTGCATTGAACGCTAAACCCGGCGGAAAAGAAATCGAAAAACAAAATGCAATCGGGTGCAAAATGTTAAATTTGTGTGATCAAACGCAGTGATTTTCACTTTCGGTGATTGACTAATTTTTAGGCGTGGAAGACATTTCCATCACTCCCCCGGCGAAAGCAAATTTCTTCTTCGGCGGAGTACCCCTCTGTTTGCACCCGGTTGCACTCGTAATGTGAATCAGCCGACAACCTTATGATATGGAATAAAAAAATGAAAAATATCAAAGTGCTGCTGTTGATGTTCTGCTCGCTGTTTATGTTCCAGGCCCAGGCCAAAAGCTATCAGGTCGGCGTGGCCCTGGCGAACTTCGATTTAAACTTCGTTTCCATTCTTCGCACGCAAATGATCGCCGAACTGAAAAACCAGGGGATGAACGGCCAGTTCTCCGATGCCAAAGGTGACGTGGCGTTACAGATCCAGCAGGTGGACGATTTTATCAACCAGGGCGTGGATGCCATCATCCTCAATCCGGTGGATACTCAGGGGGTTAAACCGGCGATGGATGCCGCCAAACGCGCCGGCATTCCGCTGATCTTTGTGAACCGCAAGCCGGAAGTGAAGCTGGAAGGCATGCAGGCCTACGTCGGTTCCGACTCGGCGCTCAGCGGAAAAATGCAGATGGAAGAGCTGGCGAAAAAAATGAACTACAAAGGCAACGTGGCCATCCTGATGGGCGCACTTTCCACCGAAGAGGCCCGCGAGCGCACTCGCGCGGTTGAAGAGGTGATCGCCAAGCATAAGGATATGAAAGTTATCGAGAAACAGAGCGCAAAATGGCAGCGTAACGAGGCGGTTGACGTCACCTCCAGTTGGCTGCTGAACGGCACAGCGATCGACGGGATTGCCGCCAACAACGACGAAATGGCCATCGGGGCGATTATGGCGCTGAACCAGGCAAAACGCAGCAACATCGCGGTTGCGGGCATCGACGGTACGCCGGACGGATTACAGTTTATCAAGAATGGCGAAATGGCAGTGACCATCTTCCAGGATGCCAAAGGCCAGGCCATCGGTTCGGTAAAAGTGACCAAAGTGATGCTGGAAAAACAGCCGACCGAAGCCTACAACTGGGTCCCCTATGAAGTGGTGACAAAGCAGAACTACGCCGGTTTCACCGAGAAAAACACGAAGTAATCACTCGTATCTCCCTGTTTTTAACCCGGATAATGCCCATATCACAGCGGGTCTGCCTTCGGTAGATCCGTTTTTGCACCCGGGTGCATTTTGTTGAATTTTTGTGATCCGGATGGTGAATTTTGCATCAGGTCGATTGACTTAATTTTCGCCATCTCTAAAAGTGCAGCACATGACAAGCAACAGCAACACCGCTTATCACCGTCTGTGAAACCCGTATAACGTCCTTTTTTGCACCCGGGTGCAAAACAACATTCAGGAGTCAGATATGCTTAACGGCGAAAGAAAAATCCCACGTCCACTGCGCTGGGCCATGATCGGCGGCGGCCGCCTGAGCCAGGTCGGTTACAAGCACCGCAGCGGCGCGCTGCGCGATAACACCGCCTACCAGCTGGTGGCCTGCGCCTTCGATATCGATGCCGCACGCGGCCGCGATTTCGGCGTCAACCTCGGCGTGGCGGCAGAGCGCTGCTACGACACCTACCAGCAGCTGCTGGCGGAAGAAGCGAAGCGCGAAGACGGCATCGAAGTGGTGACCATCGCCACGCCAAACGGCACCCACTATGAGATCACCAAAGCCGCGCTGAACGCCGGTATTCACGTAATTTGTGAAAAGCCGCTGTTCTTCACCACCGCCGAAGCACGTGAAATCAAAGCGCTGGCGGCGGAAAAAGGACTGATCGTTGGCGTGACCTACGGCTTCTCCGGCCATCCGCTGCTGATGCAGATGCGGGCGATGATTGCCAACGGCGAAATCGGTGAGGTGCGCATGGTGGAACTGCAATACACCCACGGCTTCAGCGCTAACGACAGCGCCGACAAATTCAGCGAAGCGCAGAAATGGCGCGTGGACCCGAAAATTGCCGGGCCAACGTTTGTGCTGGGTGACATCTCCACCCACACGTTCTACATCTCCCAGCTGGTGCTGCCGGAGCTGCATATCAAATCGCTGCTGTGCGACCGCCAGAGCTTTATCCCGTCGCGCGCGCCGCTGGAAGATAACGCCATGGTGCTGATGCACTACGAAGGTGGCGCGGTTGGCCGCATGTGGGCTTCTTCCATCAACGCCGGTTCTATGGACAGCCAGTTCATTCGCGTCATCGGCTCCAAAGCCAGCCTGCAGTGGAGCGACTACAACCCGGGCGAGCTGAAGTATGAAATTCAGGGCCAGCCGACCCAGACCATGCACCACGGCATGCCGTACCTCGATGAAAGCGCGCTGGCCGACGAACGCCTGGGCGCGCTGCACACCGAAGGGCTGGCCGAATCCTGGGCCAATATCTACCTGAAATTCGCCATCGCCATCAGCGCACAGCAGCGCGGCGATCGTCAGACGCTGGAAAACCTGATCTACCCCGATATCGACGCCGGTCTGGAAGGCGTTCGCTGGATTGAAAACTGTGTACGTTCCGCCGACAACGGCTCCACCTGGGTTAACTACGAGTAAGGTTCCATCATGAAATTATCATTCTGTACCGACAGCCTGGGCCACCTGCCCTTTGAAGCGATGCTGGATAAACTGCTGGAACTCGGCGTGACCGGCGTGGAGATGACCACCGGCGGCTGGTCTTCCGCCCCGCACCTGCGCACCGACGAGCTGCTGGCCAGCCCGGCTAAGCGCCAGCAGGTTCTTCAGGCGCTGGAAAGCCGCGGCATGCAGATCGCCGCACTGAACGTTTCCGGCAACCCGCTCGATCCGGGCGAACTGGGCCAGCGCCATAAGAGCGACACCGATAAAGCGTTACAGCTGGCGGGCCACTTTGGCGTGAAGAAAATCGTGATGATGAGCGGCCTGCCACCGGCCAGCCCGCAGGACACCATCCCGAACTGGATCACCTACACCGTCAGCTGGCCGCCAACGCTGAAAAACTGCCTCGACTACCAGTGGAATGAAGTGGCGATCCCTTACTGGCAGGGGCTGGTTGCCCGGGCGAAAGAGTGCGGCGTGGAGAAATTCGCGCTGGAAAACTTCAGTTCAATGCTGGTGTGGAACCCGGAAACGCTGTTCCGCCTGCGCGATGCCGTTGGCCCAACGGTCGGCCTGAACCTCGACCCGAGCCACCTGCTGTGGATGGGTGCCGATCCGATTGCCGCCGCCCGCGCCCTTGGCCCGGCGATCCATCACGTTCACGGCAAAGACGTGCGTATGGAACGCGGCCTGGTCGGCATCAACGGCCTGCTGGAAACCAAACCGGTGGAAGACGTTGCCAACCGCGCGTGGAACTACGTGGCCGTCGGCTGCGGCCAGGATCTGCAGTGGTGGAAGGAGTTCTTCTCGGTGGTGCGCATGATGGGCTACAACGACTGGGTTTCTCTGGAGATGGAAGATCTCACCATGTCGGTGGAAGCGGGCGTCACCTCCTCGATCGCCGCGCTGCAACAAACCATCAGCCAGTAGTTCCGCTTTCCGGTGGCCGCCGCGCGCGGCCACCCGCATCCGTCATTTCAATCCCCGACTGGCCAATAACAACCACACCACATAGCCCAGTCTTTATCCGGAGTGTGAATTTTGGAACATTACCTCTCTAAAAATCCGGCATCTGGCCCTAACAGTAAAACCCGGACCGAACCCTTAGTTAAAGTGATCACCGCCATCGCCACTCTCGGCGGCCTGCTATTTGGTTACGATACCGGGGTGATCTCCGGAGCCCTGCTGTTTATGGGGCCGGAACTGCAGTTAACGCCCTTTACTACCGGGCTGGTCACCAGCTCCCTGCTGGTCGGTGCGGCCACCGGCGCGCTGGTGTCCGGTAGCCTGGCCGATCGCCTGGGACGGCGGAAAATCATTCTGATCCTGGCGATTATCTTCGCCGTTGGCGCGCTCGGCACGGCGCTGGCCCCCAACCTGGAGGTGATGCTGATTTCCAGGGTAATACTCGGCCTCGCCGTGGGCGGCGCGGGCACCACGGTGCCGGTCTACCTGGCCGAAATTGCCCCGGCCAACCGGCGCGGGCAGCTGGTGTCCATCAGCGAGTTGATGATCGTCACCGGGCAGATGCTGGCCTATATGTCCAACTTCGCCTTTAACGAAATCTGGGGTGGCGAACACACCTGGCGCTGGATGCTGGGCATCGCCACGCTGCCCGCGGTGCTGCTGTGGTTCGGCATGCTGTATATGCCGGATACGCCGCGCTGGTACGCGCTGAAGGGCCGCTTTGCCGAAGCGCGCGACGTGCTGAACCGCACCCGGGCGAAGGAAGACGTGGACTGGGAGATGATGGAGATCGAAGAGACGATGACCGCCCAGGCACAGGAGAAAGGTTCACTGCGCGACCTGCGGGTGCCGTGGATGCGCAAAGTGTTTCTGATCGGCGTGGGCTTCGCCTTCTTCCATGCGGCAACGGCGGTGAACAGCATTATGTATTACGCCCCGGTTATCCTGCAAAACACCGGCATGAGCACCAACGCCGCGCTGTTTGCCACCATCGCCAACGGCGTCGTTTCGGTGATTATGGTGATGATTGGCATTCTGCTGCTGGGCTACATCGGGCGACGTAAAATGGCCGCGCTGGGGCAGATTGGCTGCACCTGCTGCCTGTTCCTGCTGGCGGCGATCTCGGCGTTTATGCCGGAGCATATTGGCAGCGAGGTCAACCTGCTGCGCAGCTATCTGATCTTAGGCTCGATGCTGCTGTTCCTGTGCTTTATGCAGGGTGCCTACGCGCCGGTGATCTGGCTGATGCTGTCCGAAATGTTCCCGGCGAAAATTCGCGGCATCTGCATGGGCGGCGCGGTATTTGCTCTGTGGTGCTCCAACGTGATTATCGCCATGTCGTTCCCGGTGCTGCTGGCATCGTTCGGGCTGGCCAGCACCTTTGCGATATATGGTGCGGTGGGCATCGTCGGCATTATCTTCGTGCTGAAATATATCCCGGAAACCCGCAACCGCAGCCTCGAACAGATTGAGCACTATCTGCGTGATAAGTATGACGAAGAGCGTGTGATGAAAGCCCAGAAGCGCCAGAAAACGGCGCGCCAGACGGGCTGATAATCAGTAAGGCGGCGGCAGAATGCCGCTGCCGGAATAAGATCAGATCCCCGCCTCGCGAATATCATGGGCGTTAATCGCGCCGATAATCATGCCATCTTCGCCCAGCACCGGCGCAGAGGAGATTTTGCGCTGCTGGAACAGCGCCAGCGCTTCGGCGGCATGCTGGGAAGCCAGCAGCGTAAAGCCCGGAGTGCTCATCGCCTCCTTCACCGGGGCGGCAATCACCCCGCCCTTCAGCAGCCAGCGGCGCAGATCGCCGTCGGTAAACACGCCGTTCAACGCGCCGTCCTCGCCCGTGACCGCCACCAGCCCCAGCCCGGTGCGGGTCAGCTCAAACAGCGCATCGGTAATCGTGGCGTCAACATTCACGCGGGGGATTTTCTCCCCGGTACGCATAATGTCGCCCACCAGGCACAGCAGGCGCGCGCCCAGGCTCCCCGCCGGATGGGTACGGGCATAGTCCTGTTCGCTGAAGTTGCGGGCGCGCATCAGCGCAATCGCCATCGCATCGCCCATAATCAGCGTATTCACCGCCGACGAGGTCGGGGCCAGCCCCAGCGGGCAGGCCTCTTTTTCCACGTGAATATTGATCCAGCGGTCGGCGGCCTGCGCCAGCGGCGAGGCGGCATTGCCGGTAAAAGCAATAATCCCCACCGGCAGCGCCTTGAGCAGCGGGATAATGCGCACGAACTCGGCGGCGTGGCCAGAGTAGGAGATCAGAATCACTACGTCACCGGCGGAAATCATCCCCAGATCGCCGTGCAGCGCTTCGGCGGGATGCACGTAAAACGCCGGGGTGCCGGTGCTGGCCAGGGTGGCGGCAATTTTTCTGCCGATATGGCCGGACTTGCCGATGCCGCTGACAATCACTTTGCCACCGCAGCCGTGCACCATCATGCAGGCCTGTACAAAATCGTCGTTCAGCCTGTCGGGCAGACTGGCGGCTTCCTGGAGTTCGGTGGCAATCGTCTCGCGCGCCGCGTTTAATAAAATGTCCCGCACGGTTATTTCTCCCCGGCAATAATGACCTGAATCCCTTTTTCCCGCAGCTGGGCGACGGTTTCATCCGCCACTTCGCTGTCGGTGATCAGCACGTCGACCGCATCCAGGCTGCACACCACGTTGGGGCTGCGGCGGCCAAATTTGGAGGAGTCGATCAGCAGCACAATTTTCTTCGCCGCGCGGCACATCGCCTGACTGACGGCAAAGACTTCGTTAAAGGTGGTGACCCCAGCGGTAATTTCCACGCCGTCGGCACCGATAAACAACGTATCAAAGCTGAAGTGGCTGAAGGCGGATTCCGCCAGGCTGCCGTGGAACGAGGCGGAGGTGCTGCGGTAGGTGCCGCCGGGCATCAGGATCACCTGATCGTTGTTCAGCTCCACCAGCTCGTTGACGATACCGAGGCTGTTGGTCATCACGGTGATATTATTGAAGCGCGCCAGGTGCGGCACCATTTGCAGCACGGTGCTCCCCGCATCAAAAATCAGCGAGTCGCCCTCGTGGATCAGCCCTGCCGCCAGCGCGGCGATGCGCTTTTTCTTCTCTATGTTAATCAGCGTTTTTCTGTCGATGGGCTGATCGCCTTCATCGCGGTTCAGCATCACGCCGCCGTAGGTACGGATCACCGCGCCTTCCTGCTGAAGGCGGGCAAGATCCTTGCGGATAGTGGTTCCCGTGGTATTGAAGTGCGCTATCAGCTCCTCCACGGTGGTGCGTCCCCTATCCTGAAGATAATCGAGAATTTGTGCCTGGCGCTGTACAGGTTTCATAAAACGGTCCTTTGCAATATCTGAACTGTTCCTCTTCACCCCGGACGGCATAACGCGTGATGCAAAGGATTAATCTTTCAGAATGAAAGGTATCACCGTTTATTTGAAATGGCTAATGCCAGCGCCTGCTGCGCGGATTTATTACGTGGAAACATGATCTCGGGACGGATTTCACTGACCAGTTTGCCGGTCAACGCCCCTTCACTCTGCGGCCGGGAGAACACCGTCAGCCCCTTCATCAGGAAGTTGCCGGTCACCCGACGATCGTCGTCCAGGCTCAGCACCACTATCACGCGAGGCTTAAAGCGCCCCGCGGAACGGCCAATGCTGATGTGGCCGTTATCGGCCATGTCGGCCAGCGCCTGGTTAAAGCGTCGGATTTGCACCCAACCCAGCGCGATTTGCCCCAGCCAGGCCACTCCGGCCAGGCAAATTAAGGTATTAACCGGATCCATCTTCTTCCCTCCAGAACCGGCAGCCGAAGCTGCCGGTATGTCATCAGAACATTACCTGTCCGCCGGTGATATTCACCGATTGTCCGGTGCAGTAGGCGGCTTTATCGCTTGCGTAGAACAGCAGCACGTTGAGGACATCCTGATAATCGCAGCCGCGTTTCAGCGGCACCTTATCAATATAGTGCTGCTCCACCTCTTCCGGCTCGATGCCCAGCTTCTCGGCGTACTGCGGCAGCAGCGACTGGAACATCGGCGACTTCAGCAGATTGCCCAGCATCAGTGAATGCACGGTAATGCCGTATTCGGCCAGATCCAGCGCCAGCGATTGGGTCAGCCCCACGCCGCCAAATTTGGCCGCGCTGTACCCGGAGTTGTGCTTGCTGCCCACTTTACCGGATTTGGAGTTGATCTGGATGATGCGGCCTTTAATACCGTCGCGGATCATCAGCTTAGAAAACTCTCTGGCACAGAGGAAGTACCCCACCAGATTCACCTGCAGCGACAGGTCAAAATCGCTCAGCCCAAACTCGGTAATCGGTGCCGCCCGCGCCACGCCTGCGCTGTAGAGCAGCAGGTCGGAACGGCCAAAGGTTTCATCCACCGCCGCGGCCAGCGCCACCACGCTGGCTTCTTTCGTGGCGTCCGCCTCAAAACCGGCAGCGCGCCCTTCCCCATAACGGCTGTTAATGGTGTCCGCAACGCGGCGGGCGTTCTGAATATTAAGGTCAGCAATCGCAACACGATAACCGGCTTCCGCCAGCCCTTCGCACAGGTAAGCACCCAGCGTCTGACCGCCACCGATGACTACAGCAACCTGATCCATGATTTTCTCCTGGTTATTCACTCAACATACGAAACTTCTGGCCCGCGCCAATCGCCGACGGCGCAGCGCCGGAGACGTGGACGGTTCCGGGAAACTCGGCTTCAGCCGCGCCGTCAAAACGCACGGTGATATGCCCGAGGTCGCGCAGGTTTTCCCGCGCGACTTCACCGACTGCGGTCACCGGCCAGTGCTGCTCGCCGATAGCCAGCACCGACCCGGCGCCAAACGTGCCGCCGTTGTTAATATCGGTGCGGTGGATAAAGCAGTACTCGGCGACATCCTCCGGCGCGCCTTCGCCGAAGGTGATAATAAAGTTGTCTTCCAGCGCCGACATGGCCTCTGCGCCGACGGCGACAAACGTGGATTCATAAACGGTTTTCATACGCTCTCCCCTGTTACTGATAAATAAACCCGGACGCTGCCCAGGCAAGAAGGACCGCCGGTGCGCCGGTCAGGAAGCGGCCAACCAGCACCGAAGGTACTCCGACGCGAACCGTCTCCTGGCGCGCATCGGCCAGCGACAGGCCGACCGGAATAAAGTCACACGCGGCCTGCGAGTTAATGGCGAACAGCGCCGGTAACGCCAGATGCGGTGGGATATTGCCAAGGCCGATCTGCACGCCAACCAGCACCCCGATCACCTGCGCAATGACCGCGCCCGGGCCAAGGAACGGCGACAGCAGCGGGAAGGAGCAGATCAGCGCCAGCGTTACCAGCCCGACCGGGCTGTTGGCCAGCGGCGTGAGTCCGTGCGCGATCAAATCCCCCAGCCCGGAAGCCATAATGATGCCGATCAGCGCCGAGACGAACGCCATAAACGGCAGGATGGTTTTCAGCACGGTATCGATGGTTTCACGACCCGCCTGGAAGAACACCGCCACCACCGAGCCCATACCCATACCAACTTTCGCCAGCAGGCCGTCGCTCTGTTCGGTGATTTTTTTGCTGGTATCGTAGTCACGCGCGCCGGAAGCTGCCGGAGCTGAACCCGCCGCTGATGCAGAGGCAGCAGCCGATGCTGAAGCTGAAACCGGGGCAGTCGCTACTGAGGCTGTGGAACTCGTTGCTGCCGACGCGCTGCCGGACTCTAGCGTATCCGCCTGAACCGCCGCGCCCTCTGCCACGATGTTGATGTCGCCTGGGCGCACGCCGGAAACATAGATATCTTCGACGATATACTGCGCCAGCGGGCCGGATTTGCCGGTGGCATGAATGTTAACCGTGGGAATACGGCGCTTCGGATAGATACCGCAGCGCAGCGTGCCGCCGCAGTCGATCACCGCCACGCCGATCTCTTCCGCGGGTGGTTCACCTTCTTTAAAGCCGTCTACCGCTTCCCAGCCGGTGACTTCCCGCAGGCGGTCGACAATCGCCGGACGCGTTCCTGCGGTGATATAAACAATTTTTTTGCCTGGTGTAGCCGTCAGAGTCAGCGGGCCGCCCCAGCCGCTCTCGCCTTTTTTAATCTCAATCGTGTTAGCCATCGTTTACTCCGCGCTTATAAACGAACCTGACGGTCCAGTTGAATACGCATTTTTTTCTCAAAGATGGTGGTGGTCAGGTCGGTCACCCAGCCACGGAAGAAGTTCATGATCATGCCGACCAGCAGATAGCTGACCGCTAACGGACCCAGCGGCAGGTTCAGCGTGGTCAGCCCGTTGGCGATGCCGAGATAAACGAACAGTTCGCCGGGGTTGATATGCGGGAACAGGCCGTTCATTGAGTGGCAGCTGTAGGAGGCCGAGGCGTAATAGCTGGGTTTGTATTTTTCCGGCAGAAACTTGCCGAGGCTTAGCGTCATCGGATTACAGAAAACAAAGGTGCCGATCACCGGCAGGAACAGATAGCGGGATACCGGGTTCCCGGCACAGCGCTGCGCCAGCCGTTCGATGCGCTGCTGGCCGACAAATACAATCAGCGCGTTCATAACGACCAGCAGGCTGATCAGCAGCGGCAGGATGCCGGTCACCATGCCGACAAACACTTCCCCGCCTTTCTGGAAAAGGCCGATAAACCACTCGGCCCCGTGGGTGATGCTTTCAATCATTTTTAACCCCTCGCGTAGAGAACAGATAAAACGTTCTTATTCACAGCGCTAAGAAGGTAGATCGAAAATCATTTAAAAAAAGCAATCTATGTCACAAAACGATTATAAAATCTTTCATTGTGAAAGAAACAATGAAAGATAAAATCTTTCATTTGTGATGAGAAGTGGATGAAAAGCCGTTTATTGGGGAGTTTTTGGCATGGGCGGGAGTTAGCGCTGGCTGGCAGTGCCTACGGTCGGACTGCTACAAAGTCGGGTGTTAGCGCTGGCTGGCAGTACCCCCGTTCGGGCGGTCCTCGCGCCGCGTTGCGGTCCCTTCACTTCATTCGTCAGCCTGTCGGACCGCCACAGACGGGCCGTCCTGGCCCGGCTGTGACTTTCGTCCGCGTCCATGCGGCCGAATCCTGGCTTCCTCTCTACGTTCAGCGCTGTGGATTGCCCGCTCGGGGGCACTGCCAGCCTGCTCTCTGACTTTTGTGTTGCCTGAAAAGTCAAAAGCGAGGGATGCACACCAACCCCGATCTTTACAGCACCGACTTATCTTCAAACTAAAAGCGATGAAACAATTGAAGGGGACAGCCTCTGCTGCTGCGTAAGGGCATCCGCAGCGCTGAGGTGAAGCCATTGCGCCAGGAGACGACAGCAGGGACGCTGGCGTCAGGCCGGGCTTGAACAGGGATGTTCAATCCTGGCCGGTCCGGTCGGCGCAATGGCGGAACCGAGGGGACCGCAACGCGGCGCGAGGACCGCCCTGAAGCAGCAGCAGAGGCTGGACCCAAAACACCTTTTTCATAGCAACTTTTTACTCAACATATCCCAACTTTTAGCTTGTTAAGTTATCTAGACGTTGAGCTTTACCCATACAACATCATGATTTACCGAATAAAATTAGGCGTTCTAATATTTAAGAAGCGATGAAAATATCAAAAAGGGGACAGCAACTTCTACAGCGCCCGCCGCCGACAGCGAATTAAACGCAAAAATGAATTTAATATCGGCGAATCATCCTCTTTACGATAAAGACAGCTCAGCTCGATATCCTGCAACTGCAAAGAATGCAGCGGCCGATACACCACGCCGGGTAATTTCAGATTGGCAGCGGACTCGGTAGTAATACAGACGCCAAAACGACTGGCCACCAGCGCAATCGCCATCATCACGTCGTCCACCTCCTGCTCCACGTTGAGCTGCACCCCCTCGTGGTGGAACGCATCGGCAATCACCTGCATCAGACCGTGGACCGGCGCTTTCGGATAGAGGATCAGAGGCAGATTCTCCAGATCCGCCAGCGTGATAGCCGATTTCGCCACCAGCGGATGATCGTCATACAGCGCCACGATATAGGATTCGTGCCGCACCCACTCAACGGCGATATCCGGCTCCTGCGGCACCAGCCGGTTAAAACCAATACTGATGCGCTTCTCGCGCAGAGCGATCAGCTGCTGCGCCTTGCCCATCGAGTGAATGCGGATCTTCACTTCCGGTCGCTCGCGGTGAAACTCGCCCAGCAGATGCGGGATGACGTTAAACATCCCCGAGCTGAACACCCCAACGTCCAGCCTGCCGATAAAACCCTGCCCCGCCAGGCGCACGTGTTCACGTGCATCCTGGGTCAGCGACAGAATCGACCGCGCTTTTTCCAGCAGCAGATGACCCGCCGTGGTCAGCGTCGCGCCTTTGCTGGTGCGGACAAACAGCGTGGTATCAAGGGAGGATTCCAGCGCCTGAATGCTGCGTGTCAGCGGCGGCTGGGTGATGTGCAAACGTTCGGCCGCCCGGCCAAAATGCTGCTCTTCCGCCAGCGCAATAAAGTACCGTAGCTGCTTAACATCCATTCTCGTCCCTCAATACCTTTTTCGAATTGTTTTGACCGGATTTCGGCACCGCCGGTATCACATAATCCTGCTGACTCTACCCGAATTTCTGCGGGTGAAACGCGCTGAACCCTTTTAGTGCTAAATACGTCACACATTCTTATCGGTGATTTTATTCCCGGCGGAATTTCTGCGAGTCACCTCATAAAACGCTATTTCCCTGCACATTATCCGATGCCATTACGGTATCGAATCGCTCCCTATAGGTATTGGACGGTATAGCTCCGGGCGTTCACTCTGCAAATACAGGATACACGCCGTCATCAGCGTGTGACGCTATTCTCAACAGGAGTCCATCATGCCCGTAATTCATATTTCTCTGGTCGAAGGCCGCGACAGCGAACGCGTTAAAGCCTGCGTAAAAGCCGTTGCCCATACCGTTTCTGAAATGCTGGACGCGCCGCTGGAAAGCATCCGCGTTTACGCCACTTCCGTTCCGGCGGAGCACTGGTGCGTGGGCGGGGAAACCAAGGATGAGATCGCCGCGAAGAAAAAAGAGGCCGGCGTATGACCCCGGCAGAGATCCAGCAAGCGGCGGATACGCTCTGGCAGGCGGCGCAGCACGGCCGCCCCGTCGCCCCGCTGCGCGACAGCTGGCCGGCAATGAACATTGAAAACGCCTACGCCATTCAGCAGCGCAATATCACCCGTCAGCTGGCGAACGGTGCCCGCCGCGTCGGCTGCAAGATCGGTCTGACCTCGACGGCCGTTCAGCGTCAGCTTGGGGTGGATCAGCCCGATTTCGGCGTGCTGCTGGATACCATGGCCTTTGGCGACAGCGAACCGATTCCGGTCAGCGCGCTGGCGCAGCCCAAGATTGAGGCCGAAATCGCCTTCGTGCTGCGGGACGATCTCGCCATGCCGCTGCCGACCCTGGCAGATGCGATCCGCGCCATCGACTACGCCCTGCCCGCGCTGGAAATCGTCGGCAGCCGCATTGCCGACTGGAATATCCGCATTACCGATACCGTGGCGGATAACGCCTCATCCGGCGCGTTCGTGCTCGGCACCACGCCGCGCAGCCTGTCCGACTTCGATCCGCGCCTGTGCGGCATGGTGATGACCCGCCGTGGCGAACCGGTTTCCACCGGTGCGGGCGCTGCCTGCCTGGGCCATCCGCTGAATGCGGTGCTGTGGCTGGCGCGCACCATGGTACGAATGGGCACGCCG
This sequence comes from Erwinia sp. S38, assembly GCF_016624545.1. Taxonomy (NCBI): domain Bacteria; kingdom Pseudomonadati; phylum Pseudomonadota; class Gammaproteobacteria; order Enterobacterales; family Erwiniaceae; genus Erwinia; species Erwinia sp. S38. The sequence goes on along the minus strand of NZ_JACVTS010000001.1, from coordinate 129,726 downwards.
CTGCGCGCGGGTGAACTGATCCTCTCCGGCGCGCTGGGGCCAATGGTCAGCGTGGCACCGGGGGATGTGATTGAAGCGCGGATTAACGGCCTGGGCCAGGTCCGGGCGGTATTTCAGGCGGAAAGCGCTGAGGAGAAGCAGCAATGAACAGTGAAGCACTGGCGATCCGCCTCGACGACGCGGCGCGTAATGCGGTGGAAACCCCGCAGTTTGACAGTGAAGGTACGCTCAGTCTGGAACAGGCCTACGCCATCCAGCGCCTGTCGATCCAGCGCCGCCTGACACGCGGTGAACAGCGGATCGGGGTGAAGATGGGCTTTACCAGCCGCGCCAAAATGGTCCAGATGGGGCTGTCCGACGTGATCTGGGGCCGCCTGACCGACGCGATGCTGATTGAAGAAGGCGGCAGCGTTGAGGCAAGTCGCTTCGTGCATCCGCGCTGCGAACCGGAAATCGCCTTTATTCTGAAACGCGAGCTGAGCGGCATCGTGACCGGCCCGCAGGCGCTGGCCGCCGTCGAAGCCATCGCCCCGGCGCTGGAGATCATCGACTCCCGCTATCAGAACTTCCGCTTCACCCTGCCGGAGGTAATTGCCGATAACGCCTCGTCCAGCGGACTGGTGATTGGCCCATGGAACCGGCCGGATATCGATTTCAGCAATCTGGGCCTGACGCTGAACATTAACGGCCAGGTCGCCCATACCGGCTCTACCGCCGCGCTGCTCGGCCATCCGCTGCGTTCGCTGGTAGCGGCGGCGCGGCTGGCGGAACAGGCCGGTGAACCCTTACAGCCGGGCTGGATTGTGCTGGCCGGTGGGGCGACGGCGGCGGAGTGGGTCCACCCCGGTGATTACATTTCGGTTGAGATGCAAACGCTCGGCAGCGCCGGTTTTCATCTCGCGGGCATCTCACAACAGAGAGTAAGCAAATGACGGATAAAGTAAAAGTCGCCATCATCGGCCCCGGCAATATCGGTACCGATCTGATGATCAAGGTGCAGCGCAACGCGCAATATCTGGAGATGGGCGCGATGGTCGGCGTCGATCCCAAGTCGCAGGGGCTGGCCCGCGCGGCAAAATGGGGCATCCCGGTGACCGCAGAGGGGATTGAAGGGCTGCTGAAGATGGCGGTGTTCCCGGAGATTGATATCGTCTTCGACGCCACGTCCGCCGGTGCCCACCCGCATCATAATGCCGAACTGCAAAAGCACGGTATCCAGGTGGTGGACTTAACCCCAGCGGCCATCGGTCCCTACGTGGTTCCGGCGATCAATCTGGAGCAGGTCGAAGCCAGCAATATCAATATGGTCACCTGCGGCGGCCAGGCGACCATTCCGCTGGTGGCGGCGGTTTCGCAGGTCACTACCGTGCACTATGCGGAGATCGTGGCCTCTATCGCCAGCCTCTCCGCAGGTCCGGGTACTCGCGCCAATATCGACGAGTTTACCGAAACCACCCGTCATGCCATTGAGCAGGTCGGCGGTGCCAAACGCGGTAAGGCGATCATCATTCTTAACCCGGCGGAGCCGCCGCTGATGATGCGCGACACCATCTATCTGCTGACCGAACCGGCAGACCAGGATCTGCTGCGCCAGCGGATTGCGGAGATGGTTGAGCGCGTGCAGCAGTACGTGCCCGGCTACCGCCTCAAGCAGCAGGTGCAGTTCGATGAAATGAACGAGCAGCAGCTGGCGCTGACGCCGGCCAAAGGGTTAACACGCGGGCTGAAAATCACCCTGCTGATCGAGGTGGAAGGCGCGGCGCACTACCTGCCCGCCTACGCCGGTAACCTCGACATTATGACCTCCGCCGCGATGGCCAGCGCCGATGTGCTTGCCCGCCGCCGTATCGCCTCCGGCATTGCCCGTGGAATTAAGGAGCAGCAGTCATGACCGAGCTGAAGCAGATTTATCTTTCCGATGTCACCCTGCGCGACGGCAGCCACGCGGTGCGCCATCAGTATTCGCTGGATCAGGTGCGATCGATCGCCCGGGCGCTGGATCGTGCCGGTGTCGACAGTATTGAAGTGGCCCACGGCGACGGGCTGGAGGGGTCCAGTTTTAACTACGGTTTCGGCGCGCACAGCGATGTGGCGTGGATCGCGGCGGCGGCAGAAAGCGTGGAACGCGCGCGGATCGCGACGCTGCTGATCCCCGGGATCGGCACCCTGCACGATCTGCGCAATGCCCGCGATGCCGGGGCCAGCGTGGTGCGCGTGGCCACCCACTGCACGGAAGCGGATGTTTCCGGCCAGCATCTGAGCTGGGCGCGCGAAAACGGCATGGATGCGGTCGGTTTCCTGATGATGAGCCATATGACCACGCCGCAGGAGCTGGCGAAACAGGCGCTGCTGATGGAGAGCTACGGCGCGGGCTGCATCTACGTGGTGGATTCCGGCGGCGCGATGAATATGAGCGATATCCGCGATCGTTTCCGCGCGCTGAAAGACGTGCTAAATCCGGCCACTCAGACCGGTATGCACGCCCATCACAACCTCGGGCTGAGCGTGGCGAACTCGATTGTGGCGCTGGAAGAAGGCTGCGATCGGGTAGATGCCAGCCTGTCGGGCATGGGTGCCGGGGCCGGGAATACGCCGATGGAGGTGTTCGTGGCGGCGATTGATAAGCTTGGCTGGCAGCACGGTGCCGATCTGTATGCGCTGATGGATGCCGCTGACGATCTGGTCCGGCCGCTGCAGGACCGCCCGGTGCGCGTCGATCGTGAAACCCTGGCGCTGGGCTACGCCGGGGTATATTCCAGCTTCCTGCGCCATGCAGAAGCGGCGGCGCAAAAATATCAGCTGAAAACGGTCGATATTTTGGTCGAGCTGGGCCGCCGCCGTATGGTGGGTGGCCAGGAGGATATGATTGTGGATGCCGCGCTGGATCTCAGTCAGAAGGCCTGATTTCTGCTGTCCCTGGCCGCCGCTGCGGGCGGCCATCATCATCAACCGCATAACAAAATAATAAGAGGTGTTTAATGAATACTCTGACCCTACAGGTGCTGTTAACCATATGTACGCTGGGCTATAGCGTGATCCCTTCCATTTTCGACTCGAACGAAACCCATATGACCAACCCGAAGTGGGTGCCGCACGCGCGTTTTCACGTGGTCTGGCAGGTGTGCAGTTATATCGGCTTCGCGCTGGTGGCGCTGTGGGCGATCTGGGGCGCGGATTTTGAGGGCCATCTGTGGCTGGCGGCGGCGATGTCGGCTTCGGCCTACGGTGGTTTCTTTACCGCGGTGTTTGCCCGCCGGGGCTACGGCGGTGGTACTTATGATTCGAACGGCGTGCTGCCGTGGCGCCCGCCGGTGCTGGGCCGCTGGTTTGAGTTTGAGGTGAATATTACCCTGTTCAGTTCCACGGTGATTATTCTGGCAATGGCGGTGATTGGGCTGCTGATCCCGCAGGATACGGTGGCGACGCCGTTCACTACGCTGTTGTGGAGCGTGATGTATGTGCTGTTTGCGCTGCTGATGTTTACCGTGGTGATTTTTGTCGGTGCGTTTGTGGTGGGGCGTCGGCATCAGTTGAAGCCGTCGAAGGGGTAGTTTGCTGGTTGCCTGTGCCACGCTGGCTGGCAGTGCCCCCGCTCGGGCGGTCCTCGCGCCGCGTTGCGGTCCCTTCTCTTCGTTCGTCAGCCGGTCGGACCGCCACAGACGCGCGTCCTGCGCGGCTGTGACTTTCGGCCGCGTCCATGCGGCCGAATCCTGGCTTCCTCTCTCCGTTCAGCGCTGCGGATTGCCCGAGCGGGGGCACTGCCAGCCTGCTCTCTGACTTCTGCGTTGCCTGAAAAATAAAAGGATTTAACGGCGAGATTCTTCCTGAAGATTTGAATCCAGATTGGTTTGACGGCGAACTTATTCCTCAAAATCTGAATGAGCAGATGGAAGAGGGGTAAAATTTATGACAAATATTGTACCCCACCCCGCGATTTGCTAATGTACATTTTGTAAGCGCTTGCGACCTCTACTCCCGGAAGGTCGGCATTAAAGAAGACGGTGACTGGCGGACGCTTTCATCCGTGCAGCCACACCATTAAGCAAGAGGAATCACCATGACAACCATTTCACAGAAGACTGCAAGAGAGATGCTTGGCACTCCACAGAACTTCAGAGGCGGTGTGTATGTGACTAAAAACGGTGCAGCCGAGCTGTTTATCCAGACTGCGGAAGAACGTGAAGCGGAACTGGCTGAGCGCCATCAGCAGCAGCAGGTCAACGCCATGCTGAAGCTCGTGAGCTTATCCCAGCATGATTTTGAGAACGGCCGCCACGAATCAGCCCGTGAGCTATTAGCGCGGAGGAGATCCGAGCGGCGCAGATAATGTAAGGACCAGAGAATGACGGTAGTACGGATCACACAAGTCGCAGAACAAACTCTGTCAGTCATTGAGTCATATAAATCGGTAACCATGCCAGGCGACGATGCTCGCGATTTTGCGACGGATTTACTTGAACAAGCTATCGACGACATTGAAGCGAATCCCCTTCAGTATCCTTTTGAACAAAACGCACTGGCTAACGGCGTAAGGTCGCGCCGTTGGTTAGATCACTCTGGGAAATACATCTGTCTTTTCCGTTACAATCAACATACTGACGAGGCGATACTCGATATTTTCGCCAGCACGCGGCAGGACTATTTATCCCTTCTTTACATCGTCCAGATCTCCAGACCGTAACACGACGTGAATCCGAAAGCCCCCGGTGGATAGCTGAGAGGGTCGCTCCTCCCGCCGCTTCGCTGTTGCCTCACTTCATCCGTCAGCCTGTCGGACCGCCACAGACGGGGGCACAGCCAGCCCGCTCTCTGACTTTCTTATTGCCTGAAAGCCCAAAAAAGCGATGAAACAATTGAAGGGGACAGCCTCTGCTACTGCGTAAGGGCATCCGCAGCGGGGCGTGAGGACCTCCCTGGAACCCAGCCCCCACTTCACAAGCGTCTTATTATTTAAACTCCCGAGCCCCTCTCTTCATCGGCCAGAACGCAAAATACTGCGCGAACAGCACCATCGCCGGGAACGTCACCGACAGCATGCCGGAAGCCATCCACAGTTCCAGCGCGTAGCCCGGCGCGCCCATAGCGAGGCCGAACGTCAGCCTGCCCAGATAGCCGTAGCCCCAAAACGCCAACTGGCCTGACGCTACCGCAATGGCGATCAGCACTAAACCGCGCAGCGGCTGCGGCAGGCTCAGCGACGGAACGCCCTGCATGATCACCAGCAGAATAAAAATCCCGAAGATGGTACAGACGCAAATCCTCACCATAAACATCACGATATCCATCTGCAGCACGTTGATGAACAGCAGCCACAGCAGCGCCGTACAGACCGCCACGCCCAGGCTGACCACCAGCGCCCACAGCGGCTGCCTGCCGGTAATCGGGAGCCGCTGCGCCAGCGCAGAGGCGGGCCAGAAGTCCAGCAGAATGCCCATCAGCATAAAGGTTAACGCGGCCAGCGCGGCGGTCAGCGGATACCACGCCAGCAGCAGGCCATGTGGATCGAGCACGCTTTGGTAGAACGGTGCGCCGCTGGCGAAGCCAAAATCAAACAGCGTGCGAAACAGCAGGTACGTTAGCGCATAGGCCAGCAGCAGCGTGGCAATCCCCAGTAACCCTTTATTTTTAAATAACAACGAGCACGGCCAGCCCTGCCACACCGCCACCAGCCAGAAGGTCACCGGCACCGACAGGATCAGGAACATATTGGCAAAAGGGTTCGGGCTACCGCCGCCGGGCACCCACAGCGCGAACGCCGCTACCGGAATACCGATAATCACGGAGATCGCCAGCTGCATCAGCCCGCGCCACGGTTGGGAAAGCCGGGTGATAATCTGCGGCCGCGCGTTATTCCACAAAGCACCGTAAACAATCTGCGTCGGCACTATCGCCACCAGCAGCAGTGAAAGCCAGCCGGAGAGCAATGCCGGTGATATCCCGGTGACGATAAACAAAGCAACGGCAATGACCAGCACGGCGGCGATAGCGCCGGAGTGCAAAGAGGGGTTAGCGGATGGCATATTTTATCCTTTACGGGTAGCGGGAAATGGCGAGCCTTTCCGACAATCGGGCAGGCGCGCACCGCTAAAAGAGTACGAATACCCCGCTCGGAGCGTCCAATACCTTCGCCGCAGCGTTTAATAGCCATCGCGTATCGCAACGGCCTGAAACTGTGATCGTTAACACGATAGGTTTTTTATTAAAAATTGACGCTGAATATTCGTCTGAGAAACCACTTCACGCCGCTAAAAGCTATTCATCCATATATAGCTGTTTTAGCGCTTCCGAATTCATAATTAATATTTTTCCGTATTTAGCATCAATCCATCCCAGCTTCTGCCAGTCCACCAGCCGCTTATTAATCGTCTGCCGTGTGGTATTGATAATCGTGGCCATATCGTCCTGCGTCAGATACAGGCCGATCAAAATCCCCCGTTCGTGCGGTTCTCCGTAAGCCTCGGCCAGACTGATCAGTCGTTTTGCCAGCCTGGCCGATACCGACAGCAGCGTGGTGTCATTCAGCATGGTGAAAGCGTTTCTGACCACCCGGCACAGCAGCAGCGCGAGGAATTTATAAAAAATTGGATAGAGGTTAAGCAGCGTTTGCACATCACGGGAGGAGAGCACCAGCAGCAGGGTATTGTTGATCACGCGGGCATCGTGAGTTCTGGCGGATTTATCCAGCATGCCGATTTCGCCAAACCAGCTACCGGGCGCAAGGTAGCGAAAGACGCACTCTTTGCCATCGGCACCAAGGGAGCTGACTTTTACCGCACCGGAGAGTACCGCATAGAGCCCGCGTGAGGTGTCACCCTGGTAGTGGATAACATCGCCATCTTCGTAGTTACGGATGCTGGACAGCTCCACGATTTTGGCAATCAGGTAGTCCGGCAGTTCGTTAAACCAGCTGCTGGTGGAGAGGATCGCCAGCAATTCCTGTTCTGACAGGGTGATGACATCGCCTTCGGGCTGGAGCAGGTACTGGCCGTTGTCGGATAATTTCACGTTGTTTACCTTTGCTGCCGGGTGGGGATCGGGATGGGGATTTATAGCATTTATTTGATGTCTGCTGGATTTGGCGATCGCGCTGACGGGGTTTGCCCCCGGCTGGGCTGGTCCTCGCGCCGCTTCGCGGTCCCTTCACGTCGCGCGTCAGCCTTGCGGACCGCCGCAGACGTGCGTCCTGCACGGCTGCGCCTTTCGCCAGCGTCCCTGCTGGCGAATCCGGGCTTCCTTACTCCGTTCAGCGCTGCGGATGCTCCAGTCGGGGGCAAACCCCGTCCGCTTCTGAGCTGTTGCGTTGTCTGATTGAAGATTGGGTTGCGGCAATACAGCCAGCTTCGTCTCTTTCAGTTTAGCGCGGTGGATACTCCAACCGGGGCAAACCCCGTCCGCTTCTGAGCTGTTGCGTTGCCTGTTTGAAGATTGGGTTGCGGCAATACAGCCAGCTTCGTCTCTTTCAGTTTAGCGCTGCGGATGACCCGGTCGTGGAAGGAGCCACCACCTTTTTATCCATTCCCATACGGCGCAGCAGCAGGATCATCACGCCACCGACAAAGGTCACCAGCGCGAGGAAATACAGCCCCGCCCGCGCTGAATGGAACGTCTGCTCGGCCCATACCCGGATGTTCGGCGCAACAAAACCCCCCAGGTTGCCCATCGAGTTAATCAGCGCAATACCGGAAGCCGCCGCCGTGCCGCCTAAATAGGAAGACGGGAAGGTCCAGTACAGCGGCTGCATCGCCAGGTGACCCGCTGCGGCTACGCAGAGTGCGGTAATAGCGATAACCGGTACGCTGTCGGCAAAACCGGAGATGGCAATGCCCGCTGCGCCCAGCATAAAGGTCACCGCCGCCACGATCCGCCGCTCGCCCAGCTTCTCGGAAATCCGCGGTACGTAATAGACGGCTATTGCTGCACACAGAGGCGGAATGGCGGTGACAAACCCTACCAGCAGGCCGACTTTGGTGCCCATCAGCGTGGCGATCTGCGTCGGCAGGAAGAAGTAAATACCGTAGCCGCAGACCTGCACGGTAAACCAGATCAGGCACAGATACAGCACCTTGATGTCCAGCAGTGCCGCCAGTGCGCCTTTTGGTCCGTGGGCAATTTTTTGTTCGTCTTCCGCCGCCAGCTTATCCGAAAGCGCTTTTTTCTCGCTGGCATTCAGCCATTTGGCGTTTTCCGGGCGATCGTCCAGGTAAAAAATCACCCACACCCCGACGATGGATGCCAGCAGCCCCTCAACGAGGAACATCATCTGCCAGCCGTGCAGACCAAAGGCAAACGGCGTGCCGTCCAGCGTCAGCAGACCGCCCGACAGCGGGCCGCCGATAATGAACGCCAGCGGCGCGCCGAACAGGAAATAACCGGTCACCCTGGCACGGATATGCAGCGGGAACCAGAACGTCAGATACAGAATCACCCCCGGGAAGAAACCGGCCTCGCTCACGCCGAGTAAAAAACGCAGGAAGATAAAAACGTTCTCGGTATGGGCGAACATCATTGAGGCGGAAACCAGGCCCCAGGTAATCATAATCCTGCCGAGCCATATTCTGGCTCCCACTTTATACAGCAAAATATTGCTGGGCACTTCAAATAGCGCGTAGCCGATAAAGAATATTCCCGCGCCAAACGCATAGGCGGCATCGCTCAGCCCGGTGTCATATTGAAACTGCTGTTTAGCAAAACCAATATTCGCCCGGTCCAGGTAGGCCAAAATAAACATAAGCGTCACCATCGGGATAATTCTTTTTATCGCTTTGCTGATGGCGACGGACAAATGATCGGGAGACGTTTTATCCATGACATTCCTCTGCTGATGTTATTTTAATTATCAATACAGTAATGAAATAAAGGGTACAGCCCTGAAATATTAAATCGGATTATCTGACGCTAAAGCGATCTAAAGCCTCCGGACGTAACGTGGTGCCCGCCCCCGGTTCGGTTGGCGTTTGATACACACCGTCCTTCACGACCACCGGATGAACGAAGCAGTCCAGCGTCCACGGAATATACTCCAGCAGCGAACAGGCCGGGTGCGCCATCACCAGATGGAGCTGGGCCTGCATCATATCGCCGTGATGCGGGGTGACCGGCAGGTTAAATGCCATTCCCAGGTCAGCAATTTCCCACACCGCCGTCAGGCCGCCGCAGCGTGTGGCATCCGGTTGCAGGTAGTCGACCGCACCGGCCAGCACAAACTCTTTAAACGAATCAAACTGATACAGCAGTTCACCAAGCGCAATCGGCGTAGTCATATGTTTTGCCAGCTCTTTGTGACTGGAGACATCATCATGCCACATCGGCTCTTCGAACCAGGTAATGTCATAGTCGGCCAGGCGCGGACCGTACTGCTTCGCCGTGCTGATATCCCATTTCGCATTGGCATCCACCATCAGCTGAGCACCGTCGCCAATCGCGTTTCTGACGGCTTCGATACGGCGTATATCCTCTTTCGGATCGGGCTTGCCGATCTTCATTTTGATGGCGTTAAAGCCCTCTTCGAAGATCATTTTCTTACAGTCGTCCACCAGCTCGGCGGTGTCGCGTACCAGCCATCCGCAGTCGGTGTTATAGGCCGACACTTTTGCCTGCTTCGATCCGCCAAACAGCTGCCACAGCGGCTGTCCGGCGTGTTTAGCCTTCAGATCCCACAGCGCGATATCAATCGCCGAAAGGGCCATTTGCATCAGTCCGCCGCGCCCCACCCAGATATGAGTTGAGCTACGCGATAACTTACGGTGAAGGTGGCGTACTTCGGTGGGGTCTTCACCAATCAGCATTGGACCAAAGACGTCAGTAATAATGGTGGTGATCAGCCGGTCGGTGGTGATATCCGCATGGGTTCCGGTATGGCCGTAGCCCACCAGACCGCATTCGGTTTCAATCATCACCCCCGGCATTCCCCAGTGGGTAATGCTGTGAGTGGAGTCGCCAATGATATTTTTCGTCACAGGCACATGCATGATAAAAGGCGTGAGTTTCTTAATTTTCAGTGTGTTGGACATCGATTTCTACCTGACAATGTTAATGTGGGTATACTCTAGCAATGGCCAGGATCGATGACTGTCAAACGGCATACACATCCGCAGCGGCGGATAGATTTTGTTGGAAAGTTTGAGCTGGATCTGATTTTTCAGAAAATACTTCCCAGCGAAATAAAAATAAAAACTTCGCTTAAAAATATAAAGAACGAAAAAAAATACATCATAAACTATCGACAAAACAATATCTAAAATCCTGATCGGGTTACCAAACCAAATAACAACTACATATAATAAAATCCATTAACTCACGGTCCCCTCGATAAAAAACAGCAATAAAACATAAAAGAAGCACCCAAAGCCAACGTATATTCACCTGGCGAAAATATTTTTTACTTATTACAACGGCAACTAATAAAAATACGCCTTTATTAATTACCAAAACAAATAACATTCAGCCAACGACCAGGGAGTTCATGTGTACGATATTATCGTTATGGGAAGTATTAATTTGGATGTGATTGTTAATTGCCTTCAATTTCCTGCAAGCGGAGATAATACCTTCTGCGAATCCATACGTTTAACCGCAGGCGGTAAAGGGAATAACCAGGCGGTTAGCGCCGCCCGCTATGGCAAAAAAGTCTGCTTTCTCGGCTGCATCGGTGATGATGCTCCCGGCAGGCAGCTGCGGCAAAACCTGCAGGATCGCCACATCGATGACCGCTGGCTGCTGGTAAAAGAAGGCGTAGGGACAGGTTCCTGCGTAGGGCTTGTGGAGCCGGATGGCGAAAATACACTGCTGGTCAATCTCGGCGCTAATTTTGCTTTCGGCGCAGAAGAGATCAGCCAGCGCCTGGATTCGGTAAGTGGCAAAATCCTGCTGATTCAGATGGAAACCAGCAAAGAGTCGGTGCTGGCCGCCATGCGTACAGCACGAGCGAAAGGGATGCTGATTATTCTCGATCCCGCTCCGGTGCAGGGCATTAGCCCGGATTGTTTCCCCTATGCCGACATCATCGTGCCGAACAGCAGTGAAGCCAGACATATCAGCGGCGTAGAGGTAAAGGATGAGCAGTCGGCGCTGGCGGCGGCAAAGATTATTTATGGCATGGGGGTGAAAAACGTCATTGTGAAAATGGGCGGCAGCGGGTGCCTTCTTTATCGCGATGAAAAATCGACTTTTTTCCCTGCTCTGGACGTTCAAGCGGTCGACACCGTTGGTGCCGGAGACTGCTTTGCCGGTGCGCTGGCTAACTATCTGATCGATCACCCCGATGACCTTGAAGCGGCGATTCGCTTTGCCCAGATAGTCGCCGGGATCAAGGTTTCCCGCCGGGGCGGCCATGATGCGATTCCCTCGCTCGATGAGGTAAACGCCGTGATGCATAAAAGGATACGCACTGAGGAATGTTGAACCGGTGTTGTACCAGGGCATCAGTCCTGACATCTCCCGAGCGCTGATAACGCGTTCATTCCATGGAAAAGGAAGCACCGACCTATGTTTTCAGCAATGAATAGCGGGTTTACCGCTTTTATCTCGCTTGGGGCACCAGCGATGATGTTCTTTATCATCACGCTGCTGTCCTTACTGTTTCGCGTCAAAATATCTAAAGCGCTGGAAGGCGGCATTCTAATAGCGCTGGCGCTGACCGGGATGGGCGCAGTGATTACGTTATTAACCGGCGCGTTTGGCCCGGCATTAACAAAGTTTGTAGAGTCTACGGGCGTGACGTTGTCGATTACCGATCTGGGATGGGCACCGCTGGCGGTGATTACCTGGGGATCGGTTTATACGCTCTATTTTGCCGCCGTCTGTATTATCCTCAACGTGATATTGCTGACGCTGAATAAAGTCAGAACGCTGAATGTGGATTTGTTTAATATCTGGAATCTGTCGGTGATTGGCCTGCTGACGCTGTATTACTCAGACAGCAATTTGATATTAACCACCTGCGTCGTCGGTGTGGTTTATATTCTGATGCTGTTCAACTCCGATGTGATGCAGCCGCAGATCAAAGCGCTGCTGAAATATGACCGCAGCAGCATTACCACCACCGCGCATCCTTCCCTGCTGATTTGTCCGCCGGTGCTGGTGATTAACGAACTGATTTCAAAGCTGATTCCGTCTATTGATAAGTACGATTTTGACGCAGAAAAGCTTAATCAAAAAATCGGCTTCTGGGGATCGAAATTCGCCATCGGCGTTTATCTGGGGTTCTTCGTTGGGCTGCTCGGCAGGCTGCCAATGAGCGAACTGTTTTCGCTGGCCTTCACCGCCGGGGTATCACTGGAGCTGTTCGGTGCCGTCGGCAACTGGTTCGGACCGGCGATTAAGCCGCTGTCCGACGGCATCGCCAGCATGATGGAAAAGCGCATGAAGGGCCGTCAGATCTATGTGGCCATCGACTGGCCAATCCTCGCTTCCCGCGCGGAGCTGTGGGCAGTGGCCAATATCCTTGCCCCCATTCTGCTGGTTGCGGCCATTCTGCTGCCGGGCAACAGGGTGCTGCCGCTGGGCGGTATTCTGCTGACCGTTCTGGCACCTGCCCTGCTGGTGATCACACAGGGGAAAGTGATCCGCATGACGCTGATCGGCACGCTGCTGATCCCGCTTTTCCTCTGGGCCGCCACGCTGATTGCCGAATTCGTTACCCAGACCTCCATCGCTATGCACAGTTTTCCGAAGGGGATGTCACAGGATCAGCTGTTCTCATCCGTCGATTCCGATCCGCTGGAAAAAATGCTGTCGATGCTGATCGCCAAAGCCAGCGTCACACTGAATCCGCAGATGCTGGTGCTGGCGGTGGTCGCCACCCTCGCCTACCTGGGCATGTTTATCTGGTATTTTAAGCGGATGAAGACAATCAACGCCGCGCGGTTTAGCGCTACGCCCGGTGCTGATGGCCCGCAGAACTGAAGATCCCGATCGGCGGCAATCTGACAGCCATGGATGCCTTGTGAATAACTGACCGCGAGTAAATGGCAGGAAGCATGGCGGGATAAGGCAGCGCATCACAGCCAGCGGGAGTCCTGCTCTGTGCCCGAAACGCCAGATTCGGGCACAAATCAAACCGTGCAGGCGACATTCCTGCCGACTTCGGTCAGCCGGTTCCGGCCGGGTTAAAAATTATAATCCAGCATCAGCTTATATTCGGTGGTAATCGCATCGCCGTGGGTGACCCAGTTTCCGCTCTGCGCAATATCCGATCCGGTTACTTCCCCCGACACGGTAAAGCGTGAAGTGATCGGATAGTTGGCCGTCAGTTTGATGAAGTGATAGCGCCTGTCCTGGAAGACCTCGCTGTTGTCCTGCAGGGCGTTGTCCTTCTTAAAGTGGCCGTAGCCACCGCTAAAGGTGGTGGAGAGCCTGCCCCAGTTGTGCCAGACGCCTGCCGAGGTGGTCCAGTCCTTGCTGTCGATATTGCCCCACTGTGCCCGTTCGAGGATGCCGGAGGAGAACGCCTGGCGGAACCAGACGCCGGTGGTGTTGTTGATAATGTACTGCACGCCCGGCTCAATCTGGAACGAACGCACATCGCGGTCGTTTTGCGAGGCACCGCTGCGGCGATGGTCGATCTGCTGATACAGGTAGCCAAAGAACGACAGGCGATCGGTAGCACGCAGATCGGCAAAGAACTTGGCGCGCGCCTGCCAGCGATCGTCCTGCGAGGCGCTGCCGCCCATCACATCCCAGCCGAAGCGCAGGCGCTGGTAAAAATACTCATGGCCGACAATCACCTGCGTCCACTGATCCTGGCTGAGGTAAGTCTGGTTATCCCATGCGCCGTTATAGTGGGTGGTGCGGCCGTCGGAAAAGGCCAGATACCAGCCCGGCAGCGCATCGTGGCGCATCACGCCCTGCACAAAGGTGGCAGATTCGCTGCCGTTATGGAAGCTGCTGTGCCGCCAGTTGTTATCCTCAATGGCATACTTCACTTTCAGCTGGCCGTGAATTTTACCCCCGGCAGGATTGGAAGAGCGTGCCGAAGTCCACATCACTTCCTCATCCAGATAGGACCAGGGATCGACCGCAATGACGTTTCCCGCCCGGTCTTTTGCCATGCTCATACTGGCATGGGTGACGCCGGGTAATATCAGTGCAATGAAAACCGCCAGGGCATGATAATTTTTCATAATTAGGTCCCGTTAAATCATTTCTTTAAATTTTAATTCGGCGTGAATGCCATCTTTTTGCGGCAGGCTGATGCTCCAGGGTTTATCTTCCATGGCATACATTCGCGTACTGAATGCGGCTTTATTATTGATATAGAACACCGCCATCGAATTCTGGATCAGCACCTTCAGCTCGACTTTCTCGCCCAGCGGAATATCGACCCAGGATTCAGCATTGGCCTGATTAATTGAGGCGAGCGGGGAATTAAAGAAATAGACCTTGCCTTTGCTTTTATTAAACACCACGTTGAGCCGTGCTTCGCCGACGTTGTTATTATTCACGCCAAAGCTCATCGCCATTCCGGCGGTTGGTATCTCCACGCTGGCGGTCAGCACACCGCGTTTCGGTAAGGCCGGATAGATAGCAGAGCGCAGCGGGCCGAACTGCGTAGCGGTCGCCACCTGCGCGGTGCTTTCCAGCGTCCGGGTTCTGCCGCCGTTAGCGTCGATTGCCGCCTGCAACTCCTGCGGAATAACGCTGTTCAGCTGGCCGCTGGCTCCGGCGGTCAGCTCGTGCCCGACCAGATTCCCCGCCCAGTCAATGTTGCCGCCGTCGCTGTTGCCGCCTTTGGTCGGTATCCAGCCGAAGACAAACAGCCGGTCGTTTTTCATCACCAGCTTCCCGGCGTACAGCCCGGCACCGTCGAATACATAATTATCCGGCTTATGCCACGGCCCTTCGGGTTTATCCGCCACGCGGTACTGCGTCAGGCGCAGCGGCCACTGATCGCTGAAGCTCAGGTACCAACGACCGTTGAAATATACCAGCGTCGGGCACTCCAGATTGGAGTCCGGGGCGATGGTGTCGTTATCGAAGAAAACTCCGCGATCCTGCCAGGTTTTTAAATCTTTGGAACTGTAGCGAGCAATAACCCCCCGCCCGTTGCTGCGGGTGGTGATCAGCATCCAGTACTCCTGTTTCTCCTCCACCCACACCACGTGCGGATCGCGGAAGTCGTTACCGCGATAGTTCGCACCCGGTAAAATCGTATCCTGCGGATGCTTAACCCAGTGAATGCGATCCTGGCTGGTGGCGTGCATGATCGACTCCACTGGGAAAACATTGGCGTTGTGCGCCGTATACCAGGCGTGCCAGGTGTCACCGACCTTAATCATTGAGCCGGTGCCTAATAACAATTCCGGGCTGTCGACGTCATTCACATACGGAATGACTTCTGAGTGATTCTGATAGTGATATAAATCCGCACTGGAAAGTAAATGAATCGCATGAACGCCTAAATCGCCGCCGCCACGAATATCATTCAAATAAAAAATATTAAATTCACCGTTATCGTAAGCCGGCATCGGATCGCCAACGAACGATCCTTTAATTTTCGGAAAGAAGTCTTCAACGTGGGTGATTTTTTTATTTTCCAGCGTTTCTTTACCCATTTGTGAATAAGCAGGGATATTACCGCCAGCCAGCAGCAGCATTGCGACCAGCGCCGCAGAGGTTAATTTTTTCATGATTACGTTGCTCGTCAGAAATTATAAACCGCGCCCACAACGGTGAACGGCGTCCAGGAGTAGCCTGCCGTGGTCCAGGCACCGGCCTCTTTGGTGAATTTCGCTTTAAATTCGCCGTACAGGCGCAGCTCATCCACAATCGGGTAGCTGAGAGTGCCGCCAACGTACTGATAGCGGCCATCGTAGAACAGCTCGTAGCTGTCGCTGGCGTTGGTGGTTTTCTTCTGGCCGACGCCGACGTACAGCGAGGTTAACAGCGGATACCAGTTTTTCCACAGCCCGGCGGACACCTTCCATTCACGTTCGATGATATCGCCCCACTGCTCGCGCTCCTGGCGGTTGTAGGAGTAGAACGGGCGCAGATACAGGCCGAGATCCGGGTTTACGCGGTACTGAAGCGCCGGTTCGGTTTCGAAAATCAGTTTTTCCAGATCGCCGTTGCCCGGCTCGGTGCCCTGCGGCTGGAACTCGCCGAAGGCATAGCCCGCAATGCTCCAGCGGTCGGAGAGGCGCAGGTCCTGCCACAGCTTGAAGCGGCTTTTCCAGCGCTTGCCGGCCGACTCCGATCCACCCATCACTTCCGCACCGATATTGCCGCGCCAGGTCTCAAAGATATGGCCGACAAACACTTCGTTAATGGTATTAGTGCCGCTGTAGTGCTGATTGCTGAACTGGCCTTTATAACTGTCTTCGCGGGCGTTGTAGAAACCGAAATACCAGTTCGGCATTTCGTCATGCCGTAAAAAGGCCTGTAGCGTGGCGTATTTGAATTTCCCGCCGTTGTGTTCATTATTGCTGCGGCGCGCATCATCAATTTCAATCTGCGTGCCGATATTGCCGTGCAGGCCTCCGGCTTCCATATTCCGGCCGACGCTGTTCCAGTGTACCGGCGGTTCGTCCTGGCGCAGGCGCAGTACACTGACCTCGTTGGATTTGCTAAGTAAGACGCCGCCTTTATCGGGAACGGAGCCTGGCGCTGCGGCGCTGCCGTGCACGGACTGCCCGCCCGGGACAGCGGCTGACTGATAATCAGCCCCCTCCTTCAACGCTCGGGCGGGTGTTGAAGAGGCTCCTGCTGCTGCCATTGCATCGTCAGATGCAGATGCAGATGCGGCTGTTGCTGAAGCTGCAGATGCCGTTGCACCGTTAGATGCGGTTGTTACTGACGGCGCGTTATCGGGTGCCGACGACGCCGGTTTACCGTCCGCAGCATGCGCGGATTTTGGCGTGTCTAAATCATCATGAAAATAACTTTGATAGCCGCCAATATAATTATCGCTATTATCTTTTATTTCATCAGCCATAGCCGGAAGGCTTAACAGCGTCGCCATAATTAACATGCTGTTTCTGCCGTTAACCATCCTGCCCGGCTTTATTACCCTATAACGGTGGAGAGAAGAGGTTATTGCTTTCATTTTATTATCCTCGTCATTCAGAGCACAACGATGCCTACCTGAGAAAGGCATTAATTCAGTAAAGGGTGGCCGCAATACGGAATGTACTGCGGCTAAGGTAAGATTATTTATCCAGCGACCAGTAGCCCCCCTCTTTTAATACCGCGCTGCCGTTATTGGCGAACAGCAGCAGATCGCGCTGGTCAGCACGCGGATAGATGCGGCTGCTCAGACAGGCTTCGCCGTCGTTGACGAATACTTCTACGGAGGAGCTATCGATAAACAGGCGCAGGGAGAGAATGCCGCCGGCCGGCAGCGCGATACTGCGGCTGCCCTCAACGCCGAATTCCGGGTAGCGGCGATCCAGCACCAGCCGCTGCGCCTGGTTATCCACGTAAATGCGCAGCCCGTCACCCAGCGCAATACCGTACTCTTCCGCCGCTGCCGGATGCTGTTCCCATTTGAGTTCGACTTCCACCGCGTCGGCATCGGCCAGCACCAGCGCCTTCTGGTTTTTCAGGTGCTGCACCGGAATCGGATAGTGGCTGCCGCGCAGGGCGGTCACTTCCGCTGCGGGCTTCATCAGCAGGCGATTATCGTCGCTGAGGCTGACCTCGCGCGGCAGGGAGAGCATCCCGGACCAGCCGTCCTGCTGCTCCGGCATCGGTGATTCCCACATCGCCAGCCAGGCGATCACAATGCGGCGACCGTCCGGGGTAAGGAAGCTCTGCGGGGCATAAAAATCGTGGCCGTGGTCCATTTCTACAAAACCCCCGTCGCGCACAAACGGCTGCCCCGGCTGCCAGTCGCCCAGCAGGTAGCCGCTCTGGAACAGATTACGGTTGTGATAGCCGTCGGCGGCGATGCCCTGCGGTGAAAACATCAGCACGCGCCTGCCGTTAAGGGTGAAGACGTCCGGGCACTCCCACATATAGCCCATGCCTGCTTCCGCTTCGTCGAAGATCCCTTCATCCTGCCACTGGTGCAGATCGGCGGAGCGATACAGCCTCACCTGACCGGTGTCGCCCACCCGGGAGCCGACGATCATGAACCAGCCATCTCCCTCGCGCCACACCTTCGGATCGCGGAAGTGATGCAGCCCCGGCGGGGTGTCGATCACCATGCCGTGGCGCTCAAAGTGAATGCCGTCGCGGCTGGTGGCCAGGCACTGCACCTGGTAGAGGTTGTCGTCGCTGCCCGCATCACCGATAAAACGGTGCCCGGTATAAATCAGTGCCAGCGTATCGCCGTTGACCACCGCAGAGCCGGAGAAGCAGCCGTCTTTATCGTCCGGGCCTTCGGGAGCCAGCGCCACCGGCAGGTGTTCCCAGTGAACCAGGTCTTTACTGCGCGCGTGCCCCCAGTGCATCGGTCCCCACTGCGTGGAGTACGGATGGTGCTGATAAAACGCGTGATACCAGCCGTCAAACCACACCAGACCATTTGGATCGTTGATCCACCCGGCGCGTGGAGCCAGGTGATAGCGCGGATACCAGCGCGTATTCACCTCAGCCTGTGCTGTTTCGAGTGTCTGTTCCGCTTGTTCTAACATTGACGTCATAATGTTTACTCTTGCTGAATTAAACCGCATTGGGCTGCGGAAAAGAGTGCTCTGTCGGCGTGCCGTTGGAGCGTAAAAGGAAGATGGAGATAAAGGTGGTGCAGAACACCATTAGGCCCATGATCAGATACGACTGCGCGAAGCCGAACTTCTCGTAGCTGAATCCGGCCAGCGGCGACAGCACGGTGCCGATCACCGAGCTGGTGCAGGCAAAGCCCACCAGGTAGAGGGTGGAGGACAAACGCTTATCAAAATTCAGGCTGTTGTATTTGAAGATGGCCACCAGCAGCACCGGCAGCTCCACCGCGTGCAGCAGCTTGGTGATGGAGATCAGCAGCGGCCCTTCCACCAGCCCGGAGGCAACCATACGCAACGCCATCACCATGCCGGCGAAAATCAGGCCGTTCTTGGCGCCGATACGGTTAACCAGCCATGGGGCGCAGAACATGCCCGCCGCTTCAAGAAACACCTGGAACGAGTTCAAATAGCCAAACATGGCGTTGCCTTCGCGCAGCGTCGGGAACTGCGAGGCGAAGTAGACCGGGAACTGCTGGTCGTAAACGCCGTAAATACAGGTGCCGATCACAAAGAACACCAGCGCCCAGAAGCGCGGTAGCGTCAGCAGGCGCAGCGCGTCGTCGAGGGAGATCCTGCTGGCCGGTTCGCCCTGTTCTGACGGCCCCGCCGGGAGGGAAACCTTCAGGCGGGTCAGCAGCCAGAAGAACACCAGCCCGGAAACGGAGGCGGCCATAAAGTTCAGATGCGGATTGAGGTTAAACAGCAGACCGGCGAAGAAGGTCGCCACCGCCCAGCCCAGCGAGCCCCACATTCTGGCGCGGCCAAACTCGAAGCCGTCACGTCGGGCGGCGCGTTCGGTGTAGCTTTCCAGTACGCCAATCCCGCCGTTGAAGGTCAGGCCGATAAAGAAGCCGCCGAAAATACTGCCGAGCAGGATATTAATTTTCAGCAGGTAGCCAAACAGCATATAGGCCGGGCCGGAGAGGATCAGCATCAGAGTGATCACCCACAGCAGGTTCTTTCTCAGCCCCAGTTTGTCCTGAATAAAGCCGTAACAGACCTGGGCAAACAGCGCAGAAACCGACAGCACCGAGAAGATAATTCCGGTATCCGCCGCTTTCAGCCCCACTTCCTGATGCAGCCAGATCGACAGCAGCGAGCTGGATGAAGACCAGGTCACAAAGAAAAAAAACAAAAGTGCGCTAAGAATCAAATAATTATGAGAGTGTTGTTGTTTCATAACGGCAAACTCCAGGGAAGGTATGCCGCGAATGGTAACGTTAACCAAACGAACTATTCATGCGGATTGCGTTCACTATATGATGTTAATCACACGAGTTAACGTTAACATTGCAGTTCTGAGAGCTGGATCAAATTTATGTTCAGATCACCCGTAAGCCGATACGTATGCGCCGGGAATAGCGTAGTATTTTATACATCAACGAGTTAATTCGATTATCGCAGGGATAAAACAATGTCTTCACTAAAGGACGTGGCAAAACTGGCAAACGTCTCGCTGATGACCGTCTCACGCGCCATCAACACGCCAGAGCGACTTCGGCCGGAAACGCTGGAACACGTTCAGGCGGCCATTAAGCAGCTGAACTACGTGCCCGATCTGTCGGCGAAAAAAGTCCGCGGCGCACGCGCCACGCCCAATGCGATCGGCGTGCTGGCGCTGGATACGGTGACCACGCCCTTCTCCGTTGATATTGCGCTGGCGATTGAAGAAACCGCCCGCGCCCACGGCTGGCACAGCTTCGTGATCAATATGTTCGAGCACGACAACGTCGATGACATTATGAATCTGCTGCTGTCGCACCGGCCAGCGGGGGTGATCTACACCACGATGGGCCTGCGCCACGTGCAGGTGCCGAAGAAGCTGCTCACCCTGCCCTGCGTGCTGGCCAACTGCGAAAGCAGCAATGCCCCGCTGGCCAGCTTTATTCCCGACGATGAAGAGGGCCAGTACGCGGGTACGCGGGCGCTGCTGGAGGCCGGTTATCGCCAGCCGCTGTGCCTGCATCTGCCCGAGCAGCGCGTGGCCAGCCACCGCCGCCGCAGCGGCCTGGAACGCGCCTGCCGCGAACAGAACATCAACCCGGACGCCTTTACCCATCTGTATATGACCAGCGGCGACGAGCACTACCGCGACATTCCCGGCATGGTGCTGGCGAATATTCAGCAGGGAAAGCCGCAGTTTGATTCCGTTATCTGCGGCAACGATCGTATCGCTTTTATGGTGTATCAAACCCTGCTCGGCCAGGGCATCCGCATCCCGCAGGATGTGGCGGTGCTGGGCTACGACAATATGGTGGGCATCGGCGATCTGTTTCTGCCGCCGCTCTCCACCGTGCAGCTGCCGCACTACGATATTGGCCGCCTCAGCGCGCTGCATATCATCAACGGCAACAGCCACTGCGACACAATTAAGGTCAACAGTCCGCTGCTGCTGCGCGACTCGCTGTAATCCTTCTCAAAGGGCGATGAAGCACCGTGCCGTGGCCACATTTGGTGTGCCACGGCACGGTGGCCTACTTCACACGTTCCCAGGGCACCAGCCTTTCCAGGACCAGCACCATGATGATGCCCATCAGCAAACCGTTTCCCAGCAGCGGGCGAATCAGCACCGGCACATTCTGTAGATAAGCCGGCGGCAGCGCGAGGAGGAACAGCCCGGAGAAAATAGGCAAGGCAATCCGGTAGATATTCCGCGGATTCAGCGAGGTCTGAGAAAGGAAATAGAATGATGACCACAGCAAAGGCAGATAGGAGACCATCATGGCTGCGCTGCTGACCGGCAGAGGAATGGCGTTAAAAAAGCGGATGAGATCGGGCGTCAGCGCCACGATTAAAAACAGTATGCTGCCAATCAGGAAAGACCGTCGGCTTGAATCTCCGGTTTGGGTCAGTAAGCCAATTGAGGAAACAAACGGGCTAAAAGGCACGGTGCCGAGCGGAGCAAACAGCAGGGTAAAGAAACCCGTAGTGATAAAACTTCGGCGATAAATATCCCCCCGCTCCGGCTGGCCAGTATACAGGTTATCCGTACCGCGCAGCGCCCCAAAGGTATTGGATGCATTCACAATCCCCAGCAGCACGCAGATAAAAATTATCCCGGAACGAAGATGAAAATCGCCGTGCGGAATAAACAGCCGCCAGCTTACGTCAGTGGGTAATGCCTCCTCGGCACCGTAGAGCAGAGAAAAGATCAACCAGCCAGCAACGACACCAACCAGCACGGCATAACGCGCGAAACGCTGGGGTAAAAAAACGATACCTGACACGATCAGCATCACCGTCAGGAAGGCCACCGGCACCGTATGCCAGTGAATGGTGGTGGCCTCGTTAGCCAGCCCAAACGGGATGCCGAGCATGCCCTTGAAAAAGATGCTGACCAGCTGCGCACCCAGTAAAAACATAAACACCACCATCACCGGCGGCGTAAAAAAGCCGGACAGCACGCGGCCAAACCCGGTCAGGCCAATCAGTATGGTCATTGCTCCGGCAATGGCGATCCCGATGCAAAAGCTCATTGCAATATCGCCCAGCGGCGTTCCCTGAGACGATTCGGCATAGGTTACGCTCAGAATGGTTGCCCACCACAGCCCTCCCGGCCCTTCCATAATCGCCCGCCGATGGCCAAAGCAGACCTGAGCAATACAGGCCGCCGCCGCCCCGAGGAATGAATATTGCGCGATGAGGTAGGTCTCTTCAGGGGAGAGATGAAAAACGGATTTGAGCGTGGGCGGTATCACCACCGTATTACAGAAAATAAAAAAGAACCACTGCAGGCCGGATAACCCGTCATTTCGGGAAAAACGTATATTAATCATTGTATTCAACCTGATAGATAAAAAACGACGTCGCTACCTGTTCACTATTAGCCACTATTGTTTATGAAAAGGGTCAGTGACTTTAACCAATAAAAGCAGTGCCCGTCTCTGTTGTACGGGCAGATGCGCCCGACACACCAGCAGCGTCGGCAGGCAAAATCTCAGCTCACCGTCCTGCATACCACACCACAAAGTTACATTATGTTGACTTAAAAGTTGAGTGGGATAGTCAGAACCCACCCGACAATAGTTAATAATTGTGATCCACAGCTTGAATACGAAAATCAATATTATTAACCAACACTATGTTATAACTGATTTTAATGCGATTTTAACGCATATCCACCCACCAACTCCCAGTTAATTTTAGTTGATTTTGTAGGGACTTCGTTGTCAAATCATTCCCATATCGATTACAAAAGTGAACTGAATATGAATGTTGATGAAAACCTGCAATCCCTTTCAGATTTCAAGGTGAACCTAACGGTGAAAGATCGCGAATTCATGCGCTCCTACTACCGCCTGGCCGACATGGTGGCCGATCTGATTGGGCCACACTGCGAAGTCGTTCTGCACTCTTTTGAAGATCTGGATACGTCCGTGGTGAAGATCGTCAACGGGCACCACACCGGACGCGGCATCGGCTCGCCCATTACCGACATGGGGCTGAAAATGCTTCGGCAATTTTTGCAGACCGGCGAAGTGAACTCGAAAAGCTATTTTACCCGCAATAAAAATGGGGAAATACTGAAATCCACCACCTCCGTAGTAGCCGGTGATGGGGAAAAACCCATCGGACTTTTCTGCGTGAATATTAATTTATCGGTGCCCTTCCCCGAACTGATTAAAACGCTGATGCCTGACAGTTCGCCATTATCCGTGGTGATGGAAAACTTCAGCACCAATTCTCAGGATGTAATTTTCCAGTCCACGCAAAAAGCGATAAATGACGTGGATAGCGATGCGTCGATTAATAAAAAATTAAGAAATAAGTCGATTGTCTTCCAGCTTTTTGAAAACGGAATTTTTGAATTAAAAGAATCCGCCGGCATTGTTGCAGAGCAACTCGGTATTTCCCGCCATGCGGTTTACAAATACCTGAGAGAATTTAAATCCACGCATATCGAAAAGGAGTAATCGAATGAAACAGTCCATTTTCACCAATAAGGCCCCCGCAGCGATTGGTCCCTATTCCCAGGGTGTTTCCTATGGCGATCTGGTGTTTACCTCCGGCCAGCTGCCGATCGATCCGGCCACCGCCGCATTTCCGCCAGGGGGAATCAAAGAGCAAACGCGCCAGTCGCTGTTGAATGTCCAGGCGGTGCTGGAACAGAGCGGCGCATCGTTAAATTCGGTGATTAAAACCACCTGCTTCCTGGCAAACATGGATGATTTCGCGGAATTTAACGCCATTTATACCGACTTTTTCGGTACGGAGAATGCGCCAGCCCGCTCGTGCATTCAGGCAGCAAAATTACCGAAAGATGCCCTGGTCGAAGTCGAAGCGATTGCCCATAAGATCTGAGTTCAGGCTACGTTCCTGAGAGGAATCCGCATGTTGCGCATTACAGAAAACCCGTTCTATAACGGTGAAGCCGATCCGCTTTTTACCGTGGCAATTGCTGAAGAAGCGCATCGCTTCCACGCGAAGATCCCCGGATACGCCGAAACGCCGCTTGTTTCTCTGGATAAGCTGGCAGCAAAGCTCGGGGTGAAGGCGATTTATGTCAAGGACGAGTCCAAACGCTTCGGCCTCAACGCCTTTAAAGTGCTCGGCGGCTCCTATGCACTGGGCAAACTGCTTGCTGAGAAGCTGAATCTCAGCATCGCCGATATTGATTTCAGTAAAGTGTCTCAGCAGCTCCCACAGCCCTTAACCTTTACGACAGCCACCGCCGGAAACCACGGGACAGGCGTGGCGTGGGCGGCCAGAGAGATGGGCCAGAAGGCCGTGGTATTTATGCCAAAAGGCGCTGCTGCTGCCAGCGTAAATCGCATTAAAGGGCTGGGCGCGGAGTGTATTGTCACTGACTGCAACTACGATGATACCGTCCGCCTGGCGTCGAAAACCGCTGAAGAGCAGGGCTGGACGCTGGTGCAGGACACGGCCTGGGAAGGCTATGAGCAGATCCCCACCTGGATCTCACAGGGCTACACCACGATGGCTGCCGAAGCCGCCGCGCAGCTTCACGCTCTCGGCGTCGAAGCGCCAACGCATATCATGCTACAGGCCGGCGTCGGAGCCATGGCCGGCGGCGTGCTGGGCTTTTTCGCCAGTCTGTATGGTGCGGATCGATTCTGTTCAATTATTTCCGAACCCGATACCGCGGATTGCCTGTATCAATCCATTTCCTCGGCGAGCGGCGAACGGGTCGCGGTTGGGGGATCGCTGAACTCCATTATGGCCGGCCTGGCCTGCGGTGAAGTCAATCCGGTGACCTGGGGGATTCTGCGCAACTGCGGTAACGCCTTTGTCAGGGTGAAAGATTCCGTTTCGGCAACCGGTATGCGCCTGCTGGGCAATCCGCTGAAAGGCGACCCGCAGATTATCAGCGGTGAATCCGGGGCGATTAATGCCGGTTTGCTATACGCACTGGCCATATCATCGGTTCAAGACGTGCGGCAGGCAAAAGAGCGCCTTGGAATTAATGAAGAGGCGACCATTCTTATTTTCAGTACCGAAGGTGATACGAATGAAGATCGCTACCGGGATATTGTCTGGAACGGTGCCTGGCCGCTTTAATTATTACCAATATATATCAAGATAAATATTTATTATCTCATTCAGGCGAGATATCCCTGAGCATGTCTTTATTTTAATGACCGATATAAGAGGAAGATTATTATGCAACAGCAACATAATCACTCGCTCATTCTTGACGGGAAACGGCTTATTTCCCAAATTAACGAACTGGGTGAAACAGGGGCGGATACGATTAACGGCGGCCGTACCCGGGCAGCCTTAACCGATGATGAAAAACGTGGCAGAGATCTGCTGGTCAAGTGGATGAAAGAACTCGACCTTGATATTCAGGTGGACAAGATTGGGAATATCTTCGGCACGCTGCCTGCCACCTCATCCGCCCCGGGCGATGCCAGCCGCCCGCTGATGATCGGCTCGCATATCGATACCGTCGTGAATGCCGGTGCGTTCGACGGCTGCTATGGCGTTCTGGCTGGCCTGGCGGTGGTCAGGGCGTTTCGACAGGCGGGCATCCAGCCCACCCGCCCGATTACCGTGGCCGCGTTTACCAATGAAGAAGGTATCCGCTATCAGCCCGATATGATGGGATCGCTGGTCTATGCCGGTGGTGCACCGCTGGCGGCGATTCTGGACACCATCGGCACGGACGGCACGCGCCTGGGTGATGAACTGGAACGCATTGGCTATGCCGGTGAGATGGAGCCAGGGGCAATTATCCCCCATGAGTATATTGAGCTACATATTGAGCAGGGGCCGATTCTGGAAGCGGAAGGCATTCAGATTGGTGCCGTCGAGAATTTGCAGGGCATCTCCTGGCAGGAGATTACCATTACCGGCACCGCCAACCATGCGGGCACCACGCCGACGCGCCTGCGACATGATGCCGGGTATGCGGCGGCAAGCGTCATCACTTTCCTGCGGGACATTGCAGCAAACGGCACCACGCTGGCGACGATTGGCAGCATGCGTTTTGAGCCGAACGTCATCAATGTTATCCCGCGCCTGGCCCGGTTCACCGTCGATCTGCGCGACCCGGATGAAGCGCGCTTACAAGCCGCTGAGCAGAAGCTGAAAGATTTCCTTGCTGCACTGGCCGAAAAAGAAGGCGTTCAGATCTCCTCAGAGCAGCTCGTTCGCTTCCAGCCGGTCATGTTCGACCAGGGTATCATTGCGCAGATTATTCAATCCGCTGAAAGCGCTGGCCTGAGCTATCGCCGTATGACCTCCGGTGCCGGGCACGATGCACAGATGATCGCCCGCATCGCCCCTGCGGCGATGATTTTTGTCCCCAGCAAAGACGGCATCAGCCACAACCCGGCGGAATTTACCTCCGAAGAAGAACTGATTCGCGGTGCGAATTTGTTATTAGATGTGGTTAAACACCGGCTGCCTGACCACCAGAACTGATTCATACATTCATCATTTCAACGCTGATTGGAATGATGAATTTAATAAAATACGGGGATAAATATGAACGATTTAACCGCATTTCATCAACAGCTGACAGCGTGGCGGCACTATCTTCACACTGTTCCTGAAACAGAATTTGATTTGGTAAAAACGCCTGATTTCGTTGCGGAAAAATTGCAGGCAATGGGCATCACCGTCTATCGCGGCATTGGCAAAACCGGTCTGGTTGGCGTGCTGAAAAAAGGCACCAGCGACCGCAGCATCGGTTTGCGCGCGGATATGGATGCACTGGATATTCTTGAAACCAGCACGCACGACTATGTTTCAAAAACCAAAGGAAAAATGCACGCCTGCGGACACGATGGTCATACCGCGACGCTGCTTGGCGCAGCGCAGCTGCTGCAGGAAAACTACGATTTTGACGGCACGGTGTATTTCGTTTTCCAGCCCGATGAAGAACACGGCCAGGGCGCGCGAGCGATGATCGCGGATGGGCTGTTCGAGCGATTTCCGATGCAGGAGATCTATGGCGCGCACAATATGCCGGGCATTCCGGTGGGCAAATTTGCCACCTGCGTCGGCGGGATCATGGGCAGTGAAGACAACTTCATCATCCGCATTCGTGGCAAAGGCACCCACGCGGCCAGACCGCATATGGGTAAAGATCCGATGGTCATCGCGGCGGAGATCATCACCTCTCTGCAAACCATTGTCTCCAGAAATGTCGATCCCTCCCTTTCTGCGGTGATTTCATGCACTGAAATTCATACTGACGGCGTGCGCAACGTGATTCCGGCGAATGTCGAGATCCGAGGCGATACGCGCTCTTACGATCCGGAAATACAGGCGCTGCTGGAAAAACGCATGCGGATTATCTGTAATTCAATTTGCGCGATGCACGAAGCGGAATGCGAATTTATCTATACCCATGAATATTCCCCGACGGTCAATCATGCCAAGGAAACCGCATACGCCGTTGAAGCCGCCAATCAGGTGTTTGGCAGCGAGAATGTGGACCCCAATACCTTACCGATGATGACCTCCGAAGATTTCGGCGCATTTCTTGAAAAAGTACCCGGCGCGTTTGTCTTTATAGGTAATGGGTGTGAGAAAGACGGCAAAGGTTATTTACCTTTGCATAACTCATCCTACGACTTCAATGACGATATTCTTATTACGGGAGCAAAGTTCTTTGCCGAGCTGGCAAGCCGTCGCCTGTTGAAAAACAGTCAGTAAATTAAAAAATAATATTAAAGATAAAACAGCCTTATCCGATAACTGAAGAAACACCGAATAATAAAAACTACAGCTATTTCCACACGGCATTTAAATAATGCCGTGGGAATAGCTGCATCATCTTACCAATATTCTGTATGGTCAGTCATAAAATATAAGAGGCTCACTATGGAAATCCTACGTTCAATAAACGCCATTTTTTGGGGGTGGCTGGTCGCCGGTTTGCTGCTGGGAACCGGGGTATTTTTTGCCATCAGGCTGTCATTCCCACAGATTAAATATTTCACAAAAATCTTTAACGCCTTAATTAACAGCCGAAAGTCCGGTGACAAAAAAGGCGTCTCCGGTTTTGGTGCCCTGTGCGCGGCACTAAGCAGCCAGGTGGGAACGGGCAGCCTGGTGGGCGTGGCAACGGCGCTGGCCTCCGGCGGGCCTGGTGCGATTTTCTGGATGTGGGTCACCGCCCTGCTGGGGATGGGGATCAGCTTTAGCGAAGCGATACTCGCCATCCTGTTCCGCGAAAGCAACGGTGACGGCACCTATCGCGGCGGACCGGCCTATTACATCTCTAAAGGACTGAATTTTAAACCGCTGGCCGTCGCGTTTTCGATCAGCATGATTATCGGCATGGGCTTCTTCTATGCCATGGTTCAGGGCAATTCCGTTATCCTGGCAACGACAGGTATTTTCCACATTCACCCCGCCATTATTGGCCTGATTCTGGTGGTGTTTGTCTCGATTATTATCTTTGGCGGCGTGAAGCGTATTAGTGATTTTGCTTCCGTCTTCGTTCCGTTCCTTGCCGTCAGCTATATTATTCTTTCCCTGTTTATCATTCTTTCCAATGTCGAAAAGCTCCCCGCCGTCATTTCGTTAATCATTACGCAGGCGTTTAATTTCGATTCTGCCGCTGGCGGCGCGGCGGGATACACCATCTATCTGGCCTTCCGATACGGCGTGGCTCGCGGGCTATTTTCAAACGATGCGGGTAACGGCACCACGCCAAGCATGCATGCGACGGCGATTGTCAGCCATCCGGTGACCCAGGGTTTTACCGCCATGTTCGGCACGTTCTTTACCACCATTATCGTCTGTAGCTGTACGGCCTTTACCATTCTGCTGACCGGCGCGCTGGACAGCGGGCAAACGGGTGTCGAACTGACTCAAAGTGCCTTTAGCCTTGGCGTCGGCTCATGGGGGAAAAATATTGTCTTTATCGCCATGCTGATGTTTGGTTTTAAATCGATCATTGCCAATATCTACTACGGGGAAGTGAATCTTCGCTGGCTCACCGGCAATAAAATCCTCCTGCAGGTCTACCGTCTGTTGTGCTGTACTCTGGTCGTCTTCTGCGGAATGATCCCGGTCGCCACAATCTGGGAGCTGGTTGACTTTGCGGCGGCCACGTTAATTATCTTCAATGCGCCTGCCCTGCTCATGCTGTCAAAATATGTCCTTTTCGCCCTGCGGGATTACGTTACGCAGAAGAAAAATGGCGTTGATGAACCCGAATGGGACTACAGCCTTGATGTGAAAGACAGGCTGAATAACATGAAGAAAAACGCATTAGAACGTGAACAGCAAAGTTAAGTTATAACAACCTCCAGCAGCACGAGGATACACAGCCTGTGGGATGAATAACTCGCTGTGTACCTCTTTTTGCACATACGTGCAAAGAATTCGCAGAACTGTAACATTGCGCCGATATATTCCTGTCTGACCTTCACTGCCAGGGATAAATCCGTGTCCTACCCAACCGAAATACGCCACCGTCAGGCCGCGTGGCCCAGGTTCCGCCACCGACTGTCGATTGTCAGCCATGAACCCGCCAACCTGCTGGCGGCCCTCCTTCTGATGCTGTTTAGCTGGATCATTCTTGCCCCGGTGGTGTCGGTGCTGCTGAATGCGGTGCTGGTTCAGAGCGGCGATGAAGGCCGCACCGGAGCGACAGAAGGCACGATGACAGCGTATTACCTGCTGCGCACGCTGACCTCACGGATGTCCGAACTGCTGCTGTGGACGCCGATGCTGAATACGCTGGCGGTGGCGCTGAGCACCGTGGTGGGTGCGATGGTAGTGGGTGTTTCGCTGGCGTGGCTGATCAACCGCACCGATATCGCCGGCAGAAAGTGGTTTGCCACCCTGCTGATCGTGCCGTTTATGCTGCCGTCCTGGACCTTTGCGCTGGCGTGGAACACCATTTTCAAAAACCACGCCATCGGCGGGCAGCCGGGCTGGCTGGAGGCGATGGGCATTCAGACGCCGAACTGGATGGCCTACGGTTACTTCCCTATCGTGGTGATTATGGTGCTGCACTACGCCCCGCTGGTGATCCTGATTGTCGGCAACGCCCTGAAGCGTATGGACAGCCAGATGGAAGAGTGCGCCCGCGTGCTCGGTGCCTCTCGCAACGCCATCGCCTTTAAAATCATTATTCCGCTGGTGCGCCCGGCGCTGCTTTCTGCCGCGCTGCTGATTTTTGCCGACTGCATCGGCGAGTTCGCCCTGCCCTATATTCTCGGCCTGCCGGTGCACTTCAATACGCTCTCCACCGGGCTGTATCGCGCTATCGGCACGCGGCAGTCCGGCGTGGCAGCGGTGATTGCCACGGTGATCATGCTGATGGGCATGCTGACCCTGATGCTGGATATGAAAATGCTGCGCGAGGCTAAACGCTTCGTTACCGTCGGCGGCAAGGGCGTGATGGAGCGCCGCCGTAATCTGGGCCGCTGGCGCATCGCCGCCGGGGCAATGCCGCTGCTGTTCGTGCTGCTCGGCGTGGCGATCCCGCTGCTGACCCTGTTCCTGTCGACCATTATGATCCTGCCGGGGCGCTTTACCCCCGACAACTTCACCCTCGCCTACTGGATCGGTCACGATCTGGATACGGTAGCGCTGCGCAGCGGCATTCTGCTGACCCCGGAATTCTGGCACACGGTGGGGAACACCCTGCTGATCGTCGGCTCGGCTTCCGTCGCCTGCGGCGTGCTGGGTTTACTGGTTGGCTACGCGGTGATGCGCTGCCATTTTCGCTGGATGGCCACCTGCCTGCGCCAGCTCACCTTCCTGCCTTATCTGGTGCCGGGCATCGCCTTTGCCGCCGCGTTCCTCTCGCTGTTTGCGGTAGCCAGAGGCCCGGTTCCGGCCCTGTACGGCACGCCGCTGATTCTGGTGCTGGCGCTGATTGCGGAAAAAATGCCGTACGCCAGCCGCTCCGGCATCGCCGCGATGACCCAGCTGGGTAAAGAAGCCGAAGAAGCGGCGCGCATTGCCGGAGCGGGCTGGTTCGCCCGTATTCGCCGCATTGTGATCCCGATTCAGGCCGCGCCGCTGGCTACCGGCGTGCTGCTGCCGTTTATCTCAGGGATTAAGGGCGTCAGCCTGTTCGTCATTCTCGCCACCCCGGCGACCGACGTGCTGACCACTTATTCGCTGCGCCTGATCGACTACAACTACCAGCAGGCGGCCAACGCCGTGGTGCTGATGATTGCGCTGATTTCATGGGCTGGCACGGTGTTGATCCAAAGGATCACCGGTACCGGTCTGGCTGACGGACTGGAGAAATAAGATGCCGACGATTCATTTAAACAACCTCACAAAAACCTACCCCGGCAGCGATGCTCCGGCGGTGAATAAC
Source organism: Erwinia sp. S38 (assembly GCF_016624545.1). Classification (NCBI taxonomy): domain Bacteria; kingdom Pseudomonadati; phylum Pseudomonadota; class Gammaproteobacteria; order Enterobacterales; family Erwiniaceae; genus Erwinia; species Erwinia sp. S38. The sequence continues at coordinate 98,304 of NZ_JACVTS010000001.1, read as the reverse complement.
ATCAACCTGACGGTAAAAGACGGCGAGTTTATGTGCCTGCTGGGGCCGTCCGGCTGCGGTAAAACCACCATTCTGCGGATGATCGCCGGGATCGAGCACGCCAGCGGCGGCGAGATCCACATCGGCGATAAGATCGTTGATTCCATCTCGCAGGGCACCTGGGTGCCGCCGGAAAAGCGCGGCATCGGCCTGGTGTTTCAGAGCTACGCGCTCTGGCCGCATATGACCGTGGAGCAGAACGTCGATTTCGGCCTGCGCCTGCAAAAAGTGCCAACCCGCGAGCGTATCGCCCGCTGCCAGGACGTGATGGAAAAGCTGCGCATTGCCGATTACGCCAAACGTTACCCGGCCCAGCTTTCCGGCGGCCAGCAGCAGCGCGTCGCTCTGGCCCGTATGCTGGCGGTGAACCCCGGCGTACTGCTGCTGGATGAACCGCTTTCCAACCTCGATGCCACTCTGCGGCTGGAGATGCGCGCCGAGCTGCGTCGCCTGCACGAAACCTTTGGCACGACCATCGTCTTCGTCAGTCACGACCAGTGGGAGGCAATGACCCTCGCCACCACCATTGCGGTGATGAGCGCCGGGCATATGCAGCAGGTCGGCACGCCGGATGAGATCTACGCCACCCCGGCCAACCGCTTTGTCGCCGAGTTTATCGGCACCCCACGGCTGAATATGATCCCGCTGGACCAGCCGGTCAGCCCGCTGGCACAGCATCTTCAGCAGCGCTTTGACCTGCTCGATCGCACCCTGCACTGCGGCATTCGCCCGGAGGAGATTGTGCTCAGCGAAGGGGCTGGCAACAACGGCATTACGATGACCATCGACAACATTATGCCCACCGGCGGTAGCTGGGTGATTGAGCTGGTAACCGGAGAGGATCGCCTGTTCCACTCCACGCAGCTGCGGCCGCGCTGGCAGGCGCGCCAGCAGGTGCACTGCCAGCTTCCGACTCACTCCCTGCACTTCTTTAACAGCAGCGGGCTGCGTCACGACGTTTACGCACGTTAATTCGTTTTTATCACTTTTAAGGGAACCACCATGAAGCGCAATTTGACCGCCGCCGTTGTCGCCAGCGCCCTGCTGGGCAGCACTTTTGCTCAGGCTGAAACGTTCGATCTTCAACAGCTGATCGCCGCCGCAAAGCAGGAACAGCCGATTACCGTGTATGCCTCCACCGGTAAAATCGTCCAGCAGGCGAAAGCCTTCAGCGAGCAGTACGGGTTACAGGCTAACGGCGTTAAAGCCGATGCGCCGCAGATCATTGAAATTATCAGCCGGGAAGCGCAGGCGAAAAACGTGCGGGCCGACGTCGCCATCGTTGAGGATGCTCCGGCGGGAATGACCCAGCTGCTGAATAAAGGCTATGTGCAGAGCTGGGTGCCGGACGATCTTAAGAGCAGCATCCCCGTGCGCTATCAGGAACCGCTGACTGTGGTGCTGGCTCCGAACGTTTTTGCCTACAATACCGCTCATCACGCCACCTGCCCGGTGACTAACCTCTGGCAGCTGACTGAACCGGCATGGCGCGGCCGCGTGGCGATGCAGGACCCGACCAGCAAACCGGCCTATACCGACTGGTTCAGCCAGATGGAAACCCACTACGACCAGCAGGTACGCGAGGCTTATCAGCAGCAGTTCGGCAAAGCGCTGCAAACCGACGAGAAGTCCGCCACCGCGGCATTTGTGAAGGCCCTGGCGGGCAACGGCGTGCTGCTGACCCACTCCGACAACGATGCCGCCTCCGCCATCGGCGCGCCGGACGGCAAAACCGACTTTGTTGGCCTGGTGTCTACCGCCAAATTCCGCGATAACAAGCAGGGCATGAAGCTGGGGCTGTGCAGCGGCCTGAAGCCGTTTATCGGCTGGAATTACCCGAGCCTCGGCGTGATGGCAACCGGCAGTAAAAGCCCGAACACCGCGAAGCTGTTTATTCACTATCTGCTGACCGCCGAAGGCATCGCCCCACAGGGTGTGGACGGCAAAATGTCCACCAATCCGGCGGTAAAACTGCCTGCCGATGAGGCGTCCGGCATCGAAAAATATCGCGGCGAGCTGATGGAGTACCTGACCACCACGGCGAAAGAAGACTGGAAAAGCCGCCAGGACTGGCAGGATATCTGGAGCCTGAACTACAAAAAATAACGCCCCGCGCAGCGACGGGGCAGTTCCTCTTTCACTCAGAACAGGCAGCATATTTTGACCACGATCGATATTGCACAGCGCGAAGCGGCGCTCAAACGCATTGTTACCGAAGCCGGGGATACCGCCCTGCGCTTCTTCCACTCCCGTAAAGCGGGGGAATACGAACTCAAGGGCCATCAGGACATTCTGACCGAGGCCGATACCTTCGTTGAGGCGATGATTTTACGGGCGATTGGCGACGCCTTCCCCGACGATCTGATCCTCGGCGAAGAGTCCGCCAGCCAGCCCGCCAGCGCGGAGAGCCTGTGGGTGGTCGATCCGATTGACGGCACCGCCAACTTTGCCCGCGGCATCGCCCATTTCTGCGTCTGCATTGCCTGGGTTCACCAGGGTGTGACCGAACTAGGGGCGATTTATAACCCCTCAAGCCAGGAGCTGTATCTGGCGCGGCGCGGCCACTATGCGCTGAAAAACGACCGGCCGCTGAGCTGCACCGCGGTTAGCGACACGCAGCGTGCCGCCGTCGAACTGGGCTGGTCTGCCCGCCACGGCCAGCGCCGCTATCTGGAAGTGATGAGTTCGATTCTGAATCTTGGCACCAGCGTGCGGCGCGGCGGTTCCGGCGCACTGGCGCTGGCGTGGGTGGCGGAAGGCCGCACCGATGGCTATGTGGAAATTCATATGAACGCCTGGGACTGCCTGGCAGGGATGCTGCTGGTGCGCGAAGCGGGCGGCCGGATTGGCATCGCGCCACAGACGGCCGAGGGCATTTTCAACGGCCTGCCGGTGCTGGCCGTCGCCCCCGGCATCGCCAGCGAACTGTCCCGCGCATCCGGTATCCCGCTGGCGGAAGAACCGCAGGCGACGGATTATCACGCCAGCGGATCTGATGCCGCGCCCGTCGCAGGCACAGCGGTGAATGACGGTGAATCGTGCACTGCCCCGGAATCGGCCATCGTACAGGCGACGGATGCCGTTCAACCGGCCGTGCCGCACTATCCCCGTCCGCCGATCAGCCTGATTGCGGATGACTTCCCCGGCTGGGGAATGGATATCTATATCGGCGGTTCCGCCGGGGTGAGCGATGCCGCGCTGCTGGCTGAGCACGATATCGGCGTGGTGATTAACTGCGCGGTAAACCTTGATATCGACTGGGTCAACACGCCGGAGGCCGGAGCCGCCGCGCATCTGCTTTCACACGGTGCCGGGCCGGTGCGCTACTACAAGCTGGGGTTGATCGACGGCGACGGCAACGCGCCGGAGATGCTGCACGCGGGCTATCAGCTGATGCGCTCTGCGCTGCTGCAACAGATCCCGGACAAAGCCTCCTACCGCAACCGACGACGCGGCAACATCCTGGTCAACTGCCGCGGAGGCCGCAGCCGCTCGGTGGCGTTAGTGGCGCTGTTTATGCACCTGGAGTGCCCGGAACGCTTCCCGACGCTTGATGCCGCGATTGCGTTAATCCGCGACCGCCGCCAGCTCCACCCGGATGAGTGGTTTGAAGCACCGAAGCCGTCGCTGACCCGGCTGGCGGAGCAGGCCATTGTGCGCGAACAGGCCATCGCCGCAGCGGAACAGCGTAATGAGCGATAGCAGCAAACAGGCCGGATTTGCCAGCGCCACCGAGGTGGCGCGTCTGGCGGGCGTCTCCCGCTCGGCGGTGTCGCGCACCTTTACCCCCGGCAGCAGCGTCTCGGCGGAAACCCGGCACAAGGTGCTCGCCGCCGCAGAGGCGCTGAACTACCACGTTAATCATCTGGCGCGCGGCCTGTCGAAGGAGGCCAGCCGCCCGGTGTGTATTCTCGGCGGCAATCTGGCCTCGCCGTATCAGTCCAGCCTGCTGGATCACCTGACCCGCCGCCTGAACCAGGCCGGCCGCGCGGTGATGGTGATCAACACCGACGACGGTGAAGCGAGCGCCAAAGAAGCCCTGCAGCAGACGCTGAATTACCGCTCCACCGCCACCATCGTGCTGTCGGGCAAACCGCCCGGCTCGCTGATTGAGATCTGCCTGCAAAGCGGGCAGCAGGTGATTCTGATTAACCGCATGGGTCAGTATGCCGGTGCGGACACCATCGACATCGACTACAGTTCGACGATGAAGGAGGCTTTTGACCACCTGAACGCCGCCGGATGCCAGCATCTTGCCGTGGTTTCCTCCACCGCACGTTCGCCCAGCATGATGATCCGCGAAAGCGGCTTTATGCAGGCCGCAGCCGACGCGGAGGCCAACGTTGCCCTGATCCGCCCAGGCAGTACCAGCTATCAGACCGGCGTCCTTGCCGCGCGTGAGCTGTTAAGCCAGCCGACGCGGCCGGACGGCGTATTCTGCGTCACCGATCTGATCGCCTGCGGCTTTATCGACGCCGCACGCCATGAATTTGGCCTGCGCATCCCGGAAGATCTCTGCGTGATTGGCTTCGATGATATCGAACAGGCCAGCTGGCTGGGCTATCGGCTCACCACCTTCTCGCAGCCGCTGGCGGAGATGGCGGAAGCCGCCTGCGAGCTGCTGCTTTCCCCGGACGCAGAACGGCCGGGAAGCCGGGTTTTTGATGCGCGTCTGGTGAAGCGAGGAACGCTGCGCTGAAGCGAAATTCAGCGCGAGTGCGATCGGCATCAGCATGTGAAAAATTCAGCGATTTTTGACTAAGAATCCCCCAAAAAGCAGTGGGATTTATCGTATACTGATTGCGCTATAAGAATAAATTCACCTCGCTGAACGTCCACCGTCCTCGACGCCGTTGGTTACCGCACAGCCCCCCGCCCACGCGCGGGGTTTTTGTATTACAAAGATAAAATGGACATACCGCGCGCTGCGGGATGCTGACCGGCATCAGAGAATAACAGGAGACTTCATGGCTAATCCCTATCGCGAACTGTTTGCCACACCGGGAGCACTGGGGCTGGCGGTCGCGAGTACTATCGTGCGCCTGCCGCAGGCAATGATCGGCATCGGCATTGTGACCATGCTGGTGCAGAAGACCGGACAGTACTGGCTGGCCGGTGCCGTGGCTGGCGTTTACACGCTGGCAAATGCGCTGGTTGGCCCGCAGATTTCCAAGGTGGTAGACCGACGCGGGCAAAGCCGGGTACTGCCGTACGTTACCGCCTATAGCATTGGCATGCTGATGGCGCTGATTACCGCGGTGTATATGCAGGCACCCGCTCCGCTGCTGTTTATTCTGGCGCTGCTGGCCGGTGCGATGCCGAGTATGCCGGCAATGATTCGCGCCCGCTGGCTACAGCTTTTCCGCGGCAGGCCGCAGCTGCACACCGCATTCTCGCTGGATACGGTAATTACCGAGCTGGTGTTTACCATCGGCCCGCCGGTAGCCATTGTGCTCAGTACCAGCGTCTTCCCCGAAGCCGGACCGCTGGTGGCGCTGCTGCTACTGATCGTTGGCATCACCGCCTTTCTGATGCAGAAACAGACCGAGCCTAAAGTGGTGGAAGGCCTGGGGAAACAGACCAGCTCGACCCTGCTGATCCCGGGCGTGCGCACCATCGTCTTCGCGCTGCTGGCGCTGGGGGTGATTGCCGGTTCGGTTGAAGTGGCGGTGGTTGCCTTCGCCAATATGCAGGGCTGGCCATCTGCCGCCAGCTTTGTGCTGGCCGCCTATGCACTGGGTTCGATGATCGCCGGACTGCTGTTCGGTACGTTAAAAATTACCGCACCGATTGAGAAGCAGTTCCTCTGCGGTGGCGTGGTGATGGCGGTAACGACACTGTTCCCGATTTTATCCCCCAGCGTGTACGTGCTGGCCGCCACGCTGTTCTTCGCGGGCGTGTCGTTTGCACCGACGATGGTTATCGTGATGAATATCGGCACCACCATCCTGCCGCCTTCCAGGATTACCGAAGGGCTGACGTGGATGACTACCGGCATTAGCCTCGGCGTGGCACTGGGCAGCGTGCTGGCGGGGATGGTTATCGATCTCCACGGCGCACGGGCCGGATTCAGCGTGGCGATGGTAGCCGGGCTGGTGATGGTGCTCATCGTTCTGATGGGGCTGCGCGTGCTGCGATCTTCGTCTGCGGTGTGCGTTGAGACGGCGAGTTAACCCTCGTCGTAGCAGGCTGAAGGGTGATCATTACTACTGGCATCAAACTTGATTCTGGGCTTGATGCCAATTCACGGCAGGAGGCAAATACCACACCACGCGTTATACGGCTGGCTGCTCTGTCTGGGCCTGAATCTCATGCAGCAGTGCCTGAATTAACCCTGATGCATAGCGCTGTGCGAGAATACGTTCGTCATCATTCTCAATGGCAAAAAATCGAGCGTAGGCAACAGCCCCCACTTTTTCAAAGCCCTCACCGTAGTCGTCATCGCAGAAACGCCGTGCCAGTGCGGCTAATCCATCTCTGAGTGCCTCTTGATGCAGCCTCGATCGAATCCGAACGACAAAAAGTGCAGCAACTTCTTTAACCGAACCTGAATACCGAATAACGTGAATAAGGTCGGCAGCATCTTTATTTTCCTGCCGCTGGTCCAGCGCAATAGCCTTCAGGATCACAAAAGATGGAACATCCGCAAAACGCACCATGTCCACAGACATGCCACCGCCATCCAGAAGTGCTGCAGCAACTTCTCTTTCCTGATACCAGTCACTTACGATCCCAGCATGTTTGATTGTGAGAGCAGATACTGACTCACCGCTGACACTGACCGTCCTACCCGGAGTATCATTCCCTGCATCGCGAAGAAGTTCGACAACCACCTCAATCTGCTTATCAACCCTCCTTCGCCATCTCCAGGATGCCGCCTTTCCATCTTCCAGCCATCGTTCAAATCCCCGAGCCTTTAGCTGATCCGCCAGACTGGTGTATTCATTTCCAACGGCCAATACCTCAAGATTTAGCACAATATCTACATCAGAAGTCCCAACGTGCATCGGCACATCAGGAGGGGATTCAGGGGTAAGGTAACGTGGCACCAATCCGCCCACCAGGCGTAGCGTATCCTTCAAATTTCCAAATGCACTGAGCAGTGTCAAAAGCGTTCTCTCACACGCGAGAGTAACGTCAGTATCGTACCCTGATGCAGTACGAGGTTTCAGTTCCTTTGCCATAACAACTCCAGGTGTTTTCTAAAGCTATCAGCCAGTTCTTTATTGCGCCCACGTCCATTTAGCAAGTCCAGATACAGAATGTACGGACTGGCAAAATAGCCCAGACGATCTGCGCACTTACTGCGGAAAAGTAAGCTCGCCCCCCGGCGTTCGACCAGCAAGATATTGGCCCCTTTTGGGGCTGGTTTAAGATTCAGTGCTTCCGCCATCAAATGGCCGTCACCATCGGCCACAACGATTTCTGCGCTATCTGTACCCGTCAGTACAGGCACAATCGTATTGGCTGCAGCTGTCCCGGTGAAAGCCCAGGCGAAATCAATTTGATGTGTATCTATCCTTTCGGCAAGCTCACCCAGCAGGAGGCCAGGATTTTCAACGAAGGCATACCATCTGGATTCCTGAGCATTACGCCCCCGCCAGTTTTCAGCCCAGGCGTCCAGGAGCAGCCCGGGTCGTATCAGCTTTCTACGTTTGCCCGGCCCTTTACCTTCCTCATTAACCCATTCCCGCAAAATGAGTTCCTGCAAAACCAATGAACAAGTGTATTGAGATGTTTGGGCAAGCCTCGCCAACTCCGTTCCTGATAGCCAGGTATCGTTGTGCATTAACAGAGCATGGACAACGTTTTCACGCGCATCAGTGAACAGATCAACCACGCCCTCTTTTTTTCTAACTGGATTTGATGGTTTTTCTATATTAATCAACCAGAAACCATGTTTAAGGAAAAGGCTTCCACCGAATTCGTAATAGGCAAAACCTGATTCCTTTAGTTCCCTTTTAGATCCGGGACTGAGGGATTGCGCAGCAACCATACCAATAATGTCGCCAGGGTGGCGATGCGCATTTTTGCGAAGATTTAACCGCCTGACTGCATTCCGGATATCTCTCGGATAACCGCTACTAACGATCTCAACATGAATAGTCAGTACGCTGTTTTGCATCTTAATGTTGATTGCGTCATCAGGTGCAGACGTTTCGGACGCACCAGGTTCAGGAACTGACACTGTATGAATAGCAGCATCGGTTCCAATTGCATCAGTCAGACTCTTAATCAATGCTTCCAAAGTCTGCCTTCTAAATCCAGACCTTACAGCCCTGATACCAGCCATATTATTAGCCTTAAATTCGTTATTAGCTGTACAGCTAATAATATAAAATTAGCAAATATTAAAGCTAACCTAATCATAAACTGTGCAGATAACAAGCGTTTTAAGGCTGAGCCAGGCCTGCCGCTGGAATAAAAAAACCCTGCCGAAGCAGGGTTTTTCATGGACTTAACTTGCGTTCTCTGTTGCTTAGAACGGGATATCGTCATCAAAGTCCATTGGCGGTTCGTTGTTCGCCGGTGCGCTGTTCTGCTGTGGCTGCTGCGGGCGAGACTGCGCGCCGCCGCTGAACTGGTTGCCGCCCTGTGGCTGCTGTGGCTGGCCCCAGCCGTTGTTGTTGTTCTGGCCCTGGCCGCCTGCCGGTGCGCCGCCGCCCTGTGCACGGCCGCCCAGCATCTGCATGGTGCCGCCAACGTTAACCACGACTTCGGTGGTGTATTTTTCTACACCGGCCTGGTCGGTCCATTTACGGGTTTGCAGGGAACCTTCGATGTACACCTGAGAACCTTTACGCAGGTATTCACCGGCTACTTCAGCCAGCTTGCCGAACAGCACAACGCGGTGCCACTCGGTCTTCTCTTTGGTTTCACCGGTCTGCTTATCACGCCAGCTTTCGGACGTAGCCAGAGTAATGTTGGCAACGGCACCGCCATTTGGCATGTAGCGGACTTCCGGATCCTGACCCAGATTCCCAACTAAAATAACTTTGTTTACGCCTCTGCTGGCCATGTTGCTGTCTCCGATAAATGTGTCTGACTAAGTCTAAGCGCAAAATTCTAACACGCACACCTCTTAATGACACGTGCAGAGATCCGCGTTTACGAGGCGGATCGAAAACTCTTTTTTAATACAACGCATAACGATCGGAGAGGGAAACCACAGCAGAAAGCGGATCGCCCGGGATGGCACCCGAGGCCAAAACACTGGTTATCCATTCAGGTTTTTTTGTGCCATAATGACGTGTTTCTTTTCTGGCCATGCCGGGCAGGCATGGTGAGGTATGTGCTAATCCGGGAATTGTGAATGGATAAGATCGAAGTACGGGGTGCCCGCACCCACAATCTGAAAAATATTAACCTGATCATTCCGCGCGATAAACTGATCGTCGTTACCGGCCTGTCAGGTTCCGGGAAGTCCTCGCTGGCGTTCGATACGCTGTATGCCGAGGGCCAGCGCCGCTACGTGGAGTCGCTCTCCGCCTATGCGCGTCAGTTCCTTTCGCTGATGGAAAAGCCGGACGTTGACCATATTGAGGGGCTGTCACCGGCGATCTCAATTGAGCAAAAGTCCACCTCACATAACCCGCGTTCCACCGTCGGGACCATTACTGAAATTCACGACTACCTGCGCCTGCTTTTTGCCCGCGTTGGCGAGCCGCGCTGCCCGGATCACGATGTGACGCTGGCCGCACAGACCGTCAGCCAGATGGTGGACAACGTGCTGGCGCAGCCGGAAGGCCGCCGCCTGATGCTGCTGGCACCGATTATTAAAGAGCGTAAGGGTGAGCACACCAAGACGCTGGAAAACCTCGCCAGCCAGGGCTATATCCGCGCGCGTATCGACGGCGAAGTCTGCGATCTTTCCGATCCACCGAAGCTGGAGCTGCAAAAGAAGCACACCATTGAGGTGGTAGTGGATCGCTTTAAGGTGCGTGAGGATCTGGCGCAGCGCCTGGCGGAGTCGTTCGAAACCGCGCTGGAGCTGTCCGGCGGCACCGCCGTGGTGGCCGACATGGACGCTCCAAAGGCCGAAGAGCTGCTGTTCTCCGCCAACTTCGCCTGCCCGGTGTGCGGCTACAGCATGAGCGAGCTGGAACCGCGCCTGTTCTCCTTTAACAACCCCGCCGGTGCCTGCCCGACCTGCGACGGGCTGGGCGTGCAGCAGTATTTCGATCCGGATCGCGTGGTGCAGAACCCCGATCTGTCGCTGGCCGGTGGTGCCATTCGCGGCTGGGATCGCCGTAACTTCTACTACTTCCAGATGCTGCGCTCGCTGGCCGATCACCTCGGCTTCGACATTGAAGCGCCGTTCAGCTCGCTGAAAGAGTACGACCGCAAGGTCATTCTTTACGGCTCCGGCAAAGAGAATATCGAATTCAAATACGTGAACGATCGCGGCGATACCTCGGTGCGTCGGCATCCGTTTGAGGGCGTGCTGCACAATATGGAGCGCCGCTACAAAGAGACGGAATCCTCCGCCGTGCGTGAGGAGCTGGCGAAGTTTATCAGCAACCGCGCCTGCGCCAGCTGTAACGGTACCCGCCTGCGTCGCGAAGCGCGCCACGTGTTTGTGGAAAACACCACGCTGCCGACCATTTCGGATATGAGCATCGGCCACGCGATGACCTTCTTCGAAAATATGAAGCTCAGCGGCCAGCGTGCCAAAATCGCCGAGAAGGTGCTGAAAGAGATTGGCGACCGCCTGCGCTTCCTCGTTAACGTCGGTCTGAACTACCTTTCCATGTCCCGTTCGGCGGAAACGCTCTCCGGCGGCGAGGCTCAGCGTATCCGCCTGGCCAGCCAGATCGGTGCCGGCCTGGTTGGCGTGATGTACGTGCTGGATGAGCCGTCGATCGGCCTGCATCAGCGTGACAACGAGCGCCTGCTGGAAACGCTGGTCCACCTGCGCAATCTCGGCAATACGGTGATTGTGGTGGAGCATGATGAAGATGCAATCCGCGCCGCCGATCACGTGATCGATATCGGTCCGGGCGCGGGCGTGCACGGCGGGCAGATCGTCGCGGAAGGCACCGTGGACGACATTATGGCGGTTGAGGAATCCCTTACCGGCCAGTTCCTCAGCGGCAAGCGCGGCATTGCCATTCCCGCCGAGCGGGTTAAAGGCGATCCGGAGAAGGTGCTGAAGCTGACCGGGGCGACCGGCAACAACCTGAAGGACGTGACGCTGACCCTGCCGGTCGGACTGTTCACCTGCATTACCGGAGTTTCCGGCTCCGGTAAATCCACGCTGATCAACGATACGCTGTTCCCTATCGCCCAGCGTCAGCTGAACGGTGCCACCATTGCCGAACCGGCCCCGTACCGCGAAGTCAGCGGCATGGAGCACTTCGACAAGGTGATCGACATCGATCAAAGCCCGATTGGCCGTACGCCACGCTCTAACCCGGCGACCTATACCGGGATTTTCACCCCGGTACGTGAGCTGTTTGCCGGCGTGCCGGAGTCGCGCACCCGCGGCTACACGCCGGGCCGCTTCAGCTTTAACGTCCGCGGCGGGCGCTGCGAAGCCTGCCAGGGTGACGGCGTGCTGAAGGTGGAGATGCACTTCCTGCCGGATATCTACGTGCCGTGCGACCAGTGTAAGGGCAAGCGCTATAACCGCGAGACGCTGGAAGTGAAGTACAAGGGCAAGAGCATCCACGAAGTGCTGGAGATGACCATTGAAGAAGCGCGTGAGTTCTTCGATGCCGTTCCGGCGCTGGCGCGCAAGCTGCAAACGCTGATCGACGTCGGCCTGTCCTATATCCGCCTCGGGCAGTCGGCGACCACGCTTTCCGGCGGTGAGGCGCAGCGCGTTAAGCTGGCGCGCGAGCTGTCCAAACGCGGTACCGGCCAGACGCTGTATATCCTGGATGAGCCGACCACCGGTCTGCACTTTGCCGATATCCAGCAGCTGCTGGAAGTGCTGCACCAGCTGCGTGACCAGGGCAACACCATCGTGGTGATTGAGCACAACCTCGACGTGATCAAAACCGCCGACTGGATTGTTGACCTCGGGCCGGAAGGCGGCAGCGGCGGCGGCGAAATCCTGGTGTCCGGCACGCCGGAAACCGTGGCCGAGTGCGAGAAGTCCCACACCGCGCGCTTCCTCAAGCCGCTGCTGGTGAAATAAATCGAGAGGGCGGCAGCGTGCCGCCCTCTTTGCTTTCCGCAGTTTTCATCCGTTTTATCGCGACTTTTCCGGCATTAAGCGCTAAATCTTGCAGAAACAGGCAAGATTTAGCGACGTTTAGACATCCCTTCGTCACGCTTTCAGGACTATGCTTTACCCTCATCATTTGTGGAGGAAGGCCGCCTGTGTCATCACCTTTCTCCCGCCGCTATGGCCCCGCGCCATCTCATCATTTACCGGAGAAACTCATGAACATTACGCATGCTTATGCCGCCCAGGACGCAAAATCCAGACTGGCTCCGTTCGAATTCCAGCCGCGTGAACTGCGGGAACATGATGTGCAAATTGAAGTGCTGTACTGTGGCGTGTGCCACTCGGACCTGCACCAGGCGCGCAATGAATGGCATAACACCATTTTCCCGGTCGTGCCGGGCCACGAAATCGTTGGGCGCGTGACCGCCGTGGGCGCACACGGCCATAAATACAAGGTGGGCGATCTGGTCGGCGTTGGCTGCCTGGTCGACTCCTGTCGTACCTGCGACAGCTGTAAAGAAGATCTGGAGCAATACTGCGAAGAGGGCTTCGTCGGCACCTATAACGGCCAGGACCGCATCAGCGGCGACATTACCTACGGTGGCTACTCCACGCAGGTGATTGTGCATGAAGACTTCGTGCTGCGCGTGCCGGAAAACCTCGATCCTGCCGCCGCCGCGCCGCTGCTGTGCGCCGGCATCACCACCTTCTCGCCACTGAACCACTGGGGCGTTGGCCCGGGTAAAAAAGTCGGCATCGTTGGCCTGGGCGGTCTGGGCCATATGGGCGTGAAGATTGCCCATGCGATGGGCGCGCACGTTGTGCTGTTTACCACTTCGCCGTCAAAAATCGAAGACGGTAAGCGCCTGGGCGCGGATGAAGTGGTGATCTCGAAAGATCCAGAGCAGATGGCGGCACATGCCAACAGCTTCGACTTTATCCTGAACACCGTGGCCGCACAGCACGATCTCAACCCGTTTATCACCCTGCTGCGCCGCGACGGCACCATGACGCTGGTGGGCGCGCCGGAACACGACCACCCGTCTCCGCAGGTGTTCAACCTGATCTTTAAACGCCGCAGCATTGCCGGTTCGCTGATTGGCGGCATTAAAGAAACCCAGGAGATGCTGGATTTCTGCGGTAAGCACAACATCACCTCCGATATTGAGCTGATCAATATCAATCAGATTAACGAGGCCTACGAGCGGATGCTGAAAAGCGACGTGAAGTATCGCTTTGTGATTGATATCGATACGCTGCGGGCATAACGCCCATTGCTCCGGTCGGCCAACTTGTTCGGCCGGAGCGACATCCTGCCACTGCTGCTCCTTTTCTGTCGCTCCGTACTGGCATTTAATACGGATCGGACGTCGTTCAATGCTCCTGTAACTACCCATCTTTACTGCACGTCATCGCTACAACGCTATTTCCGCCCGTCGCTGTTGATATTTATACGGTTTTCTCACACTGGGCTTAATACTGTAATTTACAACGGGAAAAGTGAATATTATCGGTAATGCCTAATTAAAAAGAGATTGATCGCGTTTAATACGCCAGGTTAATAGCATTAAGCGGCCATAAAGGATAATTGACAACATAATCAATGGACGGACCACTCCGATTCACAATGGCATTACCCCTCCCACCAGCAATGCATAACCCCATAAATTTATTGATAAAAAACTAAAAATACTCAATGATACCGGTGACTCTTTTGTGTAATTTTCACCGATTACGCTTTATTGTGAGTCAGGTAGACAATTCCAGCTATTTCCTTTGCCTGATTAAATATTTTCTATTTGAATAAAATCCGATGAACCGCCTTTCCATGGTGCACTGCGCCGGTAATATGCACCAACAAAGTGCGAAAATATTAATTAAACGCCCGTTTACAGGCAGTTATTGTCTGGCATTGCTCTTGCATATGCTTGTATATACATGGCTGGACAATCACCAGCTAAATCCCTAACGAAATACAGAAGGAACCGCTATGCATTCTCTCCGTGTATTGAAACGTTCGCTGGCCGCGCTGTGCTGTGCCGGGATGCTCTCCTCTCTGGCCGCGCCGGCTTTTGCCGCCGAAGCGGACATCGTCAAAATGGGCGTTGAACCCTGGTTGGGCTACGGTCAGTGGCATGTTGCGGCGGATCAGAAGCTGTTTGAAAAACAGGGCCTGAAGAAAGTCGACGTGATTAACTTTGCCGAAGACAAAGATATCAACGCCGCGCTGGCCAGCGGACAGATCGATGCCGCAAATATCGCCACCCATACCGCTATCGGGATGATCTCCGCCGGTCTGCCGATCAAAATCGTGATGGTGCTGGACCAGAGTAATACCGCCGATGCGATGCTGGTGACCAAAGATATCGCCACGCTGCAGGATCTGAAGGGTAAGCAGGTGGCCTACGAAGAGGGCACCACCAGCGATATTCTGCTGCGCAGCGCGCTGGCCTCTGCCGGGCTGAAATTCTCCGATATTAAACCGGTGCCCATGCCAGCGGCTTCAGCAGGCAGCAGCATTATCGCCGGACGCGTCCCGGTCGCCGTGACCTATGAGCCTTATCTCACCGTAGCAATGAAGGGCGATCCCACCCTGAAAATGCTCTACAGCGGCTCGTCCGATCCCGGCCTGATCAGTGATGTGCTGGTGGTTCACGATGATTTTATTAAAAAACATCCGGAAGCGATTAGTGCGCTGATCAAAACCTGGAACAGCTCACTGGATTACTACAACGCCCATACCACCGAGGCTCGCGCCATTATTTCCAAAGCGGTCGGCGCGACTCCGGAGGATCTGCATACCGCCTTCGACGGCGTGAAATACTTCTCTCTGGCGGATAATAAAAAACTGTTATCTCACGACTTTAGCGAAAAAACCTTCCCTCACCTGCTTAAAGCGGCGACCGATGCCGGCATTGTCAGCCAGCCGGTGACCCCGCAGCAGACTATTGATGCCAGCTTCGTTAATAACCAGTAGCCATCCCTCTTTCTTCCCGTCGCCTGAAGGCGGGAGGAAAGATGTCAGGAGGAAATATGAGTGTGGTTGAGCAGCAAAAAACACCTCAGCAATCAAAAAAGCGCCGCAGACGCAGCAACCTGCTCACTATCGGGAAAACGCCTTCGCGCTCGCAGTTCCTGAGCATCTCCATCGGCGTGTTTGCCCTGTTGATTTTTGTCTGGTGGCTGGCGACCTCGATGGGTGCCATTAAACCGATTTTCTTACCGGGAATTGAGCGCGTCTGGCAGCGGATGGTCGCGCTGGCAGCAGACGGCACGTTACAGAGTGATATCGAGAGCAGCCTGTACCGCATTATTGTCGCCTTTGCGATCTCATCGGTGATGGCCATTGTCATCGGCGTACTGGCGGGCTGCTATGGCCTGGCGAAGGCTATCGTTGAACCGCTGGTCGATTTCGTGCGCTATATGCCGGTGGTGGCCTTTGTGCCGCTGACCATCCTGTGGACCGGCACCGACGATTTTCAGAAGTTCCTGGTGATCTGGATTGGCACTTTCTTCCAGCAGGTGCTGATGATGATCGACGCCGTGAAGCGCGTGCCGCCCGACTTCATCGGCCTGGGCCGTACGCTGGGCATGTCGGACCGTAAGATCCTGCTGCGCATCGTGATCCCCTCCGCCCTGCCTGCTATCTGGGATGCCCTGCGCATCAGCATCGGCTGGGCCTGGACGTGGCTGGTGCTGGCCGAACTGGTGGCCTCCACCTCGGGCCTTGGCTACCGCATCGTGGTGTCCCAGCGCTATTTCCAGACCGACACCATTATCGGTTACATCCTGCTGCTCGGCCTGCTGGGCCTGATCACCGACCAGATTATGCGTGCCCTGGAGCGCGTGCTGTTCCGCTATAACCGGAGACGTTCCTGATGGCGACGCTAACGCTAAACAAGCTGGAAAAAAGTTTTCCCCTCGGCAAAAGCTACCGCCGCGTGCTGCACGGCATTGACCTGACGCTGAACGACAATGAGTTCGTGTCGATCGTCGGTACCTCCGGCTGCGGTAAAAGCACCCTGCTGTCGATTGCCGCCGGGCTGGAGGATTTTGACGGCGGCGATGTGCTGGTCGACGGCGTGCCGATTGAAGGCCCGGGGCTGGATCGCGGCGTGGTGTTTCAGTCTTACACCCTGCTGCCGTGGCTGACCGCGCGCGGCAATATCGAGTTTGCCCTCAAGGCGGCGGGCACCCCGGCCAGTGAATGCCGTGATATCGCCCAGCAGCATCTGGAGCTGGTTAAGCTCGGCAACGCGGCCGATCGCTGGCCGGGTGAGCTTTCCGGCGGTATGAAGCAGCGCGTGGCGATTGCCCGGGCGCTATCGTACCGGCCGAAAATTTTGCTGATGGACGAACCGTTTGGCGCGCTGGATGCCATGACCCGCCATCAGATGCAGCAGCTGCTGGTGGAGATTTGGGAAAAGCATCGCCTGACGGTGATGTTTGTGACCCACGACATCGAGGAAGCGGTCTGGCTTTCCGACCGTATCGTGGTGATGGGACAGGGGCATATCGATTCCACTTTCGACGTCAACCTGCCGCGCCCGCGCCATGAAAGCATTAACCGCACCCCGGAATTTATCGAGCTACAGCACGACGTGCTGAGCCGCATTCAACAACACGCGATTGGCTAACTGAAAAAGGTAACACTATGTCTGTGACATTCCACGACCTGTCGGCTTCAACTGAATTACCCGCTGACCTTTTCAAACGCACTGAATCCGACCTGTCATTTTTCGTTGAGAAGGTGAAGCCGATTATTGCGGCGGTGAAGGAGGAAGGCGACAGCGCGCTGATCCGTTTCGCCCGTGAGTTTGACGGCGTGCAGCCGGAAAGCTTCTCGGTGCGTGCCGAAGAACATGAGTTCGAAGAAGCCTTTGCGCGCGTTGATGCCGAAGTGATCGAGGCGATTCGCTTCTCGGTAGAGAACGTGCGAGCCTTCCACGAAGCGCAAAAGCCTGAAGAGATGTGGTGGAAAGAGATGCGCCCGGGCGCATTCGCTGGCGACCGCCACGTGCCGATCGATGCGGTGGCCTGCTACGTGCCGCGCGGCAAAGGCTCGTTCCCCAGCGTACTGATTATGACCACCGTGCCTGCCGTGGTGGCCGGAGTACCGCGCCCGGTGGTGATCACCCCGCCAGGCCCCGATGGCCGCGTGGATGATGCCACGCTGATCGCCGCGCGACTGGTTGGCATCAAGGAAGTGTATAAATGCGGCGGCGCGCAGGGCGTGGCGGCGGTGGCTTACGGCACGCAGTCGGTGCCGAAATGCCTGAAAATCGTCGGCCCGGGCAGCCCGTGGGTGGTGGCCGCCAAACGCCAGCTGTCTAATCTGATCGACCCGGGTATTCCGGCTGGCCCGAGCGAAAGCCTGATCCTCGCCGACGACTCCGTCAACGGTGCGCTGGCGGCGCTGGACCTGCTGATCGAATCCGAGCACGGCCCGGACTCCTCGGCGTATCTGGTCACCTCCAGCCGCCGCGTGGCGGAAGAAGCGATTGCCGCGCTGCCGGGCTACTGGGACACCATCGGTGAAAAACGCGCCGGGTTCTCGCGCAGCGTGCTGGGCGGCACCCACGGCGGCGTGGTGCTGACCAAAGATTTCGCCACCGCCGTGGAGTTCGTCAATCAGTATGCACCCGAGCATCTGGAAATTCTGGCAGAGGAACCGATGGCGGTGATGACGCAAATCCGTAACGCCGGGGAGATCCTGCTGGGCGAACACACGCCGATCACCCTGGGTAACTTCGTGCTGGGGCCAAATGCCGTCCTGCCGACCAACAGCGCCGCCAAAACCGCCGGGCCGCTGTCGGTGTTCGATTATATGAAGCGGATCTCGGTGGGCTACGTTACCCGCGCGGGCTATCAGCAGCTGGCGACCAAAGCCAAACGTTTTGCCGAGTACGAGGGCTTCCCGGGCCATGCGCTGGCCGTCTCCGAGCTGCGCGATCGCCTGCTGAAAGGAGAAAACCATGACTGAGCCGCTCGCGCCGTTAGCGGCGGAGGCACGCCGCCTGACGCAGCAGGGTGACTGGCAGCAGGCCAGCGAGAAGCTCAGCCAGCTGATTACCGAAGTCACCGGCGTGCAGGCGACAGGCCTGAACATCAACCGCGATCAGTACAGCCTGAACTCGCTCAATGGCCGCGTGACGCTGGCCGATGGCCGCACGCTGTTCTTTAAGTATCACCACGAAGAAGGCGAAGAGCACACCATTGAGGAGTACTACCGCGCCGAGCTGCTGCGCGAGCACGGCTTCCGCGTGGATGTGCCGATCTATGCCTGCGGCGAGCCGGGGCGTCAGATCCTGCTGTATGCCCTGCGCGATGAAAAGCGGCTGGCCGACGTCTGCCGCGAGATTGAAGCGAATGCCGACTGGCAGGGCATGGCCCCGGTGGTCGATGCCCAGCGCCGCGCCGATGAGGAAATCCTCGCGCATACGCTGCCGACGCTGCAACAGGCGCAGGTCAGCCAGGTGGAGGCCGAGTCTATCCACCAGCTGTTCTGGAATCGTCTGGTTTCGCCGGGCCACACCGCCGGGCTGGGCGGACGGGTTGACGGCTTCTACGTCAATCAGGACTTCACCCTCGGTGAGCTTACGCTGCCGTGGCAGAGCCTGAGCAACCTGCGGTGGCGCATTAACGGCGTGACCTATCAGCACACGCTGCGCCAGCTGTTCCTGGACGCCGGGCAGATCCTTGCGCCCGCCGCGCTGGCCCATCACGGCGTGGTGGTGGCGCACGGCGACGCGCACAATGCCAACGTCTGGTTTGATTCCCAGGACGGCGTGCCGCAGCTGGTCAGCTTCGATCCGGCTTTTGCCGGTAGCCATATTCCGGCGCTGCTGGCCGAGATCAAAGCCACCTTCCACAACATTTTTGCCCATCCATGCTGGCTGTATGAACCGGCGCAGGCGGCGGAAATCTACCGGGTCAGCGTCCGTCGCGATGGCGATACGCTGGAGGTGGAGCACGACTGGCAGCTGACGCCGCTGCGCCAGGCGTTCCTTGATAGTAAAGGCGAGCTGTACTGGAAGCCGTTGCTGGCCGCGCTGAAAGCCAAAGGCTGGCTGCCCGCGAACTGGCAGCAAATTATGCGCCTGGCGCTGTTCTGCTGCCCGACGCTGGTGATGAGCCTGCGAGCCGGGTCGGCCAGCCAGCATAATCCGGTCAGTTCAACGATTGGCCTGGCGATGGCCGTAATGCTGGGCAGCGGCGGCGATGATGACTTCTCCCGCTGGCTGGACGACCTGCTGACGGAGGCATAAGCGATGAAAGCGGTACAGCTTTACGGCGTTGGCGATCTGCGGGTGGAAGAAAAATCACCGGTGGTGCTGGCGGCGGGTCAGGTGCGCATTCAGGTGCGGGCCGCCGGGATCTGCGGTTCCGACATCCACAACTATCGCACCGGGAAATGGATGGCCGCCCTGCCGGTCACGCCCGGCCACGAGCTGTTTGGCGTGGTCACCGAAGCGGCGGGCGACACGGCAGGCTTCGCTCCAGGAACCCGCGTGGTGGCCGATTCCCGCGTCTGGTGCGGCACCTGCCCCGCCTGCCTGCGCGGCGCACACAACCTTTGCACCTCGCTGGGCTTTGTCGGTGAGGTGTGCGACGGCGGTTTCGCCGAGCAGGTGGTGCTGCCCGTGAGCAGCCTGCTGCGGGTGCCGGACGAGGTGGCGGATGATATCGCCGTACTCAGCGAACCGCTGGGCGTGGCGCTGCGGGTGGTTAATCAGCTGAATCCGCCGCCGGGCAGCCGGGTCCGCGTCGCCGGAGGCGGCACCATTGGCGGCCTGGTGGCGCTGCTGCTGCACCATACGCGCCGGTGCCGGGTGCAGTTGAGCGAACCGAACGCGGCGCGCCGGGGGCGAATCGCCGCCCTGATCCCGCTGGCCGAAGACGGCGACTATGACTTCGCCGTGGAAGCCACCGGGATCGGCAGCGTGCTGCAGCAGCTGGTCGGCGGCATCACCTCCGGCGGGCGTGTGGCGCTGGTGGGGATTTTTCACCACGACGGCGAGCTGGACTTCAATCAGCTGGTTGAACGGGAAATCTCCCTGACCGGCTGTAGCGTGTTTCAGAGCGAGCAGCAGGCCGCGCTGGAACTGATGGCCGATCTGGCCGACGGGCTGCGCACGCTGATCGGCCCGCCGGTGTCGCTGGACGACGTGCCGCAGGCCTACGAGATGCTGATCCAGGGCAAATCCTCCTATCTGAAGACGGTGGTCATACCATGAATGTGATGAACAGCTTTTCCCTGAGCGGCAGGCGGGCGCTGGTCACCGGGGCGACGCGCGGGATCGGCCTGGCGCTGGCCACCGCGCTGGCGCAGGCCGGGGCAAGCGTGATCGTCACCGGGCGGTCATCGGATACGGTGGATCGGGCCGTGGCGGAACTTCAGGCGCAGGGCTTTATCGCTGAGGGCCATGTGCTGGATGTGACCCGCACCGCCGATATCCAGCGCTGTCTGGCGGAGATGGGTGATATCGACATCCTGATTAACAACGCCGGGACCGAGCAGATCTGCCCGTCACTGGATGCCGACGAAGCGCTGTGGGACACCATTATTGCCACCAACCTGAAGGGCGCTTTTTTCTGCGCGCAGGCGGCGGCACGCAGTATGACCCGGCGAGAAGGCGGAACCATTATTAACCTCTGCTCGCTGACCAGCGCGGTCGGCGTGCCGGGTGCTACCGCCTACGGCAGCTCTAAATCGGGGCTGACCGGCATGACCCGGGCATTAAGCACCGAGTGGGCACCGCTGGGTATCCGGGTGAATGGCATTGCGCCAGGGTATTTTGAAACGGAGATGACCCAGGCCTTTTATCAGGATGCGGCCTGGGTGGAAAGCATGCAGGCAAAAATTCCGCTGGGCCGCTTCGGCGAGCTGGAGGATCTTGCCGGGGCGGTCGTGTTCCTCTGCTCCCCGGCTGCCCGCTATATCACCGGGCAGATCCTCTACGTGGACGGCGGCTATCTGGCAGCGATTTAAGCTCCGACGCGGTGTAGCAGTCCGGCATGTAGCTCTTTGACCGAACGGCAGCCCAGCTGCGCCAGCGTTCGGTCGATTTCCTGCTTCATCGTACCGATAGTACTGGCCACCAGCGCTTCTCCACCGGCGGCAACGGCGTACAGCAGCGGTCGGCCAAGCAGCACCGCATCGGCCCCCAGCGCCAGCGCTTTGACCACGTCGGTTCCGCGCCGGAAGCCGCTGTCGATCAGCACGCTGAAGTCCGGCCCCACCGCCGCCCGTACCGCAGGCAGCACCAGCATCGGACTGTGCGTACCGTCCAGCTGTCGGCCACCGTGGTTCGACAGCACAATACCCTCCGCCCCCAGCCTCTGCGCCGCCAGCGCGTCGTCAACCGTCATAATTCCCTTGATATACAGCGGCCCCTGCCAGATTTCACGAACCCAGGCGAGGGTCTCCCAGCTCAGTGCCGGGTCCATCTGGCTGGCAAAGTAGGCCGCCCCGCCCGCCCCGCGCTGATATTCTGCCGGGATATAGGGTTTAAGATTACCAAAGCCCGGCATCCCCTGTGGCATCAGCGTGCGCATCACCCAGCCTGGATGGGTAGCAATATTTGCCATCGCCGCGTGGGAGAGCTTCATTGGCCGCCGGTAGTGGCGCTTGTCGCGCTCGCGGTTGCCGAAATGCACCGCGTCCACCGAAACCACCAGCGCCGTACAGCCCGCCTGCCGCGCGCGCTCCAGCAGATTGCGGGTGACATTACGATCTTTCAGCACGTAAAGCTGGAACCAGCGATCGCCGCTGGACGCCGCGGCGATTTCCTCCATGGAGGCGGTCGACACCGTACTCTGAATGTAGCCAATCCCCTGCCCGGCAGCCGCGCGGGCGATCATCTGGTCGGCCTGATGGCGCAGCATGCCGTTATAGCCGGTCGGCGCGACCAGCAGCGGTGCTGCCAGCCGGGTTTGCCCCACATTCGTGCCGGTGTCGCGGCTGGACGCATCCTGGAGCACCGCCGGGGCGAACATCCAGCGGCGGAATACATCCTGGTTGTGTTGCAGCGTGGTTTCGTCTTCCGCTCCGCCGTCCACATAGCTAAAGGCGAAGGCGGGCAACCTGCGCCGGGCTTCACGGCGCAGGTCAGCCGCATTGAGTAGCATACATACCCCTTAACGCATTGATAAAAATTAGGTTATCTTCCGGGCTACCGACGGAAACCCGCACCCAGTCAGTATAACCAGCTTCACGCCACGGCTTCACGATGATCCCGTGTTCGAGCAGTTTTTTTGCCAGATCGCGGCTGTCTCCGCCCGCGCGGAAGAACAGGAAGTTAGCCACGGAAGGGGCAACCTGATAGCCCAGCTCAATCAGCTGCTGACGCATCAATTCCCGCTGTTCGGCGATCAGCGCCACGCTGGCCGCAACGTGGGCCGGGTCCTGCAATGCGGCCAGAGCTGCCGCCTGCGCCGAACGGTTGATATTAAACGGCGTCCGCACGCGGTTGATCACCCCGGCCAGCGCTTCGTCACTGGCAATACCGTAACCCACTCGCAGCCCCGCCAGCCCCCACGCCTTTGAGAAGGTGCGCAGCACAATCCACGGGCGCGGCTGGGCTGCCAGCACGCTGAGGCTGTCCGGGTAGTCGCTCAGATGATGGCAGTATTCGTAGTAGGCTTCATCAATCACCAGAATGCAGTCCTGCGGTGCCTGTTCAATCAGCCGGGTGAAATCCTCGCGGCCCAGCATGCAGCCCACCGGGTTAGAAGGGTTACTGAGGATCAGCATTTTGGTCGGCTGACTCAGTGCCTGCTGCCAGGCGGGCAGATCGAATTCCATCTGCTGATTCACCGGCACCAGTTCAACCTGTGCGCCCATCATCTGCGGATAGATCTGATGCAGCCCGAAGGACGGCTCCAGCGTCACCACCCGCTCGCCGGGATTGATAAAGGCCAGGCAGAGCAGCTTCAGCAGCTCCTCCGAACCGTTGCCAATCACAATGCGTTCGGCCTCCACCGAGGTCAGTTCCGCCAGCGCATGGCGCAGTTTCAGGCTGGCGGAGTCAGAGTAGATGCCGGTATGACCCAGATCGGCTCGCAGCGCCGCCGCCACCAGCGGGCTGGCCCCAAGCGGATTCTCGTTGCTGCCCAGGCGGGTAATATGGTCGACCTGCCAGGTTTCACGCACCACATCGTCCGACATCCCGGCGTTATACACCCCCAGCTGCAGGGCTTCTTTTCTTGCCAGCTTTTCTATTTGAATCTGAGACATCTGAACTCCGCTCCGTTAATGGAATATCGATCGTTGCCGCCGTCCGGAAGCCACGGTTCAGGTCACTGCCGCGACAGCATTTTGTGAGATTAATTTATCAGAAAAGTGTAGATGTATAATCTTGTATATACAATTGCAATTCATATGCCAGATGCGCAAAAAACGTGGCGGCAGGCGGCGCGGGTACTGGGGGGAAAGAGCAGCAAAGTCAGAACGAGAAGCGCCAGCGAAAACGGCACCGTTTCAGTGCATGGCGATGGATGATGGTGCGCCGACGATCCCCTGGAAGAACATTTATCGAATCAACTCGGGTTCCCTTCAGGGCAGAGATTATCGAATGAGTAGTGCTTCCCAACGGTGTAGTGTGTATCCGCGCGATGGCATTAATCGGCAGGCATGTAAGAAAGCGGCTCATGGCGAGCCGCCTCTTAGCCAGGCGTAAGCCCGTAATTAATCGACGTAGGCCGCAGTATGGAAATCAATTTCCCACTGCAGAACGTCGCCGTACAGCGCCGACAGTGCCTGTTTTTCCGCTTCGCTCAGCCCGTGGGCGCAGCGGTCCAGCTCTTCTTTCAGCCAGCAGGCCTGCTGATAGAACTCCTCTTCCGCATGCATCTCCACCCAGCGCCGCACATCGGCATCCTGCTGGCTCCGCTCACTCACCCGACGGCACCAGTGGTAGTACATCCACTCGGCACCGAACATCAGGGTGATAATCTGCGCGTAGCTGCCCTGCTGCGCGGTATGCAGCATGCCGTCGCGGAAGCGCCGCACGCCGGGCAGGTCGTCCGGGTAGTCGGCGGGATCGACCCGGCGCTCCGCCAGCACCCGTTCGAACCAGGCGATTTGCGTATCGACCAGCGCGTTCAGCACGCCGATCAGCCAGCGCTGCTGGCGGATATCCGGTGCCTGACTGACGCCAAGGGCAAATATCGCGATCGCCGTTGCCACGAAGTTACCTTCAAACACCAGATAGCGGTTGAACACCGATTCCGGCAGGCGATCGTGTTCAATATCCAGCACAAAACGGTGCTGCTGCATCGCCCGCCAGGCATCCTGGTGTTCGCGCAGCAGCCTTTCGCTGAACGCTTCCATTACGCTTCCTCCAGCGCAGCCTGGGCAACGGACATAAAGTGTTTAACGCGCGCCAGCTCAACGTCGTTCCACCACACGCCGTCCACCTTCATCGTACTGGCAACAATCACGCCCTGGGTGCGGCCGAGGATCTGGCAGACGTTAGCGGGCGTGACGCCGGAACCGACCAGCAGCGGCAGCTCGGTAGCGGCACGGATCTCGTCAATTTCCTCCATTGTCGCGCTGTCGCCGGTACGCTGGCCGGTGGCGATGACCGCATCGGCCTCGAAGAAATCGACGTCGCGGGTCAGTTCCTGGATTGAACGGTCGGCAACGATGGCGTGGCTGCCGTGTTTAACGTGGCTGTCGGCAAAGATGCGAATATGTTCGGCGCGCAGCTGGCTGCGATAGCGCAGCGCCTTCGCCGCCGCCCCTTCAATAAAGCCTTCGTTGGCAATATAGGCATTGGCCCACTGGTTGACGCGAATAAAGTCAGCGCCGCCCGCCAGCGCAGTGGCCATGGCCGGAATAGCGGCGTTAGCCAGCACGTTAATTCCCAGCGGCACGCCAAAACGCTCGCGCACTTTCTCGGTAATCACCGCCATCAGTGCCGACGTTTCGTGGCCAATATCTTCAGGTTTAGAAAATGGAATATCGCCGTGGTTTTCCACAATCAGGCCGTGAACGCCGCCCGCGATATAATTTTCAGCATCACGAAGCGCACGCTCAATAATATCCTTAACTGATTTACCACGATATTTTGGCGTACCGGGGAACGGGTCGCAGTGAATAACACCCATCACCGCTTTTTTACGTGAAAAAATAGCTTGTATTGCATTCGTTTTTTCTGCTGAGATAGCAACCATCTTTTCCATCCTGTTTAAGGAAACACTATGCGTGTTTATGTCACCGGTAATATTACCGTCGATGAAACCTGGTCCATTGCGGATATTCCGCAAAAGGGCTCATCGGTTCATGGTATTAAAGTTTCGCAGGATATTGGCGGCAAAGGCGCGAATCAGGCGATTATATTATCCCGCTGCGGAATAGAAACACGATTAATTGCCGCCACGGGAAATGACAGCAACGGCGTGTGGATCCGTCAGCAATTAATAAATGAACCACTTAGCCTGTTACCGAATGCGTATTTCAACCAAAATAGCGATACCTCAATAATTTTAAATAGCGCCGATGGCGATAATGCCATTATTACCAGCACCGAAAGCGCGGATGCTTTTAGCCTGGAAGAGATTATTCCCCACCTGGCGGATGCCGCTGCCGGCGATATTCTGCTGCAGCAGGGCAACTTCTCCGTGGAAAAGACCCGCGCGCTGTTTCAACTGGCCAAAGCGCGCGGCATGACCACGGTATTTAACCCTTCACCGGTTAACCCCGACTTCGCTCATCTCTGGCCGCTGATAGATATCGCGGTGGTTAATGAGTCGGAAGCCGCAGAACTTCAGCCCCATGGCGTTACCACCTTAGTGATTACCCAGGGCGCTGCCGGTGCCTGGCTGGTCAGTGAAGGCCAGCGCCGGTTCTGCCCGGCGGTGGCCGCTGAAGCCGTGGATACCACCGGTGCGGGTGACACCTTCCTTGCCGTGATGCTGGCATCTGCTCTGCTGCGCGGCGTTGCGCCGGATACGTTAGCGCTGACTCACGCCAGCCGTGCCGCCGCCATCACCGTCGGCCGCCGGGGAACCTTTAGCGCGTTTCCCGGCGAGCAGGAACTCGCCGCCCTGTTAAGCACGAGCGGCGAGTAGGCCTTATTTAAACAGCGAACGGTAACCGTCTACGTTCGCTTTGGTCACTACCGTGGCCGGAACCAGAATGGTTTTCGACACGGTTTTACCGGAGGTAATCGCATTCAGCGCGTTCAGCGCTTCCACGCCCATCTGTTTCGGGTCCTGCTGCAGCACGGCGGTGACGTAGCCACCGTCAATGCCGGTAATCGCCTTCGCCGTCAGATCCCAGCCGAAGACTTTAATATCCTTCTGCCGCCCCTGGTTCTCTACCGCCGCGATAGCCCCCAGCAGCGCCGGTTCGCCGGTGGCGTAGATTGCCGTCAGGTCCGGGTTACCGGTGATCAGGTTTTCCGCCGCGGTCATCGCTTTATCCTGCACGTTCTGGCCGTCAACCACGTTGGCGATGGTAATCTTTGGATTGGTTTTCAGCGTCTCTTCAAAGCCCTTCTGCCGCTGGTTCTGGATCGCCGAGTTCAGTGCGCCGACAATGCCTACGCGAGCCTGGCCGCCCATCTCTTTCTGCACGTAATCAACAAAGTATTTACCAATGATTTTACCGCCTTCGATATTATCCACGCCGACCTGAGCGGCCTGAGGACCGGCCGGTAATACCGCATCGATAGCGATAACCGGTATATTGGCTTTCGCCGCTTCTTTCACCGCCGGCATAATGCCGTTAACGTCGATGGCAGCGACCATAATTCCCTTCACGCCCTGCTGAATATAGTTTTCAATGGCGTCATTCTGCGCCACCGGATTATCGTTAGAGTTGAAAATCACCACATCCTTGCCGCTGGATTTTGCCGCTTCCTGCGCGCCTTTATTCATCTGATTAAAGAACAGTGCCTGCTGATTGATTTGAATCAGCGCATAGTCGGGGGTGGCAGCACTGGCAACAGAAATAAGACTGCCCGAGGCAATCAGAGCGGTGGCCAGAGCAATAAAACGCAGTTTTCCGGTGTTTAATAACATCATCAGTTTCCTCGTCGGGAAGAGATCATAGCCAGCAGGTTTCCGCGCCGCAGGGCAAACGCAGAAGGATTATTTTTTTGGCGGGCAAATATCTGATGTAAGGCTAAAGCGGCCAGAAGCCGTTCAGCTAAGACCTGCTTTCTCCCATTCCGGCAACCGGTCCGTTGCGGTGCGCGACTGGAATGTTTCAAGCGGGTTTGGGAATGACTTCCCGGATGATGCGGTAAACTGCTTATACAATTCTCCGCTGCTCAATTTTTGTCAAGCATTTATTTAACAATTTGTTCACCGGAGAAAATGCTGTATCGGGCGCGCGTAACTGTGTTACAGATAGCCCCACTCAGGCAGAAATGGCGCAGAAAATGAGTCTAAAACGCGTATTGTTATCCGATGTGGCAAAGCAGGCGGGGCTGTCAAAGGCGACCGTGTCGCGCTATATGAATCACAATATCGTGCTGCCGCAGGAGACGATTGACCGCATTGAAAGCGCCATTCGTGAGCTGGACTATCGCGGCAACAGCCTGGCGCGCCGCCTAAGCAAAGGCGGCAGCGAAACCCTCGGCCTGGTGCTGCCCGACATCACCAACCCCTTCTTTGCCGAACTGGCCGACGCCGCCGAAGAGGCCGCTTCCGCCAATGGCTACAGCCTGGTGCTGTGCATCACCCGCAATAACCCGGACAAAGAGTGCCAGTTTATCCGCTGGCTGGATACCTGCCAGGTCGACGGTCTGCTGTTCACCACTAACCGCCCGGATAACGGCCTGCTGCGCAAAGAGATCCAGCGCCACCAGCGCATCGTGCTACTGGATGAGGATATTCCGGGCAGCAAAGTGCCGAAAGTGTTTGCCGATAACGTGCAGGGCGGGCGCATCGCCACGGAGAAACTGATTGCCGCCGGGCATCGTCATATCGCGTTCGTCGGCGGGCCGGATGAGCTGATGAGCGTGCGCGAACGCTATCAGGGCTTTTGCACCGCCATGGAGCAGGCCGGGCTGAGCTGGCCGCCGGAATGGGTGATGTACGGCGACTACCAGCGCGAGTTTGGTCAGCGGGCCTTGAAGCACCTGTTCAGCCAGCCCGTGCGCCCGACCGCCGTCTTTGCAGCCAGTGACTATCTGGTGCTGGGCCTGCTGGACGGCCTGCGCGCCAGCGGACTGCAGGCACCGGCCGCGCTTTCCCTCGTCGGCTTCGACGATGCCAACTATGCCGACTTCACCCAGCCGCGTATTTCCACTATCCGCCAGCCCGCGCGGGAGCTGGGCCGCACCGCCGTCAGCATCATGCTGCGCCTGCTGAATAACGAAAAAGACATCCCCTCTGAAACCCGCCTGCCGGTGGAATGGATTGGCCGCGATTCCATCAGGATTTGTTAAGCGCGTCCCAAAATGGCGCAAAAGCGCCCAATTTTGGCGCAAAAAGCGTTCAATTTAAAATCCCTTCGCTATAATCAGTAAACCGGTTTACTAACGAATTGTTAATAAATTCGTTGTGCTACAGAGAGTTAAACCACCGGGCTGCTGTGTTGTTCCTGCCCTGGCACGGATGCTGCAAAGACTGACTGGCGAACAAATATCTTAAATAGCGTTTGACCTGATTGTGATACGGAAAGCTCCATTCCGCAGGTAAACCGGTTTACAAGGGTGTAAACCGTGTTGGATGGATGACTTTCCCGCAGCCAGGCAGACATTTTCCCGGCACCAGCGATGGGAGTTATCAGATGCAGCAGCCCCAGACTACCCCGCCACGGGTAGAAATGATCAATATCACCAAGACCTACGGGTCGATACGCTCACTGCGCGGCGTGAACCTGGAACTGGCTCCAGGGGAAGTGCTCGGCCTGGTGGGCGATAACGGCGCAGGGAAATCCACCCTGACCAAAGTGCTCTCCGGCGCGGTGGTCCCCACCAGCGGCACAATCCGCATTGACGGCGAAGCGCACCAGTTCACTAACCCTGCGGATTCCCGCCGCTGCCATATCGAGATGGTTTATCAGGATCTGTCGCTGTGCGACACGGTCGACGTGGCCGGAAATCTGTTTATGGGCCGCGAACCGATGAAATCGATCCTCGGCATTCCGTTCCTTGATGAAGCCAAAATGCACGCCGATGCGCGTGAAATGCTGAAAGGGCTGGGAATTTCTATTCCCGATACCCGCCTGCTGGTGCGCAATCTCTCCGGCGGTCAGCGCCAGGCCATCGCCATTGCCCGTGCGGCGGCGTTTGACCCGAAAGTGCTGATTATGGACGAACCTACTGCCGCGCTGGCCGTGGCAGAAGTGGAAGCGGTGCTGGAGTTAATCCGCCGCGTTTCCGCCCGTGGGGTGAGCGTGATCCTGATTACCCACCGTCTGCAGGATCTGTTCCTGGTCTGCGATCGGATTATGGTGATGTATGAAGGCACCAACGTGGCTGAACGCCGGGTCGCAGACACCGATCTGAGCGATATCGTTAACCTGATTGTGGGCGAAAAATTCACCGCTCGCTCTGCCGCCGCACACTGAGGTAACAGGATGAGTATCATGAACTTAAGCAGCTCCCGCATGATCCAGCACTCGCTGCCGCGCCGCCTGCTGCATAACCACTCGGGCGTAGTCAGCATCGCACTGTTTTTCGTCTTCTGCTGCGTGGTGTTTTCGCTGATCACCAGTAACTTCCTCACCGGCACCAACTGGCTGAACATCGTTCGCCAGAGCGCGCCGCTGCTGATCGTCGCCACCGCCATGACCCTGGTGATCACCACCGGCGGTATCGATTTGTCAGTGGGGTCCACCCTTGCGCTGGTCGGTGCCCTTTCCGCTATCGCCCTGAATAACTGGGGGCTGCCGTGGCCGGTCGTGCTGCTGGGTGGTCTGCTGCTCGGCGGGCTGGTCGGCGCAATTAACGGCTTTTTCATCGCCTACGAAGGGATACCGGCGTTTATCGTCACCCTCGCCACCCTGGCGGTCGTGCGCGGTATCGCGCTGCTGGTCACTCAGGGCTATTCGATTCCGGTGCCTGAAGACAGCCTGTTTACCCTGATGGGCCGCGCCTGGGTGCTGGGTATCCCGATGCCCGCACTGATCGCCATTATCGTGCTGATTGTCGGGCATGTCGTGCTGAATCATATGCGCTTTGGCCGCTACGTGACCGCCATCGGCGCCAACGCCGAGGGCGCGCGACGCAGCGGGATCAATACCAAGGCCGCCACCATGAAGGTGTATATCATCAGCGGCATGGCCGCCGCGCTGGCCGGAATGATTATCACTGCCCGCCTCGGCAGCGGTTCATCTAACCAGGGAGAAGGCTTTGAGTTACAGGTGATTGCCGCCGTCGTGCTCGGCAGCACCAGCCTGTTCGGCGGCTTCGGCACCATCATCGGCACGCTGCTGGGCGCGCTGTCGATTGCGGTGATCCAGAACGGGCTGATCCTCTCGCACATTTCGCCGTTCTATACCCAGATAGCCACCGGCACCATCATCCTGCTGGCCATCTGGCTGAACACCCGCATTCTCAACCCCACGCGATCTGCGGCAAAAGGATAGCTTATGAAAGGATCAATTTTTCGCCATCCGCACCCGCTGCCGGTTGGCGTCAGCAGCGGCTATGTGATGACGGTGCTTGGCCCGCTGCCGATCGGTGAGATGGGCGTCACGCTGATGCATGAGCACATCCTGCTGGATGCCTCCGGCAAGTGGGTACCGCCGTGCTGCTGTAGCGATCGTCACCTGGCCGAGATGCCGGTGAAGATGGAAAACCTCGGCGAGCTGTCGCTGAATCCGCTGATGAGCCGCGATAACTGCCAGCTGTTTGACGCCGATCTGGCGATTGAGGAGTTGACCAAATACCGTGCGCTCGGCGGGGAAACGGTGGTCGACCCGACCAATATCGGTATTGGCCGCGATCCGAAGGCGCTACAGCGCATCTCGCGCCTCACCGGGCTGAATATCGTGATGGGCACCGGGCTGTATCTGGAGCCGTCGCACCCCGAGTGGGTGAAAACCACCAGCGTGGAGCAGCTGGCCGAAAAGCTGATCTACGACCTCGGCGGTGCGGAGGAAAAGCCGGAGGTGATTGCCGGGCTGATCGGCGAAATCGGCATTTCCAGCCGCTTTACGCCGGATGAAGAGAAGTCCCTGCGCGCAGCGGGCCGCGCCAGCGCCGCCACCGGCGTGCCAATTGAGGTGCATCTGCCGGGCTGGGAACGGCTGGGGCATAAGGTGCTGGATATCCTCGAGCAGGAAGGGGCCGATCTGCGCCATACGGTGCTGTGCCATATGAACCCGAGCTTTGCCGACAAGCGCTATCAGCGCGAGCTGGCGCAGCGCGGCGCGTTCCTGGAGTACGACATGATCGGCATGAGCTACTACTACGCCGACGAATCGGCCCAGTCGCCGTCCGACGAGGAAAACGCCCGCGCCATTCGCGAGCTGATTGACGACGGCTTTATCCAGCAGATTTTGCTGTCGCAGGACGTGTTCCTGAAAACCATGCTGACCCGCTACGGCGGCCACGGCTATGGCTACATTCTCAAGCACTTTGTCCCGCGCCTTAAGCGCCACGGCGTCAGCGGTGAACAACTTGAAACCTTAATGATCGGTAATCCCCAGCGGGTATTTGGCGGATAAAAAGGAATAAATCAGATGAAGAAGAAAATTTTACTGGTGGGTGAATCCTGGACCAGCACCTCGGTACACGTGAAAGGCTTCGATCAGTTTGCCACCGCCACCTGGCACAACGGCGCCACCGACTTCCTGGCCGCGCTGGCGGACAGCAATTATGCCATCACCTATATGCCCGCCCACGCGGCGGCCACCGACTTCCCGCTGACGCAGGAAGAGCTGGCGGAGTGGGATGCAATTATCCTGTCGGATATCGGTGCCAACACGCTGCTGCTGCATCCGGATACCTGGCTGAAAAGCCGCCGTACCGCCAACCGCCTGACGCTGCTGCATGACTACGTGGCTAACGGTGGCTCGCTGATGATGATCGGCGGCTATTTCAGTTTCCAGGGGATCAACGGCGGCGCGCGCTACCGCAATACGGCGGTGGAGAAAGTGCTGCCGGTACGCTGCCTGGCCTGGGACGACCGTATCGAAACGCCGGAAGGCTGCTATGCCGAGGTCACTGAATCGCACGCGGTGTTTAACGATATTCCGGGCGAATGGCCGTGGCTGCTGGGCTATAACGAAGTGGAGATGCGCCCGGAGGGCAAGCTGCTGGCTACCGTGTCCGGCAGCGGGCATCCGCTGCTGGCGGTGCGCGAATACCAGCAGGGCCGCTCGCTGGTGTGGACCAGCGACATGTCCGCCCACTGGCTGCCGGAAGAGTTTGCCAAATGGCCGGGCTATCGCCAGCTGTGGGTGAACTGCCTTGACTGGCTGACGGAACGCAGCTGATGGCGGCGGATACCACGCTTGAACTGGCCCGGCAGCTGCTGGGCTTTAACACCATCAACCCGCCGGGTGATGAAGCCGACTGCATGCGCTTTTTTGCCGGGTGGCTCAGCGACCACGGTTTTGAGGTGTCGCTCTCGTCGTTCGGTGAGGGGCGCAGCAATCTGGTGGCCCGCCTGCCCGGCAACGCGCCGGGCAGGCCGCTGGCGTTTACCGGCCATCTGGATACCGTGCCGCTCGGCAACGCGTCGTGGCAGTTCGATCCTTTTGGCTCACAGATCGACGGCGATCGCCTCTACGGTCGGGGATCAAGCGATATGAAAGCGGCGGTGGCGGCGTTTGCCGTCGCCTGCGTTCAGCACCGCCAGAAAATCCTTCACGGGCGCGGCGCGGTGCTGCTGATCACCGGCGGCGAAGAAACCGGCTGTGACGGCGCGCGAGTGCTGATCGAAGCCGGGGATCTGCCGGAAATCGGCGCGCTGATCGTCGGTGAACCGACGGCCAACTACCCGGTTATCGGGCACAAAGGCGCGCTGTGGCTGCGCTGCGAAACGCGTGGCAAAACCGCCCACGGCGCGATGCCGGAGCTGGGGATTAATGCCATTTATCTGGCGGCGGATGCGCTGGGCAAAATCCGCCACTTCTCGCCGGGCGCGCCGCATCCGCTGATGAAGCAGCCAACGCTGAACGTCGGGCGCATTGAGGGCGGGCTGAACATTAACTCGGTGCCGGACCGTACGCGGTTTGATGTCGATATCCGCAGCGCGCCGAATCTTCAGCACGCCACCATCCGCGAACGGCTGGGCGCACTGCTGGGCGAGAACGTCACCCTGACCACGCTGGTCGATTTGCCTGCGGTGCTGAGCGAAGAGCGCCACGCCTGGATTCGCCAGGTGTATCATCGCTGCCAGCCGCTGCACGATGCCCCGTTGACACCACGCGTGGTGCCCTACTTTACCGATGCCTCGCTGCTGCTGCCCGCGCTCGGCAATCCGCCGTGCATTATTCTCGGCCCCGGCGAGCCGTCGATGGCGCACCAGACCGACGAATACTGCCTGCTCAGCCGGCTGGCAGAGGCGGAGCAGCTGTACGCAGACATCATTCAGGACTGGATGGATTAACACCGCCGCCGGGCCGTCCGGCAGCTTTTCAACTGCGCATGCGGGTTATTCCGGCAGAGAAGCCTGCCCGCACATCATCACGTCTTCGAAGCATCAGCAACAAATTAATCGGTTGAGATTATGCCGCGAAGTTCTGCGCCTCGGTCGCCAGCAGCGCCCGATGCAGCGTCTCGGCAGTGACGGCAAACGGCAGTCCGCCCAGGCTCTTCTGTGGAAAGCGGATATCGGCAGCGATCTGCGCAATGCGTGCCGCTCTGTCGCCTGCCAGCGCGGGCAGCCGCAGCGGGCTGCGGTAAATTTTCAGCAGGGAGAGCAGCTGCGCATCCGGCTGGCCGTGTTCCACCAGCGACTGAAGCAGCAGGCTGAACCCGACTTTTTCGCCGTGCAGCCAGTCGTGCAGCTCAGGCTGATGGGTCAGCGTATCGTGGATGACGTGCGCCAGCCCCGGGGTATCCAGCTCACCGCGCACGCTGTTAGCTAAACCAGCCAACACGATACTGGCCTCAATCACCTTTTCCAGCGCTGGCGTCACCTGCTGACGTTCATTCGCCGCGACCGCCTCTTCGCCCCAGCGCAGGAACGCATCGTACGCCTGCCTGGCCGCTGAGACTTTCACCTCCAGCGCCAGGTGGTGCGGGTTGTGTCGCTGCCAGGGATCGAACTCTACCCATTTCGCCAGCGCATCAACGATGCCGGAGCGCAGATAGCGCACGTCGGCGCGGGCGATAATGTCGCTGTCGACCAGAATCAGCGCGGGCATGGCGTCCAGCGCCCGGCTGTCGAGATGGCCGCCCTCGTCATTATAGGTAATCGCCAGCGGTGACCAGGCGGCGCAGGTAGCCGCCAGCGTCGGCAGCGCAAACAGCCGGCGATCGCCCAGCGCATCGTTAACGGCCTTGGCGGTATCCAGCACGCGCCCGCCGCCGATGGCCAGAATCCCTTCCGCACCCTGCTCCAGCAGGTTGTGGCGGAACTGCGCAATCGCCGCATCGGTGCATTCGCCGGTTAAATATTCCACCTGCCAGCGCAGGCCGGCCCGGTTCAGGCTCTCTTCCAGCGCCGGGTTCACCGCCCGCCAGGCCTGCGGCGAGGTGAGAATGCGCAGATGGCCGACCAGCGGACGAATGCGCTCGCCGACCTGATGGATCAGGCCCGGCTGCTGAATATAGTTGCCCGGCGACTTGATGGTGAACTGCGCGGGCGTTGATAGCGGTTGCTCTGTGCTCATGGCATCCTCCGATGCTAAGAAAATCTGTGGGGGCCACGGTTCCTGTGTTGTCGCGCCGGTCCAGGCCACAAACGTCGGCGGCAGCCAGGCGGTCACCTCAGGAAGCGGTTCATTAAAGCAGGCGATCTCCACGAAGCAGGTCTGCGCGGTGCTGCCCTGGCCGAGCCGGGAGCTGCCGATATCGGTGGTTAATACGTTCGGGTTGCCGTGTTTATCCAGAGAACGGTTTTCCTGCGCGTTCAGCGGGTCGTACCAGGCCCCGGTGGAGATCTGCACCACGCCGGGCCGGATATCCTCGGTGAGATGCACGCCCGCCAGCAGCGCGCCGCGATCGTTAAACACCTTCACGATATCCCGCTCGCCGATGCCGCGCGCGGCGGCATCCTGCGGGTGCATCCACAGCGGCTCGCGGCCGTTAATTTTGGTCTGCTGGCTGACTGACCCATGATCGTACTGGCTGTGCAGCCGCGTGCGCGGCTGGCTGGAAAGCAGATGCAGCGGCCAGCGCTGGCGCTGTTCCTGCTGGGCATTCTGCTCATCCTTATCCCACCAGGCGTGGCCCGGCGCTTCGCGGTAGCCGAAGGCGGCCACCGCGGCGGAGAACAGCTCGATTTTCCCCGACGGGGTGGACAGCGGCGCTGCCTCGGGATCGTCACGGAACGCCTTCAGCAGGATTTGCGGCACGTCGGGTGCGGCATATTCCAGCTTGCCCTGCGCCCAGAAGGCCTCGAAGTCGGGCAGCTGAATGCCCTCCTCTGCGGCTCGCGGCCGGGATTCGTGATAAATCCTCTCCAGCCAGCCGCGCGCGCTGTGCCCTTCGGTAAACTGCGCGGCGAAATCCAGTTTTTCCGCCAGCGCACTGAAGATGGCGTAATCATCGCGTGCTTCCCCCTGCGGCGGCAGATGCTGACGCATGGCGATCATAAAGCCGTCGTTGCTGGCGCTGCCGATATCCTCCCGCTCCAGCGAAGTGGTGGCGGGCAGCACGATATCGGCGAATTTGGCCTGGGCGGTCCAGTACTGTTCATGGACGATCACCGTGTCCGGCCGCCGCCAGCCTTCAATCAGCCGGTTGAGATCCTGATGATGATGGAAGCTGTTGCCGCCCGCCCAGTAAACAAGGCGGATATCGGGATAGGTTAAGGTCTGACCGTCGAATTCGTAGTGTTCACCGGGGTGCAGCAGCATATCGGTGATACGCGCCACTGGAATGCGCGCGCTGACCGCGTTGCGGCCCGCAGGCATACGCGGGCCGGAAAAGCGCCGCCGCTCAGCTCCGGCCAGGTTGGTAGAGGCATAGCCGAAACCGATGCCGCCGCCAGGGGTGCCAATCTGCCCGAGCAGCGCGGTGACCGCCACCAGCGCCCAGTAGGCCTGCTCGCCCTGCCGCGCGCGCTGCACCGACCACGCCATATTGATCATCGTTTTCTTCTGCGCCATCTGCCGCGCCAGCTGTCGGATCGTCTCCGCCTCCAGCCCGGTGAGGGTCGCCGCCCACTCAGGGGTTTTGGCTTCGCCGTCGTCCTCGCCCTGCACGTAGGCCGCAAAGCGCTCAAAACCGACCGTACAGCGGGCAATAAAGTCCTGGTTCACCCGGCGTTCGGCAATCAGTACCTGGCACACCGCCAGCAGCAGCGCGGTATCGCTGCCGGGCCGGAGCGCCAGCCAGTCGGCATCGCCGACGGCGGCAAGATCGTTGCGCACCGGGCTGACGTTGATAAAGCGGCAGCCGTTGGCGCGCAGGGTTTGCAGCCAGTGATCGAGGGCGTGATCGTTGGCCCCACCGCCGTTGACCTGCGCGTTACGCAGCGGCAGGCCGCCGATGGCAACAAACAGCTCGCAGTGTTCAGCCAGCACCGGCCAGTGGGTGTGCTGACGCTGAAGATCGTCGAGATCGCCGAGAATATGCGGTAAAACCCGCTCTCCGGCGGCGATACTGTACGTGTTGGTGCTGGCGGTATAGCCGCCAAACTGATTGAGGAAGCGGTGCAGCTGACTTTGCGCATGGTGGAAACGCCCGGCGCTCGACCAGCCGTAGGAACCACCGTAGATCGCCTGATTACCGTGGGTGTCTTTCACCCGCCGCAGCTCATCGGCCACCAGCGACAGCGCCTGCTCCCAGCTCACTTCCACAAAGGGTTCTTTACCGCGCCCCTCGCGATTCGCCGGTTTGCCCTGCAAATAGCCGAGCCTGACCGCCGGTCGCCGCACGCGGCTATTGCCCTGCACCGCGCCCGGCATCGAGAAGCCAATCTTCGACGGATTGCGGTCCCACTCCACCGGCTCGACGGCGGTCAGCACGCCGTTATCGGTGGTCACCCTATAGGTGCCCCAGTGGGTGACGGTCAGTCGTTTATCGGCTTCGGCCTGCTGGCTCATGGTGCGCTCCGGGAGTTAGTGCATGGTCATTCCGCCAGTGACATTAATCGCCTGGCCGGTCATATAGGAGGACAGCGGGCTGGCGAGAAACAGCACCACGTTGGCGACGTCTTCCGGCTGCGCGGTGCGGCCCAGCGGCACCTGCGAACAGTCTTCGGCATAGATATCCTCCGCCGTCAGCCCACGCAGTTTACCGCCCAGCTCCCGCTCGTGCCATTTCATCGGTGTTTCAACGATGCCGGGGCAGACGGCGTTAACGAGGATGTTGTCGTGTGCCAGCTCAATCGCCGCCACCTTGGTTAAACCCAGTACCGCATGTTTAGAGGCGACGTACTGCCCCATCAGGCGATAGCCGTTTTTCCCCGCCTGCGAGGCGATATTGATTATGCGGCCGTAGCGCTGGGGCTTCATCAGGGCGATAGCGGCCTGCGAGGCGTAGCCAACGCCCTTGACGTTCACGTCGAGGATGCGCTGCCAGGCCGCTTCATCCAGTTCGTCGATGCGGCTCATCGCCGACACGCCGCAGCTGTTGACCAGGATATCCACCCTGCCAAACTGCTGCTGCGCCGCGGCAATCAGCTCGCCCGCCTGTTCAGGTCGGGCGATATCACACGGCAGCCACAGCCAGCGGTCGCCGGTTTCCCGCGCGGTGATGGCGATGTCGCCCACCACCACGTTGGCACCGGCCTGATGCAGCAGCTCGGCAATGGCCCGCCCGATTCCCTGCAGGCCGCCGGTGACCACCGCCGTCTGCCCCTGGAGATCGATGGCAACCATCAAACCACCTGACGGGAAAAGGCGTCAGTGCTGATCCCGGCCGCCAGCACCTGACGCGCGTACTCTTTCGCCGAGAACAGCGAGTGATCGCGATAGTTGCCGCACTCCAGCGGCGTCACCGCCGGTACGTCGGTGGCATCAACCACCCGCTCCAGCACGCGGGTCAGCGCGGTGGCGATGGTTTTCGGATCGCGGTTATCCCACAGGATGAGATAGAAGCCGGTGCGGCAGCCCATCGGGGAAATGTCGATTACGCCGTCCAGCTCTTCGCGCAGGCCGAAGGCCAGCAGGTGCTCCAGCGTGTGCAGCGCGGCGGTCGGGATGGCATCCGCGTTCGGCTGCAGCAGGCGCAGGTCGTATTTTTCTACCACGCTGCCCAGCGCGTGTTTTTCATTACCGGCCACCCGCACATACGGGGCGATGACTTTGTTGTGGTCGAGGGTAAAGCTCTCTACTACTGGCATACGGTTTCTCCTTACGATTATTCGCGACGTATCCGGCGCGCCAGACGCGTGCCGAAGGTCTGTAAAAGCTGCACGATAACGATCAGCACCAGCGCGGTGCTCAGCGTGGCAAAGGCATCAAAACGCTGGTAGCCGTAGGTAATGGCCAGATCACCGATACCGCCGCCGCCAACGGTGCCCGCCATTGCGGTGGCACCCAGCAGGCCGATGGTGGCGGTGGTCAGCGCGAGGATCAGCGATGATGCGGCCTCCGGCAGCATAAAGTGCCAGATGGTTTGAAAGGTGCTTGCTCCCATGGCATTGGCGGATTCGAGGATGCCGTCATCCACCTCCAGCAGCGAGCTTTCCACCAGCCGGGCGATATAGGGGGCGATAAACACTACCAGCGGCACAATCGCGCCGGGGGTGCCGATAGTGGTGCCGACCAGCCAGCGTGTCACCGGCAGAATGGTGATCAGCAGGATGATAAACGGCAGCGAGCGCAGGATATTCACCACCGGATTAAGGATCTGGTGCAGCGTGCCGTTCGGCAGAATGCCGCCGGGGCGGCACAGCACCAGCACGATGCCCAGCGGGATGCCGAGCAGTGCGCCAAAGCCCAGCGAGACGCTGACCATGATCAGCGTGTCGTACAGCGCCAGCAGGAACTGATCGCCGGTGATGGCGGTATCAATAAATTCAAACATCGCTGATTTTCACTCCTGCGTCATGGAGGTAGCGGATCGCCGCGTCGATATCCGCCGCTTCTCCGCCGATCTGCACGATCATAAAGCCGAGAATGGTGCTCTGAATTTCAGACATGTTGGCAAACAGGATATTGACCTCCACCGGATACTCGCGGATCAGCCGGTTGACGATCGGCTGCTGCGCGGTCTGCCCCACGAATTCCAGCCGCAGCGCCCGGCTCTGGCTTTGCTGTTTGATGCGCGCCACGGTCTGCTCCGGCAGGCGATCGTGGATCACCGACTGCACAAAGCTGGCGGTGACAGAATCTTTCGGCTGCCCAAACAGCTCAAGCACGTTACCCTGCTCAACCACCTTCCCCTGCGCCATCACCGCGACCTTGTGGCAGATTTTTTGCACCACCGACATTTCATGGGTGATCAGCACGATGGTGATGCCGTAGCGGCGATTAATTTCCTGCAGCAGCAGCAGGATCTGCACGGTGGTGTGCGGGTCCAGCGCCGAGGTGGCTTCGTCACACAGCAGGATCGACGGGTTAGTGGCCAGCGCGCGGGCAATACCCACGCGCTGCTTTTGCCCGCCGGAAAGTTCATCGGGATAGCTTTCGGCTTTATCGCTAAGGTTCACGAAGGCCAGCAGCTCGCTCACCCGTTCGCGGATAAAGGCTTTATCGCGCCCCTGTAAGATCAGCGGGATTGCCACGTTGTGAAATACCGTGCGCGAGTTCAGCAGGTTAAAGTGCTGAAAGATCATGCCGATATCTTTCTTCACCTGGTTCAGCTGTTTCTTACTGATGCCCTGCAGCGACAGATCGTTAATCAGCACATCGCCCTCGGTGGGCGCTTCCAGATGGTTAATCAGGCGCAGCAGCGTACTTTTTCCCGCGCCGCTGGCACCGATAACGCCGAAGATATCGCCCTGATTAATCGTCAGGTTGACGTTATCCAGCGCAAGGAAGCTTTCTCCCTTGCGGGTAAACGTTTTGCTGACCGCGTTAAAGCGGATAACCGGCTGACTCATTTGAAATAGCTGGGCTGCAGGTAGCCGTCGTACTGTGAATGGGTGGTGATATAGGTTTTAAACTCGGCGGAGTGGTAGCCCGCCACGATGTCCTTGGCGAACTGCGCGTCTTTATTTTTACCGGCCACCGTCACCACGTTGATAAACTGGCTGGTTGGCGTTTCCAGCTTGAGCGCCGAGCTTAATTTCATCCCGCTGGAAACGGCGAAGTTGCCCTGAATCAGCCCGAAGTCCACATCCGGCAGCGCGCGAACCTGCTGGGCGTTATCCATCTCTTTCAGCACGATTTTGTACGGGTTTTCACTGATGGCTTTCTGCGAGAAGGTCGCCGGGTCGATATCGGCCTTCAGTTTGACCCAGCCGAGGCTTTGCAGCACCAGCAGGGCGCGATATTCATTAGGTGCCTGGTTTGGTACTGAAATCACCGTGCCCGGTTTCGGCGTATCCAGCGTGTTGAGCTTGCCGGCATAGAGTCCCATCGGCGGGGTTGGCACCTGCACAATGCCGACGTTATCAATACCCAGACGTTCGTTGACCGATTTTAAATACACCGGGTGCTGCATAATATTGGCTTCAATATTACCCCGCGCCACCGCATCGTTAACCTGAATACCGTCGCTGAAATCTTTATACTCGACTTTATATCCCTTCTTGATCAAAAATGGTGCAACGCCATTCTGGAACTGCTCTTTATAAGGGCCGGGGTTAAAACCCACACGAATTAGTTTATCATCGGCATGCGCTGTCGAAATAACTACAGCAGAAGACAATAAGGCAACAACCAGTCCGCTAATCAATGACCTGCGCATAACAATGCTCTCTCCGGTGAAGTGTTGAATATAAAATAAATGATTCCAATATACTCAGGACTTTGCAGCGAAAGTGAATTCTGCTCAATATCTTTATTGTGCTAACCTTATCCGTTATTTGTTATTACTTTTTTTGCATATCGATATCTGTTTTTATCTTTTCGCCGCCGAACAATTTCATTTTTATGCACCGATGGGCTATGCGATAGTCCGGCTATTCATGGTTTTTATCGAGAAGTATTATGCCGGTATTTTCTGCTTCCCCCCTTTTAGATCAATTAGAAGAAAATCTGTTTAGCGCGCTGGAAAAGATGGCGGCACAGATCGATACCTCGCAGCGTCCGCTGATTGACCTTTCTTCCGGCAGCCCGCGCCAGCCCACTCCGGCAGCGGTGGTCGCCACGCTGCAATCCGCCGCCGCACAGCCGGAAAACCACGATTACCCGTCGTTCTGGGGCAAACCCGCGCTGCGCCAGGCGATCGCCCGCTTTTATCAGCGCCAGTACGGCGTAGAGCTGGACCCGGATAGCGAGATTGCCGTTTTCCACGGCTCGCATATCGGCGTCACCGGCCTGCCGCGCGCGCTGCTCGCGCCCGGTCAGTTTCTGATTTCGACCGATCCCTGCTACCCGATTTATCGTTCGGCCGCCGCACAGGCGCAGGCGCAGTTTTACGGCATCCCGCTGCACGCTAAAAACCAGTTTCTGCCGGACTTTACCGAGGTGCCGGAAGCGGTTGCCCGCGAGGCCGGTCTGCTCATGCTCAACTATCCACACAACCCGACCGGGGCGGTGGCCACCCCGCAGCTGTTTGACGATGCGCTGGCGTTCGTCCAGCGGCTGAACGTTCCGCTGCTGCACGACTTCGCCTACTCGGCGATTGGCCGCCATGCTCAGGAAGCGCCGCCCAGCCTGCTGTCGCAGCCGGAGGCTAAAGAGTGGAGCGTGGAAATCTATACGATGTCGAAAACCTTCCTGATGGCGGGCTGGCGCTTTGGTTTCGCCGTCGGCAACGCCTCGGTGATTAGCGCATTTAAAAAGCTGCACACCCACAGCTACAGCACGGTGTTTGGCGCGGTGCAGGATGCGGCGATTACCGCGCTGGATCTGCCGGAGAGCGCGGTAGCGGAGTTTGCCGCGCTTTACCACCGCCGCCGCGAGCGGGTCATCCGCGCGCTGGAAGCGATGCGCTGGCCGGTGGATGCCCGCCAGGGCACCTTCTTCCTCTGGCTGCCGGTGCCAGCGGGTTACAGTTCGCAGCAGTTCACCGAACGCCTGCTGCACGAGGCGCAGGTGCTGGTTGCTCCCGGCCACGGTTTCGGCGCGGGCGGCGAAGGGTTTGTGCGCCTGAGCCTGACCGCCAGCGACGAGGCGCTGGATGCATCGCTACAGCGGATTGCGGCACTGAAATTGTTTAGCTGATGCAGCTGGCGGGGAATGGGCATTTTACTCCCCCTGTAGCGTCGCCACGATCCGCCGCTCGCCGCCGTGAATGCGGTGCTCGCCCAGATAAATCCCCTGCCAGGTGCCTAACAGCAGCCGCCCACGGCTGACCGGCAGCAGCAACGACGTGCCGAGCAGTGAGGATTTAATGTGCGCGGGCATATCGTCCGGGCCTTCGTAGTCATGCTTGTAAGGCGCATTCTCCGGCACGTGGCGCAGGAAGTGCTGCTCCATATCGCTGCGTACCGTAGGGTCGCAGTTTTCATTCAACGTTAATGAGGCCGAGGTGTGCTGCAACAGCAGATGCAGCAGGCCGGTCTGCACATCACTCAGGCGGCGCAGTTCGCCGAGGATTTCATCGGTGACGAGGTGAAAACCGCGCGGTTTGGCGTTCAGGGTGAAGGTTTGCTGATACCACATTGTCTGGCTCCTTAACGTAACTGATGCGTTAAGTGTGCCGCATATGAGGCAAAGGTAAACCGGAAAGCGTTGAAACCGTCAAATCAGGATGAAGAAGTTTGGTGCTCTGGTGCATTGAAGGGCTGAAGGGTTGAGGGAGCAGCAGATTGGCAGATTGGCAGATTGGCAGATTGGCAGATTGGCAGATTGGCAGATAAGAATAGCTGGCC
Organism: Erwinia sp. S38; assembly: GCF_016624545.1. Lineage (NCBI taxonomy): Bacteria > Pseudomonadati > Pseudomonadota > Gammaproteobacteria > Enterobacterales > Erwiniaceae > Erwinia > Erwinia sp. S38. The sequence goes on along the minus strand of NZ_JACVTS010000001.1, from coordinate 55,136 downwards.
AGGAGTTCCCGGCCAGCAGAACATCAGATTACCGCAGCGATAGCTTCGGCCACCTGACGCACGTTGTTGTGGTTCAGACCGGCGATGCAGATACGGCCGCTGGCGATCAGGTAAACGCCGAACTCATTGCGCAGGCGATCAACCTGAGCCGCGCTCAGGCCGGTGTAGCTGAACATGCCGCGCTGCTTCAGCAGGTAGTCGAAGTTTTTACCCGGTACAGCCTCGCCCAGCACGTCCACCAGCGTCTGGCGCATTTCCTGGATGCGCACGCGCATCGCTTCCACTTCCGCCAGCCAGTTGGCTTTCAGATCGGCATCGTTCAGCACGCAGGAAACGACCTGCGCACCGAAGTTCGGCGGGCTGGAGTAGTTGCGGCGCACGGTGGCTTTCAGCTGGCCCAGCACACGAGAAGCTTCTTCCGCATCGTCACAGACGATTGACAAACCGCCGACGCGTTCGCCGTACAGCGAGAAGATTTTCGAGAAGGAGTTGCTGACCAGCGCAGGCAGGCCCGCAGCGGCGATAGCGCGGATCGCGTAGGCATCTTCTTCCATGCCGCCGCCAAAGCCCTGATAGGCGATGTCGAGGAACGGAATCAGCTCGCGCGCTTTCAGCACTTCGGTCACTTTATCCCACTGGTCGTTATTCAGGTCCGCACCGGTCGGGTTGTGGCAGCACGGATGCAGCAGCACGATGCTCTGTGCAGGCAGGGAGTTCAGTTTTTCCAGCAGCGCATCAAACTTCACGCCGTTGGTTTCCGGGTCATACCACGGGTAGGTATTCACCGTGAAGCCGGCACCGGCAAAGATAGCCACGTGGTTTTCCCAGGTTGGATCGCTGACCCAGACCTGTGAATTCGGGAAGTAGTGTTTAAGGAAGTCAGCACCCACTTTCAATGCACCTGAACCACCCAGCGTCTGAATGGTGGCGATGCGGCCCGCTTTCAGCACAGGATGTTCCGCGCCAAACAGCAGAGGAGCCACCGCGCTACGGTAAGGCGGCAGGCCTTCCATCGGCAGATACAGTGACGCCATCTGCGGCTTCGCGTTCAGCAGGGCTTCCGCTTTCGCCACGGCATCCATCTGCGGAATTGCACCCTGTGCGTCGTAATAAAGGCCGATGCTCAGATTGACCTTGTGCGCACGATCGTCCTGCTTGAAGGTTTCCATCAGGGTGAGAATTGGATCGCCAGCATAGGCATCAACATTTTGAAACACGGTGCAGATCTCCATTTAATAATCAGTCATTCTGACGGCGGTTAACCCCGCGTCACATAGTCATCCAGAGGATATTACACGAAGTAACGGCCCGGGCGATGGTTCATGGCAATAATCAGGTTCAGGATCAGTGCGCCAATAATTGAGGCCACCAGCATTTCGCGGCTGACCACAAACAGCGAAGCCAGCACCACGCAGGTGTCGACGCCCATTTGCAGCTTACCGGCGCGGATGCCGTAGCGATCCTGCAGCCACAGCGCGAGGATATTGATGCCACCCAGGCTGGCCTTATGGCGGAATAACACTATAAACCCAATGCCCGTTACCACGTTACCGAACAATGTCGCATAAAATGGGTCCAGTGCCGCAAAATGAATAAACATCGGGTGCAGTTGGGAGAACAGCGACACCAGGCCGACCGCGCAGAAGGTTTTGATGGTGAACGCCCAGCCCATACGTTTCACCGCCAGCCAGTAAAACGGCAGGTTGATGGCGAAGAAGGCCAGACCAAAGGTACTTTTGGTGATGTAGCTAATCAGGAAAGCGATCCCCGCCGTGCCGCCGGTCAGCGCACCGGCCTGCTTCATCAGCGTCACGCCGAAGGAGACCATCAGCGTGCCCAGCACGATCGCCATGATGTCTTCGACCAGGGTATGGGGGATTTTTGCGGGTTGTTCTACGACGTTATCCATCTTGTTTCTCGGGGGCTAAGTTGTGCGATTATCTCCCTGATAGTTAGCAAAAATCGCACCATTTCAGAGTGCACGATGGCCCCTGAATCGTCCCGAAGAATTAACCCGTTGAATAAAATGCGCTTTAATTTTACATTTTGTGCGTAAAAATCAAATTTCGCCGTTATTTCACGCATGGTTTGTGATTTTTTCGCACGATTTATGCATCAACAATGATGCATACGCACAGTATTGGTGCATCGATTGCACCAATACTGTGCATTGTACTCACACCTGCGCCAGCATGCCGTTCTCTTTCAGGCGGTTCAGCACCACCGAGGTTTTCACGTGGGCCACGCTTTTATGCCCGGCCACCAGCTGGCTAATCAGCGCACTCAACCCCGCAAGATCGGCCACCGCCACCTTCAGCAAATAATCGGCATCGCCGGTGGTTTTGTAGGCGTCAACGATCGCCGACTGCTCTGCCACCATGCGGTGGAAGCTGTCAACGTACTCCTGGGTGTGGTTGATCAGGCGCACTTCAATCAGGCCAATCACCCCCATGCCGACCGCATCCGGCGACAGCCGCGCGTGGTAACCGAGGATCAGGCCCGCCTGCTCAAGATTGATGCGGCGGCGAGAACACTGCGAGGCGGATAGCCCGACCAGGTCACTCAGTTCCTGGTTGGTCAGCCGCCCGTTGCTTTCCAGTAAAGTCAGTATCTTAAAGTCAAAATCATCGATCTGGGTCATCGTCATTCCATGCCGGTATCAGGGGACAGCTTACTGACAGATAACCGTATTTTTTGTCGTGTTGTCCAACACTATTTTTCGCGGGGGATGAAACGCAGATTAAAGCGGGGGGAACGGCGGCCCCACGCGGAGCCGCCCGTTTCACGTTTTAAATTACTCGTCGTCGTACTGCGGACCGGCGTAGTTATCGAAGCGCGACCACTGGCCGTTAAAGGTCAGGCGCACCGTGCCGATCGGGCCGTTACGCTGTTTACCGAGGATGATTTCGGCCACGCCTTTCAGATCGCTGTTCTCGTGATACACCTCATCACGGTAGATAAACATGATCAGGTCGGCATCCTGCTCGATGGAGCCGGATTCACGCAGGTCGGAGTTGACCGGGCGCTTATCCGCACGCTGCTCCAGCGATCGGTTCAGCTGGGACAGCGCCACTACCGGCACCTGCAGTTCTTTCGCCAGCGCCTTCAGCGAGCGGGAAATTTCAGCAATTTCCAGCGTACGGTTGTCCGACAGCGACGGCACGCGCATCAGCTGCAGGTAGTCGATCATAATCAGGCTAAGACCGCCGTGCTCACGGAAGATGCGGCGTGCGCGGGAACGCACCTCGGTCGGGGTCAGACCGGATGAATCATCGATAAACATGTTCTTCTTTTCCAGCAAGATCCCCATGGTGCTGGAAATACGCGCCCAGTCCTCATCATCGAGCTGGCCGGTACGAATTTTGGTCTGATCCACGCGCGACAGCGAGGCCAGCATACGCATCATGATCTGCTCGCCGGGCATCTCGAGGCTGAAAATCAGCACCGGCTTATCCTGCAGCATCGCGGCGTTTTCGCACAGGTTCATCGCGAAGGTCGTTTTACCCATCGACGGGCGCGCGGCGACGATAATCAGATCCGAACGCTGAAGCCCGGCGGTTTTTTTATTGAGGTCCTGATAGCCGGTATCCACACCGGTCACGCCATCGTGCGGTGTCTGATACAGCGATTCGATACGGCTGATGGTGGCTTCGAGGATCTGATCGACGCTTTTCGGCCCTTCATCTTTGTTGGCGCGGTTTTCAGCGATCTGGAATACGCGGGATTCCGCCAGATCGAGCAGATCTTCACTGCTGCGCCCCTGCGGATCGTAGCCCGCGTCGGCAATCTCATTGGCTACCGAGATCATCTCTCGTACCACGGCACGTTCGCGCACGATGTCGGCGTAGGCACCGATATTCGCCGCACTTGGCGTGTTTTTCGACAACTCGGCAAGATAGGCAAAGCCGCCTACCATGCTGAGTTCGCCTTTGGTTTCCATCGATTCGGAGAGCGTAATCAGGTCAATGGGTTTACCCATTTCCAGCAGGCGCTGCATTTCCGCAAAGATCATGCGGTGCGGACGGCTGAAGAAGTCCTGCGCCACCACGCGTTCAGAGACGTTATCCCAGCGTTCGTTATCCAGCATTAAACCGCCCAACACCGACTGCTCAGCTTCCAGCGAGTGCGGGGGCAGCTTCAGACCTTCCATCTGGCGATCGCGCGGCTCTCGGTTTTCGAAGGATTTGTTGGTGGGTTTATTTCCTGCCATAGTGATGTGCTACCAAAAATCTTGTGGGGGACGCGTAAGTATACTCGTTTGCGCCGCTGCCGTCCTCCTGCATTAAGTCGTAATCCACAGGAGTGAGCATGGTAAAACGTATACAAATCAGCCAGCACGGCGGGCCGGAGGTGATGCAGGCGATCGATTTCGATCCTGCCGATCCGCTGGCCGGCGAAGTGCAGATTGAGAATAAGGCGATAGGCATTAACTATATTGATACCTATGTGCGCAGCGGTCTGTATCCCGCTTCCCTCCCGAGCGGGCTGGGCAGCGAAGCCGCCGGTATCGTTCGGCGCGTAGGCCCGGGCGTGACGGTGCTGAAGCCGGGCGATCGCGTGGTTTATGCTCAGGCAACGCTGGGTGCCTACAGCGAGGTGCACAACGTTGCGGTGGACAGAGTGGCGCTGCTACCCGATGCGATTTCGTTTGAGCAGGCCGCAGCCTCATTCCTTAAGGGCCTGACGGTCTATTATCTGCTGCGGCAAACCTACGTGGTACAGCCCGACGAACGCTTCCTGTTCCATGCTGCCGCCGGTGGCGTTGGGCTGATTGCCTGCCAGTGGGCGAAGGCGCTGGGCGCACATCTGATCGGCACCGTAGGCTCCGCCGAAAAGGCGCAGCGGGCTAAAGATGCCGGAGCCTGGGCCACCATTAACTATCGTGAAGAGAATATTGCCGAGCGCGTCAGCGAGCTGACCCAGGGGAAAAAGCTGCGCGTGGTGTATGACTCGGTGGGTAAAGATACCTGGGAAGCGTCGCTCGACTGCCTGCAAAGGCGTGGGCTGATGGTCAGTTTTGGCAATGCTTCCGGCCCGGTGACCGGGGTGGATCTGGCTATTCTGAACCAGAAAGGATCGCTGTACGTCACCCGCCCTTCGCTGTACGGCTACATCACTACCCGCGATGCGCTGACCCAGGCCAGCAATGAGCTGTTCTCCCTGCTGGCCAGCGGCGCGATTAAGGTCGATGTGCCGGAATCGCAGAAGTTCGCACTGGTCGATGCCCGTCAGGCACATCAGGCGCTGGAAAGCCGTGTAACTCAGGGTTCCAGCCTGCTTATCCCATAAAAAAATGGGGCTTCCTTACGGAAGCCCCTTTTGTTTCTTTCTTTTTTTAGTTCGCGCTGGGTGTAGGGTCAGCGGCGATGAATACGCTTTGTTTCAATCCAGTCATCCTGACAGAATTTATAAGTAAAAAATATGTTTAATTGCGAATTGTGCTGAATAATATTTCACGATGTGATCCAGAGCGCATTAGCCCACCCATGCTCATCACAAGCCCTTGATATCATCAGGATAAGCGATTGCCGTTACTATCCGGCTGTTTAATATAGGTTCGATACAACCACACCGCAGCGACCGCCAGCAGCAGCCATGGCAACAATTTAATCACAATCGCGAACAGCCCACCGACGAACATCACCAGCGTAGCGACGACCAGCGCAGCCAGGATCCCCAGTATTGAAATGCCGGTCAGCATTAACATCAGAAAGAAACCGAGGACAAACAGAATCTCAATCATTGCACTCTCCCATCAATAATTACTGGATGAGACATTACAAGAAGCGTGCCATAACGACGAGAAACGTAATTCATTGAATTATATCAGGAAGGTTCGACCAGGCTAATGTTAACCTGGTCAATTTACTCAATCTATGGTCAAGCGTTAACCACGATCTTATCGGCAACCAGCGACAGTGCCTGTTCAACAACGTCGACGCCCGCACCGGCTTTATGCGCATTCTCGCTGAGGTAGCGACGCCACTGGCGCGCACCGGGAATGCCCTGGAACAGGCCCAGCATATGTCGGGTAACGTGACCCAGATAAGTACCTGCAGCCAGTTCGCGCTCGATGTACGGATACATCGCCCGTACCACCGCAACCGTATCGGCAACCGGCTGCGTGCTGCCAAACAGTTCGCCGTCAACGTGCGCCAGCATTCCTGGGTTCTGATAGGCTTCGCGCCCGACCATAACGCCGTCCAGATGCTGCAAATGGACCTTTGCTTCCGCCAGTGATTTCACGCCGCCGTTCAGCGACATCGTCAGATGCGGAAAATCACGCTTCAGCTGATACACGCGCTCGTAGTCCAGCGGTGGAATTTCGCGGTTCTCTTTCGGGCTGAGACCGGAGAGCCAGGCTTTGCGCGCGTGAATAATAAACGTCTCACAGCCGCCCTCTTCCGATACCTTACGAATAAAATCGCAGAGGAATTCATAGCTGTCCTGGTCGTCGATTCCGATGCGAGTTTTTACCGTAACCGGGATCGCCACCACGTCGCGCATCGCTTTGATACAGTCGGCAACCAGCTGCGCTTCGCCCATCAGGCAGGCACCGAAGCGACCGTTTTGCACGCGGTCCGACGGGCAGCCGACGTTAAGGTTGACTTCATTATAGCCGCGCTCTTCCGCCAGCTTCGCGCACTGCGCCAGCGCGGCCGGATCGCTGCCGCCCAGTTGCAGCGCGACCGGCTGCTCTTCCTGGCTGTAGGCCAGATAGTCACCCTTGCCGTGGATAATCGCGCCGGTGGTGACCATTTCGGTATAGAGCAGGCTCTGACGGGTCAGCTGGCGATGGAAGTAGCGACAGTGGCGATCGGTCCAGTCAAGCATCGGAGCGATGGAGAAGCGATGTGCAGGGAATTTTTCCAGCCCGTCAGCGTTAGCGGTGTTCAGAGGCATGGATTGTGATTCTTGATTCTGATGCATTTATATTCTTTGGCGGAAAATGGACTAAAACATGTCCTACTATAACACAGTGGGGTTCAGTGAGCAGAGGCGAAAATTTAGCCATCACATCAACGATTCAGATGGCTTTCAGCTGATCGATAATTAAAGGGTTTGCCTGTAGCAATAGCAGTAACTTTCTTGGTGCACCGGTAGGCTGACGCCGTTTCATTTCCCAGCTTTTGACCAAATCGTAGCTAACGCCCACAGCGGCGGCAAAATCTTGCTGCTTCAAACCGGTCACTTCTCGTATTGCTCTGACATCAATATCACTATAAGTATGAATATGCTCCGGCGCTGGCGTTTCCAAACCCTGCTCGATTCTTACCATCTCCTCTGCACTGGCCAGCAGATCGGCAAATAATTCGTCTTTCATCTCTGTTTCATCGACCTCGTTGACAGGTTAGCAAAGCTACTGATTAATCCGCAGACATCTTGCAGCGTTACACCAGCATGTCGGACAACTTTTTTAGCGCCTTCTTTTGCTCTTGTGATAATTCATCCTGCTCATTTTTTGGATAAACCAGCGCAAGATAAATCCTACCTCTGCTCGTGACATAGTAGTAAATCACCCGCACGCCGCCGCGCTTTCCCATGCCCGGTCGACTCCAGCGAATCTTACGAAACCCACCAGTCCCAGTGATAATGGCCCCTGTTTCAGGCGCATCAATCAGCAGCTCCTGAAACAGCATAAACTCATCATCCGGCAAAAGGTCCTGACGCCGTTTACTGAAACCCAACAGCTCAATAAAAGTAAGCATGTCACTCCCTGAAGTTGATATCTCCTGCTAAACAGGCTATTCGGGAGCAGTACAATTATCAATCAGAATAAGTGTACATGGTACATTTTTAATGATCCATTTTATTTTTCTGGAATGCGTCTCTATAAACGCGAAGCGACGGCAAATTCGGCGTTTTGTGGCAGACGTGATAAAATATCACCCTGATCATGCCTGAGGAAAAACGATGAATATTACCAGTGCCGAAAGAATCCTGTCGCAGGCGGAAGTCATTTGTCAGCAGCGCAGCGTGCGGCTGACGCCGCAGCGTATGGAAGTGTTGCGCCTGATGACCGAGCACAACGCTTCGATTAGCGCCTACGATTTACTGGATTTACTGCGGGCATCGGAACCTCAGGCTAAACCACCTACCGTTTACCGGGCGCTGGATTTCCTGCTGGAGCAGGGCTTTATTCACCGCGTGGAGTCCACCAACAGCTACGTGGTCTGCCACCATTTCGAAGAGCCGTCGCACACTTCCGCAATGCTGATCTGCGATCGCTGTGGTTCTGTTACCGAACAGCATGCCGATGGCGTTGAAGAGATCCTCAAAAAGCTGGCGCAGAAAACCGGCTTTGCCCTGGCCCACAGCGTGATTGAAGCGCACGGCTTTTGCCAGAAGTGCAGCGAAGTGGAAGCCTGTACCCATCAGGATGCCTGCGATCACGATCACAGCGTGCAGGGTAAGAAACGCGGGCGCTGAGATAGCCGACCTGCGAATGTAAAAGTCCCACAAGAAAGATATTTAGTTTGCGAGCGCGGAAGGTAAACGAGCTGGCAATGATACGCTTGCCGCAGACTGAAGATTGATACGTCAAGATCTAACAGAAGGTATGTAAAGCGCTTTGTCGGCACCTCCTTGTGCCAGGGGGTAGGAGCTTCTTCCTGAATTAAGTGTGGTTACCAGCGGTGATTATTGCGGCTTTCCCAGTCGCGAAGTTCCTTCTCGGCCTGGTCTTTCTGGTAACCATAGCGTTCCTGAATCTTACCGACCAGCTGGTCGCGTTTACCTTCAACCACCGTCAGGTCGTCGTCGGTGAGCTTGCCCCATTGCTCTTTCACTTTCCCTTTAAACTGCTTCCAGTTGCCGCTGATTTCATCGTTATTCATAACAGACTCCTTCTGGCTGAGATTAATGGTCTGGGATATTTCTATTCGTCACTCCGCTCAATAACCAGATAATTATCTGACTAAACGCCGAACTTACAGATAATTGTAGTGCAAATTTCGGAAGATGCTGCGCACGGGCCAATCGGAGTGCCTTAAAAGCCTGAAACCCAACGCAAGAAATCAAAAAAAACCAGCCCGTTCAGCAAGCTGGCCGTTATTCAGGGAGAAGTAAGCAAATATGTCTGTCAGCGCGACAGGGCAAACCAGGTACCGTTTCGCCAGTGTCGCTGCCAGATAAACCACAGGCTGATACCGCGCAGCAGCAGGAATACCGTCACCGCCAGCCACAGACCGTGATTGCCCAGCAGCGGAACGGTAAACAGCGTCAGCCCAAAGCCTGCTGCGGCCACCACCATGCTGTTACGCATTTCGCTGGCGCGGGTGGCACCGATAAACATGCCGTCCAGTAGATAGCAGCCTACGCCGGCCAGCGGCATCACCACCTGCCACCATAAATAGCGATCGGCCAGTTCCCGAAGAGGCTCCAGAGAGGTCAGTAGCGCGACAATATGCTCGCCGCCGAAGGCGTAAATCAACGAGAACGCCAGCGCAACAACGCCGGACTGGCGGCAGGCCGCATGCCAGACGCTGAGCAGCTGCTGGCTGTTTCCCGCACCAAAGGCTTCTCCCGAACAGGCTTCGACCGCATAGGCGAAGCCGTCAAGCGCGTAGGCGGTGAAGGTCAGAAACATCAGCAGCACCGCATTGACGGCAACAATATCGCTGCCGAGCCGCGCGCCGAAAATCGTCAGTGAGGCAAAGCACACCTGCAACAGCAGCGAACGCAGCATAATGTCGCGGTTCAGCCTCAGCAGGCGGGCCAGATTACCGCGCCATGCACTCAGCAGCAGACGCAGCGACAGGCCACGCATCACCATCACCCGCCACACCAGCAGCAGCCCGACCAGCAGGCTGACGTATTCGGCGATAGCCGTCGCCGCCGCAGCGCCCTGAACGCCCCACTTCAGGCCAATAACAAACCACAGATCCAGCAGGATATTCACCAGGTTGCCCACCACCAGCAGGATCACCGGAGCACGGGCATACTGTACGCCCAGCAGCCAGCCGAGTAATACCAGGTTTGCCAGCGTGGCGGGCGCACTGAGCCAGCGGATCTGCATAAACAAATCGGCCTGGTGCAGCACGTCTTTACTGCCTCCGGTCAGCCCCAACGCCAGATGGGTCAGCGGCGCTTTAAGCACAATAAAGGTGATACCGGCCAGCAGTGCCAGCAGCAGCGGCTGCATTAACGCACGGGCCAGAGCGGGTTTGTCGTTCGCGCCGAACGCCTGTGCGGTCAGCCCGGTAGTGCTCATGCGCAGGAACAGCAGCAGCATAAACAGGAAGCTGGTGATGGTAGTGCCAATCGCCACGCCGCCCAGATAGGTTGGGCTATCAAGATGTCCAATAACGGCGGTATCCACCAGACCGAGCAGCGGCACGGTAATATTGGAGAGGATCATCGGCAGCGCCAGCCGCCAGAGGTTTTTATCGGCAGCCGTCAGCAGTCGCATGGTTTTCCAACCGGAAGCAGAGAGAGATGAGGGATCGCAAAAACGCGCCGCAGAGGGCGACGCGTCAGATTCAGCGGGAAATTACAGCCAGTTACCGTTGCGGATAACACCGACGGCAAGACCTTCAATGGTCAGCGTCTGCTGGCGCAGGTCGACAACAATCGGCTGAAACTCGCTGTTTTCCGGCAGCAGGTGAACGATGTTACCCTGCTTCTTCAGACGCTTAACGGTCACTTCGTCATCAATACGCGCCACAACAACCTGTCCGTTACGCACGTCTTCCGTTTTATGCACCGCCAGCAGATCGCCATCCATAATGCCGATGTCCTTCATCGACATGCCGCTGACGCGCAGCAGGAAGTCCGCATTGGGTTTAAACAGTTCGGGGTCTACCGAGTAGTGGCCTTCGATATGCTGCTCGGCCAGCAGGGGCTCGCCAGCGGCAACGCGGCCGATCAGCGGCAGGCCATCGACTTCTTCCATCATCAGGCGAATACCGCGTGATGCGCCGGAAACGATCTCAATCACGCCTTTTCTGGCCAGCGCTTTCAGGTGTTCTTCAGCCGCATTCGGGGAACGGAAGCCGAGCTGCGAGGCGATTTCTGCCCGCGTCGGCGGCATACCGGTCTGGTTAATGTGGTCGCGAATCAGGTCGTAAACCTGCTGCTGCCTTGCCGTTAGTGCTTTCATCCCGCCCCCTGGTTGTTTATACAGTCGACTGTGAGTATATACAGGTATTTGCGCGTTGGAAACCCAAAGCTGGCTAAAAAACAGCAGTTTGTTGAATTTCGGAAAACCTATCGCAAATGTGCAATCAATAACATTGCCCACACAAAAATTGCCAATATTATGCTTAATAATACAGCGGCAGATCCCATATCTTTGGCACGCCCGGCCAGTGGATGAATTTCACTGCCGATACGGTCAACCACCGCTTCAATCGCACTATTAAGGATTTCAACAATAATCACCATCACGACGGAGCCAATCAGCAACACGCGGGTCACGGCATCCACATCCAGCCAGCAGGCGATCAGGATGGCGATGATGGCAGCAATCGCTTCCTGCCGGAATGCCGCTTCATGCTGCCAGGCAGCACGTATACCTTTCCAGGAATAGCCCGCTGCTTTTACAATTCGAGTCAGTCCGGTGGCGTTATTTGCCATAATCAGGGAACCCTTTGGGAAGTTTAACGTCAATGAGAGGGTGTAGCACATTTTGCAACACCACAGATTCTGTTAGCGCTTTCTGGTATGCTTGCGGCGCTTTGCTAACAAGAGGCTTCATGTTGTCTATGTCAGGTTGGCGTAATTTATATTACAAACTGTTGAATCTGCCAGTGAAATTCCTGGTAAAAAGTAAGGCAATCCCGGCCGAACCGGTTGCCGAGCTTGGGCTTGATACTTCTCGCCCTATTATGTATGTGCTGCCTTATGATTCAAAGGCCGATCTCCTTGCCCTGCGCGAACAGTGCCGCAAACAGGATCTCCCCGATCCTTTGCATCCGCTGGAGATCGACGGCACCGTGCTGCCCCGCTATGTGTTTATCCATGACGGTCCGCGCGTGTTCCCCTATTTCGTACCGAACCTTGAGTCGGTCAAGTTGTTCCATGACTATCTGGACCTGCACCGTAATCATCCCGATCTGGATGTACAGATGGTGCCGGTATCGGTGATGTTTGGCCGTGCGCCGGGGCGCGAAGTTCAGGGTGTTGAGCAGCCGCATCTGCGGGTGCTGAACGGCATTCAGAAGTTCTTTGCGGTGATCTGGCTGGGTCGCGACAGCTTTGTGCGTTTCTCGCCTATCGTCTCGCTGCGCCGCATGGCGACCGAGCACGGTACCGATAAAACCATCGCGCAGAAGCTGGCGCGCGTGGCGCGTATGCACTTCGCCCGTCAGCGGCTGGCCGCCGTTGGCCCGCGCCTGCCGGTGCGTCAGGATCTGTTCAATAAGCTCCTGCAGTCCAAGGCGATTGCCAAAGCGGTGGAAGATGAAGCACGCAGCAAGAAAATCTCCCATGAGAAGGCCCAGCAGAACGCCGTTGAGCTGATGGAAGAGATTGCAGCTAACTTCTCCTATGAAGCGATCCGCCTGACCGATCGTGTGATGGGCTGGACCTGGAGCAAGCTGTATCAGGGCCTGAACGTCAGCGGCGGCGAGCGCGTGCGCCAGCTGGCGCAGGACGGGCATGAGATTGTCTATGTGCCCTGCCACCGTAGCCATATGGACTACCTGCTGCTCTCCTACGTGCTTTATCACCAGGGGCTGGTGCCGCCGCATATTGCTGCCGGTATCAACCTGAACTTCTGGCCTGCCGGCCCGATCTTCCGCCGCCTGGGTGCGTTCTTTATTCGCCGTACCTTTAAGGGCAACAAGCTCTACTCCACGGTGTTCCGCGAATATCTGGGTGAACTGTTTACCCGTGGCTATTCGGTTGAGTACTTCGTGGAGGGTGGCCGTTCGCGCACCGGACGCCTGCTCGATCCGAAAACCGGCACGCTGTCGATGACCATTCAGGCCATGCTGCGCGGCGGCAACCGCCCAATCACGCTGGTCCCCATCTACATCGGCTATGAACACGTGATGGAAGTGGGGACCTACGCGAAGGAGCTGCGCGGTGCGACCAAAGAGAAAGAAGGCTTTATGTCGATGGTTCGCGGCCTGCGTAAACTGCGCAACCTCGGCCAGGGCTACGTCAACTTTGGTGAACCTCTGCCGCTAGTGACGTATCTCAACCAGCGCGTGCCGGAATGGCGCGACTCTATCGATCCGATTGAAGCCCAGCGCCCGGCGTGGCTGACTCCGGCGGTCAACGATATCGCCCAGAAAGTGATGGTACGTATCAACAATGCCGGTGCGGCCAATGCTATCAACCTGTGCGTTACGGCACTGCTGGCATCGCGCCAGCGTTCGATGACCCGCGAGCAGCTCACCGAGCAGCTGGATTGTTATCTCCAGCTGCTGCGCAACGTGCCTTACTCCAGCGACTCTACGGTGCCGGACGTCAGTGCCGAAGCCCTGCTGGAACACGCGCTTGGCATGAACAAGTTTGAGCTGGAGCAGGACAGCATCGGTGAGATCGTCATTCTGCCGCGCGAGCAGGCGGTTCTGATGACCTACTATCGCAACAACATTCACCACATGCTGGTGATGCCGTCGCTGATCGCCGCCATTCTGATGCAGCATCGCGAACTGAGCCGCGAGGAGCTGCTGCGCCAGGTTAGCGTTATTTATCCGATGCTGAAGAGCGAACTGTTCCTGCGCTGGGAAATCAGCGAACTGCCTGCGGTACTGGATGCGCTGGTCGCCGAAATGGCGCGTCAGGGCCTGCTGCTGGCCGAAGAGAACAGCCTGCGCCTGATCCCGGGCCGCTTCCGTACGCTACAGGTGCTGGCCGCCGGCGTGCGTGAAACCCTGCAGCGCTATGCAATTACCTTCTCTATTCTTAGCGCTAACCCGGCGATTAACCGCGGTACGCTGGAGAAAGAGAGCCGCACCATGGCTCAGCGCCTGTCGGTGCTGCACGGTATCAATGCGCCTGAGTTCTTTGATAAAGCCGTGTTTACCTCACTGGTGCTGACGCTGCGCGATGAAGGCTACATCAGTGACTCCGGTGATGCGCAGGTTGAGCAGACCCAGAAGGTTTATCAGCTGCTGGCAGATCTGGTGACGCAGGATGTTCGCATGACGATTGAGAGTGCGGTCGCCCACGACTGATATCACAGACGGGTTTGACACGAAAAAAGGGGCAAACCGCAAGGTTCGCCCCTTTTCTATTATCTGAAAGACTCGTGTGCGCGGCTTGCTACTCACCTGTACCCGCCACATAGCGACGCGGAATGATTACCGCTACACCAGCTACCAGATGCTCAGTGCAATCCCGACAAACAGCACCAGCCCAACATAGTTGTTGTTAAGAAACGCCTGGAAGCACTTCTCACGCTGACGGTCGGCAATCAGCTTCTGCTGGTGTACAAACAGTACGGCTGCCAGTAACAGTCCCCAGTAGAAAATGCCGCCTAAACCGCTCAGCCAGCCGGTCAGCGCCAGCAGGGCGAGGGTTGCCAACTGCAGCAGTCCGATAATCAGCTTGTCATGACGCCCAAACAGGATCGCCGTCGACTTCACGCCGATCTTCAGGTCGTCGTCGCGGTCAACCATCGCATACTGTGTGTCGTACGCCACCGTCCAGCAAATATTGGCCAGGAACAGCAGCCAGCAGGTTAACGGCAGGGTTTCGTTTACCGCCGCCCAGCCCATCGGAATGGCCCAGCCAAAGGCCGCGCCCAGTACCACCTGCGGCAGATGGGTGTAGCGCTTCATAAACGGATACATCCACGCCAGCAGCAGCCCGCCCAGCGACAGCCAGATGGTCATGCTGTTCATGGTCAGTACCAGCAGGAAGGAAACCAGCAGCAGGCAGATAAATAGCACCTTTGCCTCATTGCTGGTGACCGCACCGCTCGGCAGTGGACGTCCTCGTGTGCGTTTCACATGGCCGTCGATTTTGCGGTCGGCAAAGTCATTGACCACGCAGCCTGCCGCACGCATGAAAAATACGCCCAGCACGAAGACAATCAGTACGTTAAGAGGCGGCACCTTCATCCCCGCCAGCCACAGCGCCCACAGGGTCGGCCACAGCAGCAGCAGCCAGCCGATAGGATTATCAATCCGCATCAGACGGATATAGGCAGAAAGCTTACTCATTTGTAGACTGGTCTCCACGCTACTGATTCTCCTTAACGTTCGGCCTGGCATACAGGGGAGATGCCGGTAAAAACAGTTCCGTCAGCAGCAACGGTTTATCCGACAGGCGCAGGCGCGAACGCCTACCCCACAGGTTTCCGCTGCGACCAACATCAATAAAATCACGGGTTAAGGTCGAGCTGGTAAATAGATAGCGCCCGAGGGGCACGGTGCCCAGCTGCTGCAGCTTCTGCTCCGGGCCGATCAGGGTGGATTCCGGCACCAGCGTGCGTGCCACCAGCCAGGGAACGCCATCGCCGCACAGTTCGATTTCCCGCAGCCAGAAACGGCGGTCAGCGGGCAGCAGTTCGGCATCGCTTCCGGCCTCCTGCGCGGTGATAAATCCTTCGCGCAGCAGGTTAACGGTCACCTGCTGACAGTGACGTTCAAAACGCCGGGTCATCGAGTCTTCTTCCATCAGCCAGTCGAGCAGGGAAGCGGTTAACAGGGGCGATGATTCGGGTAGCCAGTCGATAGCGCGCAATAGCGGCAGCGCGTTCTCAGCCATCGCATTTCTCCGCAAAAAAATTCAGAAGCAGAGTGTAACGCAGACACCGGAGCCAAACCTATCAAAGCGGGGCAATTACGCAGAAATTTATCGGTAGCAAAGAAGGAAGGAAAAAAGGTGCGCCGCACGGCGCACCAGTCATGGAGCCAGCCCAGCAATATGGGGATGTTATCCCTTGCCTTTCACACTGCTGATAAAGGTTTGCCGTGCTGAAGTGGAGCCCAGACGTTCGGCCTCGTTCATCAGACGCAGCGCTTTGTCGATATCCCCCGCCTTCGCCGCCTGGCGAATGCCCTGGTTGAAGTAGGTTTCCGTGTCGCTGAGCATCGGCTCCGCTTTCGCCGCCGGGGCCGCTGGTGCAGGCGCAGCAGCGACCGCTGCCGGGGCCGCCGTACTGCCAACCACCACCGGTTGCGGCTGTGGCTGGTTGAACACCTGGCCGATCATCACGTTACCGCTGCCCTGCTCCGCTTTCACCTTCAGCGTAATCTGGCCGTCGGTGACGTGGCTGGCGATCGGATCGGGAATGGACGGCACGGCGTTACCCACGCCTTCGGCATAGGCCTTCGCCGGATTGGTCAGCTGAGTGGTAGTCGTCAGATCCTGGCGGGTGGTGTACACCAGCAGGTAAATTTGTTTTTGCCCCAGTGCCGGGGTCAGTTTCAGCGTCCCTTCCAGTCTGTCCTGCGAAACCACGCCGGGTTTCTGATACGGGAAGTAGCTGCCGGGATAGAAGGCGGCCGGGCGCATTTGTTCGTCCAACACCAGCACGTTCGGCACATAGACGCGGCGATCTTTCACCACGCTGGTAAGAGTAATTTCCAGCGATCCGCGATCGGCGGGCAGGGTCACGGCCGCAACCGGACCGGTAATTTCCCCCTGGTTCAGGCTCTGGGAGGAAGCGTTCAGTGCAATATCGTTACTGGCCGGTGGCGTTACCGGTAGCCAGGAGAGGCGCTGCAGCGCAGAGGCCGGAATGGCCGGAGCCACCGCGACGTTCTGCGGCGACGTAAAGGTTGCCGCCGTAGCGGGCAGTATCGATGCGGAAGTCAGCCCCGCGATCAGGCACAGTGACAGCAGATTTTTTTTCATTTTATGTTCCTTAAACGGGCCACCCCGATCCCGCCAGGCAATGCAGTGTCGGGGGTAAAGAGGATCGGGCGGACCTGAGCGGGTCCGCCCGCGACTGGCTGTTACCACCAGGCTTCCATCTGCACGCCGAAGCTGACTTCATCGTCGTTGCCGCGGCTGAAGGTTTTAGCGCTGGTATCGCTGTAGGCGGTGCCGGAGGTGTAGCCGGTATCGTCAGATGTGGCGTAACCCCATTTCTCATCCCACTTGGCGTAGGTAGCAAACACGCGGATCGCCGGGCGCGACCAGATGCTGTCACCGGCCTGCCACTGCTGGGCCAGGGTCACTTTATACTGGCTGTTGCGCTCGCCGGTTTCCTGCGACTTGACGTTGTCGTAGCCCACTTCCAGCAGGGTACTCATGATCGGCGTCCATTTGTACATCGGGCGCACGCCGGCGGTGTACCAGGTGGTGCCGTTTTTATTGTCGCGATCCAGGTCCTGGAACATGGCGACGTACATCAGGCCCCACTTGTCGTTAAAGTCCAGCGCACCGTGATCGATTACGCGAATCATATGGCCGTTGTTATCGATGCTCGAACCTTCTGAGCGGCCGTTACGCTGCGAAGTCAGCGCATCGGTGGCGTACTGCACGACAAACTTGTTGTAGCCGTTGTAGATAGTCTGAGTGTGCTCACCGGTCAGCATCCAGCCATCTTTTGTGGCCCCGTCCGCCAGCGAATAGCCGTCCTGCACGTTGGCACGGCCGTAGTCAACGCCCAGCTCCAGCACGCCGCCCGGGTTCACGTTCAGCTCGGCCACGCGCACGTCGAAGGTGTCGTTAACGGTCGGAACCTGCTTCTGCTGGTTATCGATAAAGCCGTAGGAGCCGCCCGCTTCACCGTTGCGGGTCACCGCCATGGACAGTTTACCCGCGCCCAGATCGATGTTTTCCACACCTGCACCCGGACCGGAAATGTCCCAGTAGTAGAAGTCGATCATATGCACGTCGTGACGCTGGTAGAAGCGCTTACCGGCCCACAGGGTAGAACCTGGCAGCCAGTCGATCAGGTTTTTACCCTGAATGTTCACCTCACGAAAGCCCGGGTCGACGCTTTCGAAATCTGAACGCTGAGAAACGGCATACGCCAGGTTGGTATCGAAGTAGAAGCTCTTGTCGCCCTCTTTCCACAGTTCCTGACCCAGTTTCAGTTCCGCATAGGTTTCACATTCGTTACCCAGACGGTATTTGCTGTTGGCACCGGTAGCCTGAAAACACTGCTGCTCGCCGCCGCTACCGGTCCAGCCGATACCCGAACGCGCATAGCCTTTAAAATCAACCGCCGCCGCCTGGCCGGAGATGGCCATCGCAATGGCCACTGCCAGAGGATATTTCAGCTTAATCATTATTGTGCTCCTGTTATCACTGCTTTAGCTGGAGTGCTTCTACACCCGGTTCCTGATGCAGCCGACGGCAGGCGCTTCCATCCTCACGGAACAGATGGCAGCGCTGCGGCGGCAGGCCGATGGCGTAATGGGCACCTTCTTCTACCAGCACCACGTCATTCTGGCGGTACACCAGGTTCTGACGCAGGGCGGGGATCTGGATATGGATCTGAGTTTCGTGGCCAAGCTGTTCGACAACCTGCACCACGCCGGAAAGACTGACGTCGGCGACGTCGCTGGGCAGCAGATGTTCGGGGCGAATGCCGAGCGACATATTGCTGCCGGGCAGGACGCCAGCGCTGTCTACCGGCAGCCAGATCTGCTGGCGATTCGGCAGCTCAACCTGGACCTGATCGATAGCGGTTGCGGTCACTTTGACCGGCAGGAAATTCATCTTTGGCGAGCCGATAAAACCGGCGACGAAGCGGTTGGCAGGATAGTGATACAGCTCCAGCGGTTTACCGACCTGGGCAATGCGTCCCCCTTCCAGCACCACGATTTTGTCGGCCAGCGTCATCGCCTCAACCTGATCGTGGGTGACGTAAATCATCGTGCGCTGCAGGCGCTTATGCAGGCGGGAGATCTCGATGCGCATCTGCACACGCAGTGCGGCGTCCAGGTTCGATAGCGGTTCATCGAGCAGAAATACCTGCGGCTCGGCCACCAGCGTGCGGCCAATCGCCACGCGCTGCCGCTGGCCGCCGGAGAGTGCCTTCGGCTGCCGGTCCAGCAGGTGGGCCAGCTGCAGCACTTCGGCGACTTTATTCACCCGCTGCTGGATTTCGGCTTTCGCCACCCCGGCCAGCTTGAGGCCGAAGGACATATTTTCCGCCACGGTAAGATGGGGATAGAGGGCGTAGGACTGGAATACCATGCCAACGCCGCGACCGGCGGGAGGCACATCATTCATCCGGCGATCGCCGATCAGCAGCTCGCCCGAGGTGATCTCTTCCAGCCCGGCAATCATGCGCAGCAGCGTTGATTTACCGCAGCCCGACGGCCCCACGAACACCACGAACTCCCCTTCGGCAATCGTCAGGTCAATCGCATCTGATACCACCACGTCACCCCATGCTTTGGTGACATTATTCAGCACTACGCTGGCCATCCGCTTCTCCCGTCCACTGACTGTTGATGGCCGGAGTGTGCGGCAGCGCGCGGAAAGCTAACTCCTCCACCGCTGGATTTTTTATGGGGGAGGAGAAAGGAGGATGAGAAAAACGTACCCGACATCAACCATCGGGGCGGCGGGCGAATTTCGTGACGGCACTGGCAAAAATAACGGCTGTTTTTTGTGGCCGGGAGCGCAGAAATGGATTTTTTGTTAATTCGATCACAGAAAGTGACTGGGGGGAGTAGAACCGGGGATGACGCAGTTTTCCTTGCTTAACAGCAGACTGCAACCACATCCCGGCTTCATACCCTTAGAGGAACGAATAATGGCGAAGTTCAGATTAGCGAGTAAAACACTGCTGCTGTGTACCCTTTCCAGCCTGTTGCTCCCTGCGCTGGCGCAGGCAAAAATAGAAGAAGGCAAGCTGGTTATCTGGATCAACGGCGACAAGGGTTATAACGGCCTGGCGGAAGTCGGTAAGAAATTTGAACAGGATACCGGCATTAAAGTGTCGGTGGAGCACCCGGACAAACTGGAAGAGAAATATCCGCAGGTGGCGGCCACGGGTGACGGCCCGGATATTATCTTCTGGGCGCACGATCGCTTCGGCGGCTATGCCCAGTCCGGTCTGCTGGCCGAAGTGTCCCCGGATAAAGCCTTCCAGGACAAGCTCTATCCCTTCACCTGGGACGCCGTACGCTATAACGGCAAGCTGATTGGTTATCCGATTGCCGCTGAAGCGCTATCGCTGATTTATAACAAGGACCTGCTGCCCGAGCCGCCAAAAACCTGGGAAGAGATCCCGGCGCTGGATAAAAAGCTGAAGGCCAAAGGCAAAAGCGCCATCATGTTTAACCTCCAGGAGCCGTACTTCACCTGGCCGCTCACCGCTGCCAATGGCGGTTACGCCTTTAAGAAACTCCCCGACGGCAGCTATGACCTGAAGGATGTTGGCGTGGCGAACAAAGGCTCGCAGGAAGGATTGCAGTTCCTCGTCGACCTGATTAAGAACAAACATCTGAATGCCGATACCGACTTTGCTATTGCCGAAGCCGCCTTTAACAAGGGCGAAACCGCGATGACCATTAACGGTCCGTGGGCATGGGGCAATATCGACAGCGCGAAGATCAACTACGGCGTTACCCTGCTGCCAACCTTTAAAGGCCAGCCGTCGAAACCGTTCGTCGGCGTGCTGAGCGCAGGCATTAACGCCGCCAGCCCGAATAAAGAACTGGCGAAAGAGTTCCTGGAAAACTACCTGCTGACCGATGACGGCCTGGCGAAGGTCAATGCCGATAAACCGCTGGGCGCGGTGGCGCTGAAGTCGATGCAGGAGAAGCTGGCAAAAGATCCGAAGATCGCCGCCACTATGGAGAACTCGCAGAAGGGTGAAGTGATGCCAAACGTACCGCAGATGAGCGCCTTCTGGTATGCGGAACGCACCGCGGTGCTGAATGCGATCAACGGCCGTCAGACGGTCGATGCCGCGCTGAAAGACGCCCAGGCGCGTATCACTAAATAATCCCCGTTGTCTGCCAGGCGGGCGGAAGCGCCCGCCGCTGCTGTAAGGAATTTCTATGGCGAACGTTGCCGGTAAGCATGGCCTGAAGTGGCTGATCGTTACCCTGTTTGCGCTGTTTACCGGCTACCTCGTGGTGCTGATGTATGCGCAGGGTGAAGTGTTGTTCGCCGCGCTGACGCTGATTGTACTCAGCGTTGGGCTGGTGATTTTTGCTCAGCGTCGGGCCACGGCCTGGCGTTATGTCTATCCGGGGCTGGCAGGGATGGCGCTGTTTGTCCTCTTCCCGCTGGCGGCGACCATCGCCATCTCCTTTACCAACTACAGCAGTACCAATCAGCTGACCTTTGAACGGGCGCAGACGGTGCTGCTGGACCGCCAGTATCAGGCGGGAGAACGCTATAACTTCAATCTGTGGCCGCAGGGCAGCCAGTGGGTCCTGCAGCTGACCGCCGACGGCAAGCCCGGCTATCTCTCGGAGCCGTTCAGCTTTGACGATAAAAATCCACAAACCCTGGCGCTGAAAGAGAGCGCTGAAACTCCGCAGGGCGAGCGCGCCATGCTGCGCGTGGTGACGCAAAACCGCCAGGCGCTGGGGCTGATTACCGCCACGCTGCCCGATGGCAGCAGCGTGCGGATGAGCTCGCTGCGCCAGTTCTCCGGTACGCAGCCGCTGTATAAGCTGGCGGCGGACGGTAGCCTGGCCAATCAGCAAACCGGCACGGTTTACTGGCCGAACGATGAGGTTGGTTTCTATCAGGCGAAAGATGCTAACCAGCAGTGGAGCGGTGAACGTCTCAGTCCGGGCTATACGGTAAGCATCGGCTGGAAAAACTTCCTGCGGGTGATGACCGACGACGGCATCCAGAAGCCGTTTATCGGCATCTTTATCTGGACGGTGGTATTCGCTCTGCTGACGGTGATCCTGACTACTGCGGTGGGAATGGTGCTGGCCTGTCTGATGCAGTGGGAAGCTTTGAAGGGGCGCGCGGTGTATCGCCTGCTGCTGATCCTGCCCTACGCGGTGCCGGCCTTTATCTCTATCCTGATTTTCAAGGGGCTGTTTAACCAAAGCTTCGGCGAAATCAATATCATGCTCAATGCCCTGTTTGGCCTGAAGCCGGCCTGGTTCAGCGACCCGACGCTGGCGCGCAGTATGCTGGTGGTGGTCAATACCTGGCTCGGTTATCCCTACATGATGATCCTCTGTATGGGGCTGCTGAAGGCGATACCGGACGATCTTTACGAGGCATCGGCGCTCGATGGTGCCACCACGGTGCAGAATTTCTTCCGCATCACGCTGCCGCTGCTGCTGAAGCCACTGGCACCGCTGATGATCGCCAGCTTCGCCTTTAACTTTAATAACTTCGTGCTGATCCAGCTGCTGACCAACGGCGGGCCGGACCGTCTTGGCACCACCACGCCGGCGGGCTATACCGACCTGCTGGTCAGCTATACCTGGCGCATCGCCTTTGAGGG
The DNA here is from genome assembly GCF_016624545.1 of Erwinia sp. S38. Taxonomy (NCBI): domain Bacteria; kingdom Pseudomonadati; phylum Pseudomonadota; class Gammaproteobacteria; order Enterobacterales; family Erwiniaceae; genus Erwinia; species Erwinia sp. S38. The sequence goes on along the minus strand of NZ_JACVTS010000001.1, from coordinate 32,842 downwards.
CGGCGGCGGGCAGGACTTCGGCCTGGCGGCGGCGATTGCCACGCTGATTTTCCTGCTGGTAGGCGGACTGGCCGTGCTGAATCTGAAAGCCACCCGCATCAAAGTCGACTGAGGTAAAACATGGCTATCGTACAACCTAAATCACAGAAGCTGCGCCTGCTGCTCAGCCATCTGCTGCTGCTAAGCTTTGTGGCCATCATTATGTATCCGCTGCTGATGGTGCTGGCCATCTCGCTGCGCCCGGGCAACTACGCCATTGGCTCGCTGCTGCCGGAGCATATTTCCTGGGACCACTGGAAGCTGGCGCTCGGCATCCCGGTGGTGCATGAAAACGGCAGCGTAACGCCGCCGCCGTTTCCTGTGCTGCTGTGGCTGTGGAACTCAATTAAGGTGGCGGCCATCAGTGCGGTAGGCATCGTCGCCCTCTCCACCACCTGCGCCTACGCCTTTGCCCGCATGCGCTTTCGCGGCAAGTCCAGCCTGCTGAAGGGAATGCTGATTTTCCAGATGTTCCCGGCGGTGCTGTCGCTGGTAGCGCTCTATGCGCTGTTCGACAGGCTGGGGCAGTATCTGCCGTTTATCGGGCTGAATACCCACGCGGGGCTGATTTTCGCCTATCTCGGCGGCATTGCGCTGCACGTGTGGACGATTAAGGGCTATTTCGAAACGATTGACGGTTCGCTGGAAGAGGCGGCGGCGCTGGACGGTGCCACGCCGTGGCAGGCGTTCCGGCTGATCCTGCTGCCGCTGTCGGTGCCGATTCTGGCGGTGGTGTTTATTCTGTCGTTTATCGCCGCAGTCACCGAAGTGCCGGTGGCGTCGCTGCTGCTGCGAGACGTAAACAGCTACACGCTGGCGGTGGGAATGCAGCAGTATCTCAATCCGCAGAACTATTTATGGGGTGATTTTGCTGCGGCCGCCGTGCTGTCGGCGCTGCCGATTACTCTGGTGTTTATCATCGCCCAGCGCTGGCTGGTTAACGGTTTAACCGCCGGGGGCGTGAAGGGCTAGTCCGTTTTATTTGCCACTGCTGCTGTTCTTGCTTCGTTATATCCTGTGTTTCAGGCGGCCAAACGGCCGCCTGTTTTTTTATTCGCGCTTCAGGCGATTGCTGTTCGCCAGCCACAGGGTAATCACCAGAATCAGGATCGCCAGGCAGTAGGCCAGGGTATCAAACGGGTTTTTATGATCAACAATGATCAGGCGGATAATCGCAGTAATGCCGATATAGACAAAGTAGCGCAGCGGAAAATGGTAGCCCGACTGGAAGTACTTCACGATCAGCGCGATAAATTCGAAATAGAGAAAATAGATCACAATGCCTTCAATCAGCAGATATGAAGACGTCTGCTCCCCGGTGTTCAGCAGGACGTTCGCCAGGTGAATCGTCTCCTTACCGAGAAAGATCACAAGGATAACGGCCAGCGCAATCAGACCGGCGTTCAGCACCATCTGCAGGGCAAAGGCCAGGCGGGTGGCCGGAGTATTTTTTACGGGGGGAGTCATGTTCACACCTCTGAATAGTTGTTATCTGTCGGGCTGCCCGACGTTTTAACAATATGCTTTAGTGTGACGCAGATCACAAGATGGGGGGTTCTGGATTTAGCCCTGAAAAAGATAAAGGGCCGCTTAGCGGCCCTTTATCTATCGCGTGTGCATTTAGTGGAAATTGCGATCGCGGTCGGTGGTCATATCATACAGCTCGTACTTACGTCCCAGCTGCTGACCGCCGTCACGCGTCAACGGTGTCCAGTTGATGTTCGCGCGGCTGCGGGTTGGACGGATGCTGAACAGATCCATCGGCACCGAGACATAGAAGCCCTTGGTGAAGTCACCTTCGCCGTAGTCTTCTGAGGAGACGTTCGTTTTCGTTGCATAAACGCCCGCTCTGATACCGCTGTCGAACTGCTTGGAAACGTCCAGCGTCACGCCTTTATCCTCGGCGAGGTACTGGCCGACGCTGGCCTTCACCAGCACCTGATCCATAAACGTTGGCTGCCAGTAGACGGTGAGGTTGCCGACTTTCGCATGATAGTCGGTGAACTTCATCATGTTGTCCCAGTCACGCTGTTTAACGTAGTTGGCGTCCAGCCCCACTGCCCAGCTGGAATCCAGCGGACGATACAGCAGCTCACCGCCGGCACCGCCGTACATGGTTTCCAGATAACCACCGTACACCTGGCCGTAGAAATCACCGCCCAGGTAGTGCATGTAGTTCGCCTGCAGGTTGTTAACGTAAACGTCGTTTTCAACGTACTGACGAATCTGGGTACGCACGCGAGGCAGAGGTGAATTTCCACCAGACTGCGTATAGTTGAATTTGTTGTAGTTGTTCGCCACGTTAAAGAACAGGCTGCCGTCGAGCAGCAGGTGGTCGGTGACCCACAGATTGGCGCCGGCAGAGACCCCGATCTGATACATATAGAAGCTTTCCGGGCCACCGAACGACTGGTTAAGCACCGGTGACAGGCTGTAGTCAAAGCGACGACCGTCGATAAAGTAGCCCTGCTCGGTGCGTTCCGGCGCAACCGGATTGATTCGCTGCTGCTGCAGCGTCTCTTCACGCCCCAGCGGGTAGCCTTCCAGCTGGCGCTGCAGGCTGGCCACGTCGGTTTTGGTGGTCACCTGCGGCATATGATGGCGCTGTTGGGTCAGCTCAATCGTTTTCACCCCTGACGGCAGATGATTGGCCAGAATCACGTTGGCGCGCTCAACCGCCTCCTGGTTATCACGGTATTTGGTCTGCTCGCCGCTGGCGTACAGCGTATCGCCCTTCAGCTGAATATGCGGTGCTTCAAAGCCGGCGTTGTACTTCAGGTCGGTCAGCTGGCTGGCGGTTACCGTCGAGTCGAGGAAGCGGCCCTGCGGCTGCGGATCGTAAGCTTTCTTCGGCGTATCAAGGTGCGGCTGAGTCAGCTCGTTAAAGTTGGTGCGCAGAGTGAAGCCGGCCATAAAGGTATTGCCGCGCTCGTAGCTGACGTTAACGTCCGCCCAGTCGGTAATCCGGTAGATGGCGCCGACGTTAACCTTGCTTCTCTGCTCCAGCTTGCCGGCAAAGTCGCCCTGATAGTCGTTACCTTCGTATTCCATTTTCAGGCGCAGCGGCTGCCACGGCGTCTGGTATTCAATCCCGCCGAATACCGCCATCGGGCCTTTAAAGGAATCGCCCAGGCTTATCGAACCAGCCGAACGGTTTCCTTCAGAGCGATAGCAGTACTTTTCACTGGCTTTACAGAACGGGTTGGTGACGTTGCCGCTGTTGCCGATATAGCCCCAGCCGACGCCGAGGGTGAAGTCAAACGGCCCCCAGGCCTTGGTGCCCACCACGTATTCGCTGTCGAACAGGCCGGTACCGCCGATATCGCGTTTACCGACAGACACTTCCGGCAGCCAGAAGCCCTCTTCCCACAGACGCAGCTTCAGATCGAAGGCTTTATCTTTATAGGTCTGATTGCCGCTGAAGTCTTCGTACGGGCTGTACTTACGGGTACGTACGTCGGTATAGCGGATGGTCGTTTCCAGCCACGGGAACAGCTGCAGCGAGGTGGAGTAAAAGCGGTACTGGTCGTTATAGCGATAGTTCAGGCTGAACTCGCCCTCTTTGGCCATACGCGCCGTCGGCACCTGCATTAGTCCAATGCCACCGAAGTCGGACTGTGAGGGACCAATCGGTTCGGGATAGGAAGCCGCCTGAACCTGGCAGGCGCAGGCGACGGAGAATGAAAGCAGGCTGAGAAGATAACGTTTTTTCATCAGTCAGGGGTCCGGTGCGTCAATACAGAAACGATCTGCTGGTTAAGGTCGGCAAGGTCGCTCGGCAGCGCCCAGGATGAGAAACCAATAAAGATAGTGCTGCCCGCCTCCAGCTCAACGTGGCGGCGATTCCAGTAGGCAACGGGAACCTCAGTCACCTCACCAGCAGGGGAGATCACCAGCGCCACACTGCGCTCTGCGCCGCTCTGATGGGCGCGCGATTCGAGATAATCCGCCACCGGGCGCCCGGCGACCCACGGCGTGGTGCCCGCGCCATCAACGGCACCGGCCAGTCTGACCGAGGTGGGTTTGGCGACGGTATAAACGCTGTATTCTCCCGCCAGACGACGATTGGCCTGTGGCCGGGTGCGTACCCAGTCAGGATCGAGGTTCACCAACTGGCGACCGGTCACCTTCAGCGAGGCAATCTGCTGGCGGACATTTTCAACCACCGCGGCTTCTGCCAAATCGTTATCGCTGCGCAGGTTATCACGCCATACCTGTAAGCGAGCGACCACCTCCTGCTGCTGACGCAGTGCGACCGCCGTGGCCAGCTTTTCACCGATGACCGTACCGGGCCACCAGGTTTTTCCCTGTAGCGCCGGACTGGATACCAGCTGCGCCAGATTTTCCGCGTGGCTGACGACGGCAGTTTGCGACTGCCCCGGATAAAACACCGTGACCTGGCTGTCCGCCAGTGCCTGCAGCGACAGCGATGCCACTATCCCTGCGAGAAGAGTTGTGATTTTTTTCATGATTTCGCAGGCTTCAGAATAGTGGTTGCCACAGGGAAGTAGTCCGCTCCCAACATTTGCACGGCCTGGCGAACCTGTCCGCTGGAGGTATCCACCCAGAAGGTATTGCGCCAGGTTTTGCCACTCTCCGTCAGCTCGACCTCTTCCTGCCAGACGCGGCAGGCAACCTGACGGCCGCCCAGCTGCAGGACTTCATCTTTCAGACGAGTGAAGTGGGAAACCGCCGTACCGGTACGCAGCTGGCCTTTTTCCGTCCAGCTGAGCACACGTGTCCAGCTGGTGCCGTCCGTCAGGCGCAGCGCATCGCGCAGCGGGTCCTGTTGCAGATTGGTCACCTCATTGAGGTTATCCGCCAGACCCAGGGTTTTCACCAGACGACCATTTTCCGTCACCACCGTTGCGCGGTCCTGGGTGATCCATTTCTGCTGGCCATTCTCGTTAAAGCCCATCACCACGAAGATCTGCTGACCGCCGTTAAGGCGCAGGTACATACTGGCGTAGGGGATATTGGCGATTTGTTGGTTGGTTAACTCAATGTCGTCCTGGCCAAGAACGGCCAGCTTAACAGTTTCACTCAAGCCCTTTTGGGTTTGTGTACAGGCCTGAAGCAACAGGCAAAGCAGCAGCAATGGTAGGTTTCGCACCAGTGGGATCCCTGAGCTAAAGAAAGCAATCTGAAAATAACCACACTTTCGTGTGGTTATGATTAATGGTGATACTTAGCGAGTGGTGCTGGTGGTCGTGGTGGTCGTGGTTCCGGTGTTGGAACCATCGCCGCCGCCTGACGTAGCCAGCGCAACACCTGCAAACGCCGCTACCGCACCGATACCGATGGCAGTAGATGCGCCCGCAGACAGTGCTGCTGCTTCAGTACCAGCGGCAGCGCCGTCAGTAGAAGCAGAAGAGCCTGCGACATCGCCAGGAGCGGCGAAAGCAGCTGAAGCGGTTGCTAAGTACAGTATGGCTGCAGTAGCACATAAGACTTTTTTCATTACACTTTCCCTTCACTAATGAATGGACACCAGGGCCTGGATGGTTCCTGGCATCTTCATTATGGGGAAATAACTCCCAGAAATCAGCGCCCCTTCCAGGTATTGAAAAAATAGTTTTTTACACTTGGATTACATTTAAAAAGATATTTTCAATTATGCGATACATCATCAAGCGCATATCACAGAATATAATTCTGGTTTGTAGTAAAAATCAGCATTATGCCGTTAAAACACGCGCATAGTGTAATATCGTATTTTCAAACACGACAAAGAGAAACAAAAATGTTTGAAATCATGGCGTTATTGTCATTTTTTTCTTATGAAATTCAGCGAAGTAATAGATTTTCACTCGATTTTTTTAGGATTAATCTCACCCGCTAAAGATGAACTTTCAGTGTTTTCAGGAAAAACCTCAGGGTAGATGAGAGGCAAAAATCGAGGTTGCCGGCGTTACGGGTGGGTATGGCAGTCATGCCTGCGCAGAGCAGGCTGGCGATAAACAATAAAAAAAACCCCCGAACGATCGGGGGTTTTCATTCTCAGGGCGAAAAATTAACGCCAGGATTTATAGCGGTTAATCAGGCCATTAGTCGAACTGTCATGGCTGTTAACGTCTTTACCATCTTCCAGCTCTGGCAGAATACGGTTCGCCAGCTGTTTACCCAGCTCCACGCCCCACTGATCGAAGCTGAAGATGTTCAGGATGGCGCCCTGAGTAAAGATCTTGTGCTCATACAGGGCAATCAACGCACCCAGGCTGTACGGGGTGATTTCGCGCAGCAGGATGGAGTTGGTTGGGCGGTTACCTTCAAACACTTTGAACGGAACCACATGCTCAACGGCGCTGGCGGCTTTACCGGCATCGGCGAACTCTTTCTCCACCACATCACGCGACTTACCAAACGCCAGCGCTTCGGTCTGTGCAAAGAAGTTAGACAGCAGCTTGCTGTGATGATCGCCCAGTTTGTTATGCGAGATTGCCGGAGCGATAAAGTCACACGGAACAATCTTGGTGCCCTGGTGGATCAGCTGGTAGAACGCGTGCTGGCCGTTGGTGCCCGGCTCGCCCCAGATAATCGGGCCGGTCTGGTAGGAAACCGGGTTACCGCTGCGATCAACGTACTTACCGTTGGACTCCATATTGCCCTGCTGGAAGTAGGCAGCAAAACGGTGCATATACTGGTCGTAAGGCAGAATCGCTTCGGTTTCAGCGCCGAAGAAGTTGTTGTACCAGATACCAATCAGCGCCAGCAGCACCGGCAGGTTTTTCTCCACTGGCGTATCGGCGAAGTGGCGGTCCATTGCGTGCGCGCCGCTCAGCAGCTTCTCGAAGTTATCGAAGCCGATGGACAGCACGATCGACAGGCCGATCGCCGACCACAGTGAGTAGCGTCCGCCAACCCAGTCCCAGAACTCAAACATGTTATCGGTATCAATACCGAACTCCGCCACCGCCTGGCCGTTAGTCGACAGCGCCGCGAAGTGTTTCGCCACGTCGCCCTGCTCGCCGGAGGTCAGGAACCAGTCGCGCGCGCTGTGGGCGTTGGTCATGGTTTCCTGGGTGGTGAAGGTTTTGGAGGCCACGAGGAACAGGGTGGTTTCCGGGCTCAGGCCTTTCAGCGTTTCGGCGATATGCGTGCCGTCCACGTTGGAAACGAAGTGCATGGTCAGATGATTTTTATACGGACGCAGCGCTTCGGTCGCCATAAATGGCCCCAAGTCAGAACCGCCGATGCCGATATTCACCACGTCAGTGATCGCTTTACCGGTGAAGCCTTTCCACTCGCCGCTAATAATGCGTTCGGAGAAGCTTTTCATCTTCGCCAGCACCGCGTTCACTTCCGGCATCACATCTTTGCCATCGACCACGATCGGGGTGTTGCTGCGGTTACGCAGGGCAACGTGCAATACGGCGCGATCTTCGGTGCGGTTGATTTTCTCACCGGAGAACATCGATTTGATCGCGTCCTGCAGTTCGGTTTCTTTTGCCAGCGCCTGCAGCTTGCTGAGCGTTTCAGCGGTAATGCGGTTCTTGGAGAAGTCGACCAGCATCTGGTCGTCAAAGGTGGCGGAAAACGTGGCAAACCGGTTGTTGTCCTTGGCGAAAAGGTCAGCAATCTGAACGTCTTTCATTTGTTCAAAATGCTGCTGCAGTGCCTGCCAGGCAGCGGTTTGTGTCGGATTGATATTTTTCATAGCAACACACTCTTTTTATTTAAGAATCGTAAATCAGACCGGACAACATCGTACCTGTTTGCGGGGATCGACTCCCCCTTTTCCTGTAACAGGTTTCGGCTATCAACAGCGGAAAAACTGCGGTTTGCCCGGGCGCTATTTCGCATTCTGTCGGTGAGGATGATTCACACTAAGCATTTCAGTATGACGATGAAAGAAAAAAATTTACAGCCCGTACCGTGCTTATAAACATCGATGGTGCCAACAGGCGGCGTTTTTTTAGCCACGGATGATTAGTAAGAGTGATACGACTGGGGTAATAAGGAAAATGAATAATCATCAGCCTCCCGGCGTTGACACCGGCACCATAACCCGATATTTCTACACGCCTGAATAAGGCGTGCATGTGCGCGCAAGCCAGAAGAGGCGCGTCGCCCAGGCAGTGTGTTTGAGGATCCGTATCCGTAGATAACACACCAGGGGGAGCGACGCCGAGGTATAAACCACGCGGAGTGGGGCGTATCGACCGCAGGGGCTGAATCCTCTGGGTTGTCACCAGCAACGTCCGGTAGTCGGGCGGCGAGGTGGGGCGCTTCTGGGTGACGCGTAGCGGCTTGCTCTACGCTATATCCCTTTCCTGCCCTTACCTTGTGCCAAGCTGATGGAATAAATCCTGACACGAAGGTAGTCATCGTAATGTCTCAAAATCTGATCGTGGCAAAATTTGGCGGCACCAGCGTTGCCGACTTTGCCGCTATGAACCGCAGCGCCGATGTGGTGTTATCCAATCCTGACGTTCGTCTGGTGGTCCTTTCCGCCTCTGCGGGCGTAACCAATCTTTTAGTTGCTCTGGCTGAAGGCCAGCCGCTGGAGCAGCGCGCCGCGCTGTTGGACGATATTCGTCGTATTCAGTACGCCATTCTGGATGAACTGAAGCAGAGCCAGGTGATCCGTGAAGAGATCGACCGCATGCTGGACAATATTGCCACGCTGGCCGAAGGTGCCGCGCTGGCGACCTCTGCCGCTCTGACCGATGAGCTGGTCAGCCACGGCGAGCTGATGTCCACCCTGCTGTTCGTGGAAATCCTACGTGAGCGTGAAGTCACCGCTCAGTGGTTTGACGTACGTAAAGTGATGCGCACCACCGACCGCTTTGGCCGCGCCGAACCGGAAGTGGCCACGCTTGCCGAGCTGGCCGCTGCACAGCTTAAACCGCGTATTGCCGAAGCGCTGATCGTTACCCAGGGCTTTATCGGTAGCGAAGAAAAAGGCCGGACCACCACCCTGGGCCGCGGCGGCAGCGACTATACCGCTGCGCTGCTGGGCGAAGCGCTGCACGCCGGCCGCGTGGATATCTGGACCGACGTTCCGGGTATCTACACCACCGATCCGCGTGTGGTGCCCGCTGCGAAACGCATTGATGTGATTACCTTCGAAGAAGCCTCAGAGATGGCCACCTTCGGTGCGAAAATCCTGCATCCGGCCACGCTGCTGCCTGCGGTGCGCAGTGATATTCCGGTATTTGTTGGCTCCAGCAAAGATCCGTCCGCGGGCGGCACCATGGTGAGCAATAAAACCGAAAATCCACCGCTGTTCCGCGCGCTGGCGCTGCGCCGCAAGCAGACTCTGCTGACCCTGACCAGCCTGAATATGCTGCACGCACGCGGTTTCCTCGCCGAGGTGTTTAACATTCTGGCGCGTCACAATATCTCCGTTGATCTGATCACCACCTCAGAAGTGAGCGTGGCGCTGACGCTGGACACCACCGGTTCGACCTCGACCGGCGACAGCCTGCTGACGCAGGCGCTGCTGACCGAGCTTTCCTCGCTGTGCCGCGTGGAAGTGGAAGAGAATCTGGCACTGGTGGCCATTATCGGTAACGAGCTGTCCAAAGCCTGCGGCGTCGGTAAAGACGTCTTCAGCGTGCTGGAACCGTTCAGTCTGCGCCTGATTTGCTACGGCGCCAGCAGCTATAACCTGTGCTTCCTGGTGCCGGGCCAGGACGCAGAACAAGTGGTGCAGGCGCTGCACCGCAATCTGTTCGAGTAACCTCTCATCGGGCCAGTCGCAGCTGGCCCGACACTCCTTTTTTTTGATGCTATGATGCGGCGGGTCGTATTTTCCTCGTTCCGGTGAGTACGGCTGTGCTATGGCAAATTTTCAGTTAAATAACACAACACTAAACGCCCCACTCTCCTTTCTGCGACGGCTGGCGGAACATCGCTGCCGGTTTTTGAATCGGCTTATACCGCCAGAGCTGCTGTGGAGATCAAGGGGTTAAAAGGATGCTTTTCTATGCTTGCTACTGTTACCCGACTGTTCCCCCTCTGGGCAGTCCTGCTCTCCGTCGCCGCCTATTACACGCCGACCACCTTTACCGGCATCGGGCCTTACGTCACTTACCTGCTGATGCTGATTATGTTTGGTATGGGCGTGACGCTGAACGTGGATGATTTTAAGCGCGTGCTGACCCGCCCGGCACCGGTCATCGCCGGAACCTTCCTGCACTACCTGGTAATGCCGCTGGCGGCATGGGCGCTGGCAAAATTATTTAATATGCCACCCGATCTTTCTGCCGGGATGATTCTGGTGGGCAGCGTGGCGAGCGGTACGGCGTCAAACGTGATGATCTATCTGGCAAAGGGCGATGTGGCGCTGTCGGTGACCATCTCTTCCGTCTCCGCGCTGGTTGGCGTGTTTGCCACCCCGCTGCTGACCAAGTTCTACGTCGATACGCATATTCAGGTTGATGTCGTGGGCATGCTGCTCAGTATCGTGAAAATCGTGGTGGTGCCGATTGGCCTGGGTCTGATTATTCACCACACCATGAATGGATTAGTGAAGCGCGTGGAGCCGTATCTGCCGGCGTTTTCGATGGTCTGTATTCTGCTGATTATCAGCGCGGTGGTAGCGGGCAGCCAGAGCTTTATTGGTTCGGTCGGCCTGGTCGTGATTATCGCGGTGATCCTGCATAACGCCATTGGCCTGCTGGGCGGCTACTGGGGCGGTAAGCTGTTTGGCTTTGATGAGTCCACCTGCCGTACGCTGGCGCTGGAAGTGGGCATGCAGAACTCCGGTCTGGCGGCCACGCTCGGCAAGCTGTACTTCTCCCCGCTGGCAGCCCTGCCGGGTGCGCTGTTCTCGGTCTGGCACAACCTGTCAGGTTCGCTGCTGGCCGGGTACTGGTCGGGTAAGGCGATTAAGGATAAGAAGAAGCCGTAATTCGGCTTTGTATTGGTGGCCCGGGCGACCGTGACGGGTATTGAGTCGCTTCGGCTCCGTGCCCGGGCGACCGTGACGGTTTTTAACCTACAGCGCCTTCCTGATCCACGGGCAATCGGTGCCGGGCGGGTTCGCGGACCGTTGAGCGCAGGGACGCGCGAATCGAGGCCACACGGACGTGTTCACGCCGAGTCCGCGAACCCGCCCGGCACCGATACGCCAGACACCGAATGAACAGCAACTCTCTAAATAAAGTGACACAGCTCAACCAGACAACAAACGAGCAGCGACATCACTCATCGTCTTTATCATCATCCGCCTGTTCCAGCACGCTGTAGGCCACCGCGCAGAACAGCGAGTTCAGACGCTTCATATCGCCCAGCAGCCCCAGATGCAGCGAACTGGTTTCAATACTCTGCACGTTTTGCTGGTGCAGCCGGTCGACGTGCGCATGGGAATAGCGGCGGTTAATGATGCGGAAACGATGTTTAGAACGACGCAGACGTTTGGCGCTGGTCAGATCGCGGGAGAGGAACACCGACAGGCTGAGGCGCAGATTGCTGGTGAGCAGTTCAAGCTGCGCGTCCAGTTCCTGCATGCCCTCAACGGAAAAGGCCCGCCGCGCGCTCAGCGATTTGTCGGCCACATCGCCACTCATACGCTCCAGAATATCCCCGGACTGTTCCAGGTTCAGCGCCATCTCGATGATTTCCGCCCAGCGCCGTGAATCCTCTTCCGGCAGATCTTCCTTCGGCATCTGTGCCAGATAAAGCTTGATCGCCGTGTACAGCACGTCGACATCGTCATCCAGTCTGCGGATCTCCCGATCCTCTCGCAGTTCGCCGTGAATCACCTTGCCGAAGGTCGCCAGCATCTGCTCAAGTACATCCCCCATACGCAGGGTTTCGCGGGCAGCATTCGCCAGCGCCAGCGCCGGGGTATCCAGCGAACTGGTATCCAGATGCTTTGGTTTCAGCCGCAGGTCGTTTTCAGGCTCTTCGCGGATCAGCCGTTTACAGAGTGCGGCCATCGGTTCGGCGAACGGCACCATAATCAGGCAGCGGATCAGGTTGTAGAAAACGTGGAAGAATATCACCAGCTCTTCATCACTGACCGGCAGTTTCGCCAGCCACTCTGCCAGCAGATCAACAAACGGCAGCACCATCAGCGAGCCGATAAATTTAAACAGCAGGCTGCCGAGAGCCACGCGTTTTCCGGCAGCGTTTGACGTACTGTTGTTCAGCATCGCCAGCAGTCCGCTGCCGAGGTTGGCCCCGATCACCAGGCACAGCGCCACCTTAAACGAAATCACCCCGGTGGCGGTCAGCGTGGCGGTGATCAGCACCGCCGCCAGGCTGGAGTAGCTGATAATGGCAAATACCGCGCCAATCAGCGCATCCAGCATCACATCACCGGTCAGCGAAGAGAACAGTACCTTCACCCCGGACGCCTGGGTGATCGGCGCGGCGGCAGCCACGATCAGCTGCAGCGCCAGCAGGATTAACCCAAGGCCAATGCTGGCACGGCCAAGTTGGCCGGCGCGGGTCTGCTTGCGGCCGAGGAAAAATACCACGCCGAAGAAGATAAACAGCGGCGACAGCCAGGAGAGATCGAAGGTCAGGATGCGAGCCATCAGCGCCGTCCCGACGTCTGCGCCGAGAATGACCACCAGTGCAGGCGTCAGCCCAACCAGATTCTGGGCGACAAACGACGTCACCAGCAGCGTGGTGGCGTTACTGCTCTGAACCAGCGCGGTGACGCCAATCCCGGCGAGAAACGCCATCGGTTTTTTTTCCACGCTGCGGCTGAGCACCCGGCGCAAATCAGCACCGTAAACGCGCATAATACCGGTACGCACGATGTGGGTTCCCCACACCAGCAGCGCCACGGCAGAAAGAAGATTTAACAGGGTTAACACCGGATATCGACCTCACAACTTCTGTACCATTATCAAACGCAAAGCCGAGTTCACTTTGCATCTCACAGCGGTAAGTTTAGCCGATATACAGGAAAAATCTTTTTTATCAGCGTGATATCAGGCGACTTCCCGCATCGTTTGCTTATCCAGCACCAGCCCCACCTGATAACCCGCCGGATGCAAATCGTCCACCGAGCGGTTGAGCACATCCACCAGCAGCTCAACATCATGGGCCTGGACGCGGTAGCGAATGACGTTACCCAGCAGGCTGTGGCTAATCACTGATGCAGGAATCCCCTGGTCCGGCGGACATAGCATCATCGACTCAGGGCGAATCGCGACCTGACCGCTGAACCGCTGGCCGGTCAGCTGAAATGCCTGTTCGGGGCTGAGCAGGTTGTAATTACCCATAAATCCGGCGGCGAACAGATCGGCTGGCTGGGTGTACAGCGCCTCGGCGTTGCCGCTCTGCACAATTTTGCCTTTGTTCATCAGCACAATCCGGTCGGACATCGTCAGCGCCTCTTCCTGATCGTGGGTGACGAACAGCGTGGTCAGATTCAGCTCCTGCTGAATGCGGCGGATCTGATCGCGCAGATGGCGACGGATGCGTGCATCCAGCGCCGACAGCGGTTCGTCCAGCAGCAGCAGGCGTGGACGGGTCACCAGCGAACGTGCCAGCGCCACGCGCTGGCACTGGCCGCCGGAGAGCTGATGTGGATAGCGGCGGGCGAAATCCTTCAGCTCAACCAGCTCCAGCGCGTCCGCCACCCGCTGCTGGATCTCGGCGGCGGGCAGCTTTTGCATTTTCAGGCCGAAGGCGACGTTGCGCTCCACGGTCATATTGGGGAACAGCGCGTAGCTTTGGAACACCATGCCGATGGCTCGCTTCTGCGGCGTGACCGGCACGATATCCTCGCCCTTCAGCAGAATGCGGCCGCTGTCGACGGAGGTTAACCCGGCGATGCAGCGCAGCAGCGTCGATTTGCCGCAGCCGCTGGGCCCCAGCAGCGTCACCAGTTCGCCTTCTTCCGCGCTGAATTCAATATCCTGAAAGATGCTGGTCGGGCCATAGCTCTTATTCAGTTGGGTCACATTCAAATACGACATCTTCAGCCTCGTTCACGATTCAGGGTATTGGCCAGCCAGGTGACCAGCAGGACCACGACGAAATAGGAGATCACCAGCGCGCTACTGAAATGCCCACTGCTGTTACGCACGTTATAGAGGTAAACCTGTAGCGTTTCATAGCTGGTGCCGACCAGCAGGTTAGCGAAGACAAACTCACCGATCAGGAAGGAGAACGACAGCAGCACGGCAATCGTCGCCCCTTTGCGTAGGTTAGGCAGCACCACCAGCAGCGCGGCCTGCCAGGTGCTGGCACCCAGCAGGTGGGCGGCATCGATCAGCTCACGCAGATTAATCGCCTGCATATTGTTGGCGATGGCGCGGTAGATAAACGGCAGCGCGATGGTGAAGTAGCAGCCAATCAGAATCCACGGCGTGCCGGTCAACATCAGCGGCGGCGACGAGTAAAGCTGTAGCAACCCTACCGAAGAGACTACCGGCGGAATAGCAAACGGCAGCAGGATCAGGATATTCATTACCGCGTCGAGCTTCGGGAAGTAGTAAGCGATCACAAACATCGTCGGCAGCACCAGCAGCAGCGAGAACAGCAGCGAGCCGAGGCAAATCAGCAGCGAATGCCAGAGGGCCACCAGAAAACGCGGGTCGCTCCACAGCTGGATCAGCCACTTGAGGGTTAAGCCGTCCGGCAGAATGGTTGCGACCCAGCGGGTTGCCAGCGCGTAGAACAGCGTAGCCACCAGCGGCAGCGCGAGGATAACAAACACCAGCCAGACGATAATCCGGTGATAAACGTATTCACTTTTCGACATTGTTCCTCCTGCCTTAGCGCGCGTACTGGTAGCTGCGGCGCACCAGCCATTGATGAACCACGGTGATGATCGACATCAGCACCACCAGCAGCATCGCCAGCGCGCTGCCCATATTAGGGTCGAGCGAGACGTCGCCGGAAACCAGCGCCGCGATACGTACCGGAATGACGTTATAGTTGCCGGTGGTCAGCGCATAAATCGTGGCGTAGGCGCCCAGCGCGTTCGCCAGCAGGATCACAAAGGTGCCCACCAGCGCAGGGGTCATAACAGGCAAACCGATGTGCCGCCAGTAGCGCCAGCGGCTGGCACCGAGCAACGCGGCCGACTCCTGCCACTCCTTTTTCAGCCCGTCAAACGCCGGATAGAGCAGCAGAATACCCAGCGGGATCTGGAACCAGGTGTACACCACTATCAGCCCGTCGGTGGAGTAAAGCTTAAAGCCCTGCATGATTTCGTATTTCCGCATCAGCAGCGTCAGGCAGCCGTTCAGGCCGAGCAGGATCACGAAGGCAAACGCCAGCGGCACACCGGCAAAGTTGCTGGTCATATTGGTAAAGGACATCAGAAAACGGTGCAGCCTGCCGCCGCCGAGCTGGTGCAGCGAATAGCCGCCCAGCAGCGCGATAATCAGGCCATACACGCTCGACCAGAATGAGATATCCAGCGAGAAGCGTATCGCCTGCTGGTAAAACGTTGAGGTGAGGATGTCGGTGTAGTTGGCCCATCCCCAGGCCTCGTTCATTTCGCTGTAGAAGCTGTTAACCGCAATCCAGACCAGCGGTGCTATCTGAAACGCGATATAGAACACCGCAAACGGCAGCAGGCAAAGCAGCGCAAGCCCCTTTCCTTTCGTCATGCCAGCTCCCCCGAGCGCAGCAGCGGCGCACAGAACGGCTTATCGTACTTCACGCCGAGGATCTGACACACCGTGCCGCACAGCTCGGTTTGCTTCGGCGCGGCGTCTTCACGCAGGGAAAACGCGGAGCCGAAGACGAACAGCGGTACCTGCGTTTCTTCCGGCAGGGTGCCGCCGTGGCTGCGGTCATCGTTCATACCGTGGTCGGCGGTGACGATCACCTGATAGCCCTGGCGCAGCCACTCCGGCATCCACTGCGACAGATAGCCGTCGGCCATCCGTGCGCGGTTGCGGTATTGAGGAGAAGAGAAACCGTGCTTGTGCCCGGTGTCGTCAATGTTCATTGGGTGGATCAGCAGAAAGTCGGGCTGATAGTTCAGCCGCAGGCTTTCGGCGTCTTCAAACAGGTGCGAATCAGGATAAACGTCATCCGAGTAAAAGTGGCCATACTGAATCGGCAGATCGCTGTCTGCCGTATGGCGGTCGCGGGCGGGGACAAACGGCGTGCGGTTGTACAGCTCGCTGACCCAGTGATAGGCGGCCGCCGCGGTGGTCAGGCCGCCCTCACGGGCATAGTGAAAAATGCTTTGCTGCGTGCTCAGGCGACTGACGCCGTTGTGAATAATGCCGCTTTTCACCGGCGTAATGCCGGTGAGAATGCACTCATACAGCGGGCGCGAGAGCGACGGCAGCTCGCAGGTGATCTGGTAGCGCTGCCCGTTACCCTGCGCACATTCCGCATGAAGATAGCCCATTGCATCACGTGCAACCTGAAAATTCAGTCCGTCCAGCACTACCAGAATCGTTTTCATCTTGTGACCT
This sequence comes from Erwinia sp. S38, assembly GCF_016624545.1. Lineage (NCBI taxonomy): Bacteria > Pseudomonadati > Pseudomonadota > Gammaproteobacteria > Enterobacterales > Erwiniaceae > Erwinia > Erwinia sp. S38. Next base: position 16,451 of record NZ_JACVTS010000001.1, on the reverse strand, counting down.
TATTGCTTCATGTTAATGATGACGTTTTCCTGCCACATACGCGGCAGCGCTTTCGATGCTTTATCCCAGGCGGCCTGGTCGGCAATCGGATGCGCGTTTTTATACTCGCTTGACGGCAGCAGTTTGGCCTGCACGTCTTCCGGCAGGGTCAGATGCTCGGCGCGGATTGGGCGCGCGTAGCCGCGAGCCAGGTTGATCTGACCGGCGTCGGAGAAGATGTATTCACGCGCCAGCTTGGCGGCGTTCGGGTGTTTGGCGAATTTGTTGATGATGGTGGTGTAACCGGAGGTGATGGAACCGTCGGATGGGATCACCACTTCAAAGCGGTTGCGGTCAATCTGGTCGCGGTAGTTCAGACCGTTGAAGTCCCAGACCACGGCCACCTGAATTTCGCCTTTTTCGATATTGGCAATCACCGGATCGGTCACGCCCAGACGGCCTTCTTTCGCCAGATCGCTGAAGAAGTCCAGCGCCGGTTTCAGGTTCTTCTCGTTACCGCCCAGCGCGTAGCTTGCCGCCAGCACGCCGTTCGCCGCCTGTGCCGCGATGCCGACGTCGCCGATGGTGACAACGTATTTGCCTTTTTTCAGGTCAGCCCAGCTGTGCGGGATATCCTTCACCTGGTCTTTATTGATGATGAAGGCGATGGTGCCGGTATAGGCCAGCGCCCAGTGGCCGTCTTTATCCTTCGCCCAGTCAGGGATTTGATCCCAGGTGCTCGGTTTGTACGGCTGGGTTACGCCCTTCTGCACGGCCAGCGGGCCGAATGAAGCACCTACGTCACCGATATCGGCGCTGGCGTTGCTTTTCTCAGCGGCGAATTTGGCAATTTCCTGTGCGGAAGACATGTCGGTGTCGCTGTGTTTAATCCCGTACTTGCTGGTGATATCTTCCCAGGTGCCTTTCCAGTTAGCCCAGCTGTCGGGCATACCGACGCTGTTGACCTGACCTTCCGCACGGGCGGATTTTTCAAGCGCCGCCAGATCGGCGTCGGCAGCCCAGCTGCTGGCCGAAAACGACACAACGATGGCACTGGCTAACACGGATGCGAACAAAGATTTCATACTAATGCTCCAGGTGATAGGGTTAATGGCCTTCTGGACTAGTCCAGCAAGAACCGAGCCAATCTAACCTGGTACAGTGAATGTTTTATGACAGCGCGCGCTGGCTGTGGACTAGACCAGCAACTCCTGCCAGGATCGTAAGCGGTATGGCAAGGCGGGTTACGCGCGATTTATGTGCAGACTCGCACTAATTTGAGGCTCTGATGTGATGAAATCATTAACTGTGGATGTCATTTGCCGGTCGCTGGCTGCGCGTATTCGCCAGGGCGACTTCGCCGACAGCGGTCGCCTGCCCGCCGAGCGCATCCTGAGCGAGCAGTTCTCCACCACCCGCATTACGCTGCGCGAGGCGCTGGGCCAGCTGGAAGCAGAAGGGATGATTTATCGCGAACTGCGCCGGGGCTGGTTTATCGCCCCACCGAGGCTGGCCTACGATCCGCTGCTGCGCAGCCACTTTCACGCCATGGCCGAGCGCCAGGGGCGCAGCGCACGGACCGAGGTGCTGGATGCGCAGACGGTGGTCGCGGAGGCCGGGCTGGCGGCACGGCTGGAGATGCAGGAGGGAGAGGAGGTTTATCGTATTCGCCGCCTGCGCCGGATTGACGGGCGTGCGGTGCTGTACGTGGAGCACTATCTGAATCCGCGTTATTTCCCGCAGCTGCTGGAGCACGATTTAACGCGTTCGCTGACCCAGCTTTATCAGGAAGAGTATGGCATTCGCTATGGCCGTGTGGGTTTCACCATGCTGCCCGCGCCGCTGCCGGACTTTGCCGCACCGGCGCTGAAAGTGGCGGCGGGCAGCCCGGCGCTGTTTATCACCCGGCTTAACCGTGACCAGCACGACCGGGTGATAGACTGCGACTGCGAATACTGGCGCTATGACGCGCTGTATATTGCCGTTGAGGTGGATTAGTCCGCGTCGTAGCCCAGATTCGGTGCCAGCCAGCGTTCCACCTCGCTGACCGACATCCCTTTACGCTTCGCGTAATCCTCAATCTGATCGCGCTGTAGCTGCGCCACGGCAAAGTATTTGCTGTCCGGGTGGCTGAAGTACCAGCCGGACACCGCCGCGCCCGGCCACATGGCGAAGGATTCGGTGAGCTTCATCCCGGTACGGGCTTCCACATCCAGCAGCTGCCAGATCGTGGCTTTTTCGGTGTGCTCCGGGCAGGCCGGGTAGCCGGGTGCCGGGCGGATGCCCTGGTAGTTCTCGCGGATCAGCTCCTCGTTGCTCAGGTTCTCGGTGGCGGCAAAGCCCCAGATTACCTTGCGCACCCGCTCATGCAGGTATTCGGCAAAGCCTTCCGCCAGGCGGTCGGCCAGCGCTTTGATCATAATCTTGTTGTAGTCGTCGTGCTGCGCGTCGTACGCCTCGGCCAGCGCATCCTCTTCCAGCCCGCCGGTGACGGCAAACGCACCAAGGTAATCGGCTTTACCGCTGGACTTCGGTGCGACGTAATCAGCCAGGCAGTAGTTCGGGAAGTCCGTTTTCTCTGTCTGCTGACGTAAGTGATGACTCACTTGCAGAATCTCGGTACGTGATTCATCCCGGTAGATTTCAACGTCATCCCCCACGCGGTTAGCCGGGAAAATCCCCACTACGCCACGCGGATTGAGCGTACCGTCTGCGCTGAGCTGGTCCAGCATGGCGTTAGCGTCGGCAAACAGGCGCTTCGCCTCTTCGCCCACCACTTCATCTTCCAGAATGCGCGGATATTTCCCCGCCAGCGACCAGGTCATAAAGAACGGCGTCCAGTCGATGTAGTTACGCAGCGTTTCGATGTTAGCACCCACTTCGCTTACGCCCAGCCGGTGCGCTGGCGGTGGGGTGTAGTTTTCCCAGTCAAACGGAAATTCATTATCGCGTGCCGCCTGCAGGCTGACCGGCGGCGTGCGCGGTTTTTTACGCGCGTGCTGGATACGCACCGTGTCGTACTCTTTCCGCGTGCGGGCGACAAAATCGTCGTACTGGGTCGCCGACAGCAGGGACGACACCACGCCAACGGTGCGAGAGGCGTTCTGCACGTAGACCGTCGGGCCGCTGTAGTTCTGCTCGATTTTCACCGCCGTATGCGCCTTCGAGGTGGTCGCTCCGCCGATCAGCAGCGGCAGGGTAAAGCCCTGGCGTTCCATCTCCTTCGCCACGTTGACCATCTCATCCAGCGAGGGCGTGATCAGCCCGGACAGGCCGATGATATCGGCGTTAACCTCGCGGGCGGTTTTCAGGATTTTGTCACTCGGCACCATCACGCCAAGATCGATAATTTCGTAGTTATTGCACTGCAGCACCACGCCAACGATGTTTTTACCGATGTCGTGCACGTCGCCCTTCACCGTGGCCAGCACGATTTTGCCGTTGCTGCTGCCCTTCTCTTTGCTGGCCTCGATATAGGGTTCCAGATAAGCCACCGCCTGCTTCATCACGCGGGCGGATTTCACCACCTGCGGCAGGAACATTTTGCCTTCGCCAAACAGATCGCCGACCACGTTCATCCCGGCCATCAGCGGGCCTTCAATCACCTCAATCGGCCGGGCCGAGAGCTGGCGAGCGGCTTCGGTATCTTCTTCAATAAACTCGGTGATGCCTTTCACCAGTGAATATTCCAGGCGCTTAGCCACTTCCCAGCCGCGCCACTCGGCCTGTTGCTTGTTGCTGTCGTCATCGGCTTTGCTGCCGCGGTATTTTTCCGCCAGCTCCAGCAGGCGTTCGGTGCCGTCGTCGCGGCGGTTCTGCACCACGTCCTCGACCGCTTCACGCAGGTCGGCGGGCAGGTCGTCATAAATCGCCAGCTGACCGGCGTTAACGATGCCCATATCCATACCGTTACGGATAGCGTGATAGAGGAATACGGCGTGAATGGCTTCGCGCACCGGGTCGTTGCCGCGGAAGGAGAACGACACGTTGGACACGCCGCCGGAGATCATCGCGTGTGGCAGTTCGCGCTTGATGTCCTCACAGGCCCCGATAAAGTCCACCGCGTAGTTATTGTGCTCTTCAATGCCGGTCGCCACGGCGAAGATATTCGGGTCAAAGATGATATCTTCCGGCGGGAAGCCGACCTCTTCGGTCAGCAGCTTGTAGGCGCGGCGACAGATTTCGATTTTGCGTGCGCGGGTATCCGCCTGGCCAACTTCATCGAAGGCCATCACCACCATCGCGGCACCGTAACGGCGCACCAGCCGGGCATGATGCAGGAACGGTTCAACACCTTCCTTCATCGAGATGGAGTTCACGATGCCTTTGCCCTGGATGCACTTCAGCCCTTTCTCGATCACCTCCCACTTTGAGGAGTCGATCATAATCGGCACGCGGGCAATATCCGGCTCGCCGGCGATCAGGTTAAGGAAACGCACCATCGCCGCTTCGGCGTCGAGCATCCCTTCATCCATATTGATGTCGATCACCTGCGCGCCGCTTTCCACCTGCTGACGGGCGACATCCAGCGCTTCGTTGTACTTCTCTTCTTTGATCAGCCGCTTAAACTTCGCCGAGCCGGTAACGTTGGTACGTTCACCGACGTTAACAAACAGCGTATCGCCGCTGATGTTCAGCGGCTCCAGCCCGGAAAGACGACAGGCCACCGGCACGGTCGGTAGCGGGCGTGGGGCCACGCCTTCGACCGCTGCCGCCATTGCAGCGATATGCTCCGGCGTGGTGCCGCAGCAGCCGCCAACGATATTCAGGAACCCGGCCCGCGCCCATTCACCGATCTGCTCCGCCATGGTTTTGGCATCCAGATCGTATTCACCAAAGGCGTTAGGCAAACCGGCGTTCGGGTGAGCGGTCACGTAGCCTTCGGCGATGCGTGACAGCTCGGCGACGTACTGGCGCAGCTCGTCCGGCCCCAGCGCGCAGTTCAGGCCGAAGGAGAGCGGCTCCGCGTGGCGCAGGGAGTTATAGAAGGCTTCCGTAGTCTGGCCGGAGAGCGTTCGGCCGGAGGCATCGGTAATGGTGCCGGAGATCATCAGCGGCAACGTCACGCCCAACGCCTCGAATTCGGTTTGTACGGCGAATATCGCCGCTTTGGCGTTCAGGGTATCGAACACCGTTTCAATCATGATGATGTCTGCACCGCCCTCCACCAGCGCGCGGGTCGATTCGCGGTAGGCTTCCACCAGCTGATCGAAGGTGACGTTACGGAAGGCCGGGTCGTTAACGTCCGGCGAAATCGAGCAGGTACGGTTAGTCGGGCCTAATACCCCGGCGACGTAACGTGGACGATCCGGCGTTTTTGCCGTCCATTCGTCGGCGCAGGCACGCGCCAGCTTTGCCGCCACGAAGTTGATTTCTGCCGACAGCGATTCCATCTGGTAATCGGCCATGGCAATGGTGGTGGAGTTAAAAGTGTTGGTTTCGAGGATATCCGCACCGGCGGCGAGATAGCCGTGATGGATCGCGCTAATCACCTCCGGTTTGGTCAGCACCAGCAGGTCGTTGTTGCCTTTCAGATCGCAGGGCCAGTCGGCAAAGCGCGTACCGCGAAAATCACCTTCTTCCAGCCGGTAGCTCTGGATCATGGTACCCATGCCGCCATCCAGCAGCATAATGCGTTTTGCCAGCTGCTGATGCAGCGCTTCAATTCTGTTGCTCACAACCCAGCCCCTTCACTCGTCACTGATGGCACCACTGCCTGCAGGTCATACTGGCACAACTTCTGTGCGGGTAACAGCGGCGGCTGATGAGACATTTTCAGCCAATCGGCAGACTGATCCGACCAGATCGCAACGCGTTGCATTATTAGCCAATAAAACGAAAATGATTTCCATATGGTGAAAAATAAAGGACTCAGATATGGCTACCCCCGTCCCGGTTAAACGCGGCAAAAAACCTCGTACTGCCAGCGCCCAGGCAGCACAACCTGCTGGCCAGGTTCAGTCGTTAACCCGCGGCCTGAAGCTGCTGGAGTTCATTGCCGAATCGCACGGCAGCGTGGCGCTGACCGAACTGGCCCAGCAGGCGGGGCTGCCGAACTCCACCACGCACCGATTACTGACCACCATGCAGCAGCAGGGATTTGTGCGCCAGGTGGGTGATTTAGGCCTGTGGACCATCGGCGCGCACGCGTTTGTGGTGGGCAGCAGCTTCCTGCAAAGCCGCAACCTGCTGGCGCTGGTGCATCCGATGCTGCGCAGGCTGATGGAGGAGTCCGGTGAAACGGTCAACCTGGCGGTGCTGGATCTCAGCGATCATCAGGCGGTGATTATCGATCAGGTCCAGTGTACCCAGCTGATGCGCATGTCGGCCCCGATCGGCGGCAAGCTGCCGATGCACGCTTCCGGCGCAGGCAAGGCGTTCCTCGCCAACCTCAATGAGAAGCAGGTGACCGAACTGCTGCATCGCCAGGGGCTGCATCACTACACGCCAAAAACGCTGATGTCGCCGCAGAGCCTGAAGGATAACCTGGCGCAGACGCGTAAAGCGGGCTATTCCTTTGATGATGAAGAGCATGCGCTGGGATTACGTTGCGTTGCCGCCTGTATTTACGACGAGCATCGCGAACCGTTTGCCGCGCTGTCGATCTCCGGCCCGATTTCCCGTATCACCGACGATCGCGTCACCGAGATCGGCGCCATGGTGATCAAAGCGGCAAAAGAGATCACCCGCGAATACGGCGGCAGTCACTGACCGCGCGCCAGACCGTCTATTGATTATTTCAACACCGAGGTTTTTTACATGGATAAGGATGTTCACCAGCCACTCATTTGTATGGACAAACTGCGACAGATACGGGTTTTCGCCCGCTCTTTGTCCTCTTCAGACAGCCGGAGGACGCTGAGCAATGCCTGAATCACGCTTATCCCTCGATCGCCGCCTGGTCAGTTCACTGCTGGTCACCGTCTGCCGCTTACTCACCGGCATCCGCTCCCGCTGGCACAGCGAACCGGAGCCGGAAAAAACCCGCATCTACTATGCCAACCACAGCAGCCACCTCGACGGCCTGGTGATCTGGGCCAGCCTGCCACCGCAGATGCGCACGCGGGTTCACCCGGTAGCGGCGGCGGATTACTGGCTGGGCTCCCGCCTGCGGCGCTATCTGGCGCTGCGAATTTTCGGCGCGGTGCTGGTTGAGCGCCGCCCTGCCGGGGAGCGGGAAGCGAAATCGGCAGAGGGTGCGATGCTGCCCATACCGGATTGTGAGGCAGGCAGCCCTTCAACAAACAAAGACGTGCTGCTGCCGCTAAAGCAGGCGCTGGACGGCCAGCACTCGCTGATCCTGTTTCCCGAAGGCACGCGCGGCAGCGGCGAGCAGCTCAACAGCTTTAAGAGCGGTCTTTACCATCTATCCAAAGCCTTTCCGCAGGTTGAACTGGTGCCGGTGTGGCTGGATAACCTGAACCGGGTGCTGCCAAAAGGCTCGCGGCTGGTGGTGCCGATTATCTGTAGCGCCACCTTCGGTACGCCGCTGCCTGGCGTGACAGAAGGTGAAGATAAACAGGCTTTTCTGGCAAGGACCAAAGCCGCACTGGAGGCGATCGCACCATGAAAATCTGGGATTCTGAACTGAGCTGGCTGCTGTGCGGCCTGTTTGGCCTGCTGGTGGTGGCCAGCATTATTGGCGGCGTGCTGGCGAAGTTTAAGCAGAATGACACCATCGCCAATCTTAACGCGCGTATTCGCGCCTGGTGGGTGATGTGCATCATCTCCGTGCTGGCGATGACGCTTGGCCCTATCGGGTCGACGGTGCTGTTTATGCTGATGTCGTTCTATGCGCTGCGGGAGTGTGTCACCCTGCTGCCGACGCGCCGCAGCGATCATGAGGCGCTGTTCTGGTGCTTCTTTATCATCCTGCCGTTGCAGTATCTGCTGGTCGGTATCGAATGGTACGGCGTGTTCGTTATCCTGATCCCGGTTTATGCCTGGCTGTTTATTCCGGCCCGGCTGGCGCTGGCGGGGGATACCAGCCACTTCCTGGAGCGCGCGGCCAAAATTCAGTGGAGCATGATGATTGCCGTTTACTGCATCAGCCACGCTCCGGCCCTGCTGATGCTGCAGATCCCCGGCTATGAGCAGCAGAATATCAAGCTGCTGCTGTTCCTGATGATTGTGGTGCAGATTTCCGACGTGCTGCAGTATGTGTTCGGCAAGCTGTGGGGCAAGCGCCCGATTGTGCCGAAGCTCAGCCCGAATAAAACGGTCGAAGGCTTTGTGGGCGGCATCCTCAGCGCCAGTCTGGTCGGTATGGGGCTGTGGTGGATAACGCCCTTCGCGCCGTGGCAGGCGTTTCTGATTTCGCTGCTGATCACCCTGCTGGGCTTCCTGGGCGGCCTGTGCATGTCGGCGATCAAGCGCGATCGCGGGGTGAAAGATTTCGGCGCGATGCTGGAGGGACACGGCGGCATGATGGATCGCATTGATTCACTCTGCTTCGCCGCGCCGGTATTTTTCCACGTGGTGCGCTACTTCTACACCTGATTTTCAACTTGCCTGTCCGAGCAGGCCGTCGCCGTAGCGCTGACAAAAGCGCTGCCGGCGGCGGTAGGCAAAGACATCTTCAATATGCCCGTTGCGTATCCGCTGCTGTAACCCGCGCCAAAAATCGGCGCGGAACAGTTCCGCGTGCATATCGTCAAACAATCGCGCTATCTTCGGGTCCGCGCAGAGGTAGTGGCGGAACTCCTCCGGGAAGACATCTTCCGGCGACACGCTGTACCACGGCTCGTGGCTCAGCTCGTCTTCCGGGTAGCGCGGCGGCGGGATGTCGCGGAAGTTCACTTCGGTCATATAGCTGATTTCATCGTAGTCGTAGAACACCACGCGCCCGTGGCGGGTAACACCGAAGTTTTTATACAGCATATCGCCGGGGAAAATATTGGCCGCCGCCAGCTGTTTTACCGCGTTGCCGTACTCTTCTATCGCATCGTGCCGCTGCTGGTCATCCGCCTGCTCCAGCCACAGGTTGAGTGGCGTCATGCGGCGTTCCATATACAAATGGCCGATGATGAGCATCTCCCCCTGCTGCTGCAGTTTTTCCGGCACCTCGCGCCACAGGGCGGCCAGCAGATCCGGGCTGAGCCTTGCCTGCTCGATGGCGAAGTTTTCAAACTCCTGGGTGTCGGCCATGCGGCCCACGCGATCGTGCTCTTTGACCAGCTGGTAGCACTGGCGCACCCGCTGCGGCGTAACGTCTTTCTGCGGCGCAAAGGTGTCTTTAATGACCTTAAACACCCGGTCAAATCCCGGTAACGTAAACACCAGCATCACCAGGCCCGGCACGCCGGGGGCGATAACAAACTGCTCGCGGGTGGCGGACATGTAGTTGAGGTATTCCCGATAGCTTTCCGTTTTGCCGTGTTTCTGGCAGCCAATCGCCATATACAGCTCGGCGGTGGTTTTCCCCGGCAGGATCTCCCGCAGCCACTCCACCAGCGCGGCGGGCAGCGGCGCATACACCATGAAATAGGAGCGGGCAAAGCCAAAGACGATACTGGCTTCGCGGTTGCGGGTCAGGCAGGTGTCAATAAACAGCTCGCCCGCGTCGCTGCGGTGAATCGGCAAAAGGAATGCGCAAACCCCTGACGGCATGCGCAGTTTGGCCACCAGCCACGCCGCTTTATTGCGGTAAAACAGCTCGTTGGCGACCTGTAACGTTGCCTGCTGTAGATCGCTTTCGCTGAAGTTTTCCCGCAGGTGGCTGATGATAAAAGTGATATCCCTTGCCAGATCCTGCCATGGCAGACGCAGCGGAAGATCGTGCAGCAGACGGTTGAGAAGCGGCTGCCAGCCCGCCGAGGCGCTGAACTCCCGCGCCAGCGGCCGCGGGATCGTACGAAAACGCCGCTCCGGCTGGGAGCTGAAAATAAACAGCCGTTCCGGCGTCAGCGCCTGATGGCTGAACAAACGACAGTAAACGGAGTTGAAAAAGCTTTCGGCAATTTCAAAGCGCGGATAGTCCGGCAGCAGGCCGGTGTAGATGCTTTTTACCTGCTGCAGAACATCACGGTCTTCCGACTGCGAGCCGGTAATACAGCGCAGCTGTTCAACGACCAGCCCGACGTGGTGATCGTAAAGATGGATACGCGCTTTCATCGCCTGCTGTACCGCCTGCCAGTCAGCCTGTTCGAAGCGCTGCTGGGCACCGGCGGTAATTTCCAAGAAGCGACCATACTGCGCATCGAACCCCTGCAGGATAGTCTGGGCTATCAGCGTTTCCCTCTCTGACATCGTGCACCTCATCAACCGGCTAAACATGTGTGGCGGGCCGGATAGCCCGCCCGTTTATCAGAACTGATCTTCTTCGGTCGAACCGGTCAGTGCGGTGACGGAAGAGCTGCCGCCCTGAATAATGGTGGTCACACGGTCAAAGTAGCCGGTCCCGACTTCCTGCTGGTGGGAAGAGAAGGTGTAGCCCTTGTCGATGGCGGCAAATTCCGGCTGCTGCACTTTTTCCACGTAGTGACGCATCCCCTCGCCCTGCGCGTAGGCCTGTGCGAGGTCAAACATGTTGAACCACATGCTGTGAATGCCCGCCAGAGTGATGAACTGGTATTTGTAGCCCATGTCCGACAGCGCCTGCTGGAACTGAGCGATGGTGCGATCATCAAGATTCTTCTTCCAGTTAAACGACGGCGAGCAGTTGTAGGCCAACAGCTTGCCCGGGAAACGGGCGTGAATCGCTTCGGCGAAACGTCGCGCCTGGTCGAGATCCGGCTTTGAGGTTTCGCACCACACCATATCGGCATACGGCGCATAGGCCAGCCCACGGCTAATCGCCTGTTCGATCCCGGCACGAGTGCGGTAGAAGCCTTCCTGGGTACGTTCGCCGGTGACGAATTCACGGTCGTATTCGTCACAGTCAGAGGTGATCAGGTCGGCAGCATCGGCATCGGTGCGGGCGATCAGCACCGTTGGCACGCCCATCACATCCGCAGCCAGCCGCGCAGCAACCAGCTTCTGCACCGCTTCCTGGGTTGGCACCAGCACCTTACCGCCCATATGGCCGCACTTCTTCACCGAGGCCAGCTGGTCTTCGAAGTGGACCCCGGCCGCACCGGCCTGAATCATTGATTTCATCAGCTCAAAGGCGTTCAGCACACCGCCAAAACCGGCTTCCGCATCGGCCACGATCGGCAGGAAATAATCCACGTAGCGCGGATCGCCCGGATCGATGTCATTGGCCCACTGGATCTGATCCGCACGCTGGAAGCTGTTGTTAATACGCTCCACCACCGACGGTACAGAGTTCACCGGATAGAGTGACTGGTCCGGATACATGCTGGAGGCCAGGTTCGCGTCGGCGGCCACCTGCCAGCCGGAGAGGTAAATCGCCTCGATGCCGGCTTTCGCCTGTTGCAGAGCCTGGCCGCCGGTCAGCGCGCCGAGGCTGTTAACGTAGCCTTTTTTCGCGCCGCCGTTGAGCAGCGCCCACAGTTTTTCAGCGCCGTTTTGCGCCAGCGTACAGGCCGGATTCACCGAGCCGCGCAGTTTCACCACTTCTTCCGCGCTGTAAGGGCGGGTAATGCCTTCCCAACGTGCATCGCGTCGGGATTGTTCGATTTGTTGGATCTGTTGGGTACGTGAGGTCATGGCAATGTTCCTTGTCAGGTTCAGGGAAGTAAGCGGTAGCCGGGTAAGGTCAGGAATTCAACCAGTTCGGATTCGGTCGTGATGCGCTCCATTAATGCGGCGGCCTCTTCAAAGCGGCCCTGCTCGAAGCGCTGGCCGCCGAGCTCTTCGCGGATAACCAGCATCTCTTCGGTCAGCATTTTGCGGAACAGTGCTTCGGTCACGGCTTCACCGCTTTGCAGGGTTTTGCCGTGGCGTATCCACTGCCAGATGGAGGTGCGGGAAATTTCTGCCGTAGCGGCATCTTCCATCAACCCGTAGATTGGTACGCAGCCGTTGCCGTTAATCCAGGCCTCGATGTACTGCACCGCCACGCGAATATTGGCGCGCATTCCTTCTTCGGTGCGCTCGCCGTTACACGGGGCCAGCAGCTGTTCGGCGGTGATAGCCGTGTCCTGTTCACGCGTTACGTGTAGCTGATTCAGCTCGTCGCCCAGCGTCTGGTTAAAGACCGCCATCACCGTATCCGCCAGGCCGGGATGGGCGATCCAGGTGCCGTCGTGGCCGTTGCTGGCTTCGCGCTGTTTGTCCGCTTTCACCTTGTTCAGTACCCACTCGTTCCGTTCCGCATCTTTGCTCGGAATAAAGGCCGCCATGCCCCCCATGGCAAATGCGCCACGGCGGTGACAGGTTTTGACCAGCAGCCGTGAATAGGCATCCAGGAAGCCCTGATCCATGGTGACCGACTGCCGATCGGGCAGCACGCGGTCAGGATGATTTTTCAGCGTTTTGATGTAGCTGAAGATGTAATCCCAGCGCCCGCAGTTCAGACCTACGATGTGATCGCGCAGGCTCCAGAGGATCTCATCCATCTGAAATACCGCCGGCAAGGTTTCGATCAGCAGAGTCGCCTTAATGGTGCCGCGCGGCAGATCGAAACGATCTTCGGCATAGCTGAATACCTCACTCCACCAGGCGGCTTCCTGATACGTCTGCGTTTTCGGCAGGTAAAAATAGGGGCCGCTGCCTTTCGCCAGCAGAGCCTCGACGTTGTGGAAGAAGTAGAGGGCGAAGTCAAACAGGCTGCCCGGGATCGGCTCTCCCCGCCAGGTAACGTGTTTTTCCGGCAGGTGCAGGCCACGCACGCGGCAGATCAGCACCGCCGGGTTCGGCTTCAGCTGGTAGATCTTCCCCGCTTCATTGCTGTAGCTGATGGTGCCGTTAACCGCATCGCGCAGGTTGACCTGCCCGGCGATCACTTTGTCCCAGCTCGGCGCCAGCGAATCTTCAAAGTCGGCCATAAACACGTTGACGTTGGCATTCAGGGCATTGATCACCATCTTGCGCTCGACGGGGCCAGTAATTTCCACCCGGCGGTTCTGTAAGTCCCGCGGGATACCACGAATTTGCCAGTCATCATTTTTAATGGAAGTTGTTTCCGAAATAAAATCAGGCAGCTCACCGGCATCGATTTTACGCTGAGTTTTCGCGCGTTCCGCCAGCAGCGCATTGCGCTTTGGCGTGAAGCGCGTCACCAGTTCGGTAAGGAAATCGACCGCGGCATCCGTAAGAATTTCGCGTTCCTGCTGGCCAGGCTGGCGCTGGAAGGTGAGTTCCGCGCTGATTAGCTGTTGTGTCATACCCCTGCTCCTGTCAGTTTCGTCCGCCTGGCGTGACGATCGTTAAGTGGACAATCTTTAACCCGCAGGATCAAAATATAAACAGTTAATTTTCAAAATCAAAAACTATTTCCATTTTAATTACAAAATGAATTCAATTAATTGATTTATATGACAATAAAAATACTTAAAGATAAGAAGGTGTTTTCATCATGATTTTTAGGTGTGATAGCAGGGATCGATTCAGCAGATCGCAACTGGAGAGATTGGATTAAAGTTGGGGGAGTGGCATAGAAATGAGGGTGGAGATCCACCCGATCGCAGGAGTCAGCTTAGCGTAGAGACGTGAGATCGGGTGAGGTAAAACTAGTCCAGCGTTGGGTTCATATGGCGCAGATCGAATGGTGTGATCTGGTAGACATAGTAGTTTAACCAGTTTGAAAACAGCAGGTTGCCGTGACTTCTCCAGCTCGCGCTGGGTGGAAGCTCGGGGTTGTCCTGCGGGAAGTAATTGTAGGGGATTTCAGGATTTAATCCCGCGTCGTAGTCGCGGTGATATTCACCCGAGAGCGTCAGCGCATCATATTCCGGGTGCCCGGTTACGAAGGCCAGACGCTTATCCTTACTGGCAAACAAATAAGCGCCGGTTTTTTCAGATTCGGCAAAGATTTCCAGATCGGTGTAATCACGCAGGATCTGCGCCGGGAAATCGGCATAGCGTGAGTGAGGCGCCAGGAAAGTATCGTCAAAACCTCGCGTCAGCAGCGCATGCGGATGCAGGATCTGATGCTCGAATACGCCGGATAATTTGTTTTCCCGCGTCTGCTTCGGAATGCCGTAGAGGATGTTTAACGCGGCCTGTACCGCCCAACAGACGAACAGCGTGGAGGTCACGTGCTCCCGCGCCCAGTGCAGGACCTGCTGGATCTGCGGCCAGTAGGCAACATCGCAAAAATCGACCAGTCCGAGCGGTGCACCGGTGACGATCAGCCCATCATAGTTATCGTGTTTAATATCTTCGAAATTGCAGTAGAAGTTATTCAGGTGCTCGCTGGGCGTGTTGCGGGACTCACGGCTGTCGATGCGCAGCAGCTGAATATCAATCTGTAGCGGCGAGTTGGAAAGCAGACGCAAAAACTGATTTTCAGTTTCGATCTTCTTCGGCATCAAATTTAGTACCAGCACCTTCAAGGGACGGATCATCTGAGTGCTGGCACGAGTTGACGTCATAACAAAGACGTTCTCATTGCGCAGAAAACTCACGGCTGGTAATTCATCAGGTACCCTGATCGGCATGGTCAACTTCCTCACTACATACGTTTATACGTTTAGACATCCAGATGCCTGAAGATAGCGTGATGCATAACAAAAGTCGAGTTGTTCATATGATAGTTGAAAATGTTTCAGGGTGAGGAGCAGCCAGCGGATACCGTTGCGTATTATCACGACAATGTGCGATCAAAGCTGGCTGGAGGGAAAACTCAGAAGTCGTAGCTCAGGCGTACAAAGTTCACATCGCCCTGCCTGTCAGTGCTGGAGGTAAACATATGCTCATAGTCAACGCTGAAACCCCAGGCAAAGGCCAGCAGGAGACCTAACCCGTTGTCGATGCGCTTATAGTTCCTGCCGCTGACGTATTCCAGTCGGTCACCCATGAAGAACGGCTGCACGGTTTTCAGCCCTGCGCGATCGAGATGAAAGCTGTAGCCAGCATAGTATTCAATACCCCATGCGCTACCGACAAAGTAGTTATCCGTGCGGCTGGATTCTGTTTGCAGGAAGTTTTTATACCAGCCACCGCCCGCGGCGAAGGTCCAGTTATCGGGTACCCAGCTCAGGGCTGCACCCACAATATGTTGATTATAGGTTTTATCATCGCCAGTCCCGGGATGCTTGATGGTTGCACGCGTTTCATTCCACGCCATGCCAAGGCTGAGATCGTCGTCGATATGGTAGTCCAATCCCAGCGATCCGCCGCCTTTTCGTCGGTAACGCGTACCATCGCCTACCAGGTATTCACTGTCCGGAAATAGCCAGCCAGCGTACAGATCGACGCTGCCGTAACTGTTTCTAAACTTCAGCTGCTTACGCGGACGGTATGAACCATCATAGGCGCCGTTGATGCCGACTCCTGGCGCCTGAGCAAGCATATCGTCGTCCCACAGGTCGGTTTTTGCCGCGACAACATCATAGTAGACGCTGGTTTGCTGGCCGATGGTTAACTCACCCATATCATCAGCTTTCAGCCCGGTAAAGAGCATGCGCCTGGTAGTAAAGGCACTGCCCTCCTCGTAATGGTTTTTCCAGTCGAACAGCGCGGGCATATTCAGGCCAAACTCATAGTAGGTGTACCAACTTACGCCATCGCGCAGATAGTAGTCCGCGGCAAAGCCAAAACGGGTTTGATTATCACCATCATCGAAACCATTACGCTTATAGGAACCTTTATCACTGCTGCCCATCACGTCATTGAACTGGGGTCGGATACTGCCATTTACGGAGAAATCGAGCCTGCTCAGCCAGTCCGGGTTGTCTCTGTTCTGCTGTAAAAGGGTAATTTCCGCGTAAAGCTCGGTACTCCAACAGGTGAATATCAACAGGATGGCGTGGATGGCATATCTTTTTTTGGATGCGATCATCTGTTCCTCAATTTCCTTTTGAGGTTGATTGTTATAAACAGTCTATTTTGAGTGAAAAGAGTGGGAATACTGGGGATCTTTTGTGCGTAGGCCGGCCTGGCAGCATGTTCTGTTACCAGAACGCGCCGGTAACACGCTGATTTCCGTTCGTGGGGGATTTCGTCAGGGGAGTATTGATAATGCGTAAACGCAAAAAGGCCATCCGTAAGGATGGCCTTTTTGCTTTGTTTGATGCCTGGCAGTTCCCTACTCTCGCATGGGGAGGCCCCACACTACCATCGGCGCTACGGCGTTTCACTTCTGAGTTCGGCATGGGGTCAGGTGGGACCACCGCGCTAAAGCCGCCAGGCAAATTCTGTTATTTACGCCGCCCTCGCAGGCCACGTAAATCAATCCGTATGAACAAGCTGAAATCTTGGTTTATGTCTCTCAGACACCCACCAGAACGCTTCTGGTGTTGTAAGGTTAAGCCTCACGGGTCATTAGTACCGGTTAGCTCAACGCATCGCTGCGCTTACACACCCGGCCTATCAACGTCGTAGTCTTCAACGTCCCTTCAGGAGACTCAGGGTCTCAGGGAGAACTCATCTCGAGGCAAGTTTCGCGCTTAGATGCTTTCAGCGCT